>NZ_JBQVPI010000012.1:0-163121 GCF_052438155.1 Shinella sp. | reverse complement strand
CATCAAGAAGGTGAAGTCCTACGACTACTACGGCAACGTCATCATCAAGCGGATCAAGGTCTGCAAATAATCCTTGCGGCCACGTTCCAGACAAAAGGCCCGGATGCGGTTGCATCCGGGCCTTTCGCACGAACAAGGGCTGGGTGGTTTAGCGCCGCAGGCTGCCGAGGATACCGCGCACCAGCGCGCGGCCGAGCGAGGAGGCGACGGTGCGGGCGACCGATTTCATCGCGGCTTCCGCCACCGTCTCACGCTGGTAGCCGGCGCGGGGCTTGGGCTGCTTGGGCGCGGGCTGGGCGGCGGGTTCGTCGTCGCCGAAGCCGGGCAGGGTCCAGCGGCTGCCGCCGGCGGGTTTTTCCTCGGGCTGGGCGTCCGCCTGTTCCTGGGCGGCGACGGAATCGGCCGCCTTCTTGGCGCGCGCCATGAGAATTTCGTAGGCGGATTCGCGATCGAAATCCTCGTCGTAAAGGCCGGCGACGGGGCTGACCTTCATGATGTCCTTGCGTTCTGCATCGGTCACCGGGCCGACGCGGGAGGCCGGCGGGCGCACCAGTGTGCGCTCGACCATCGAGGGCGCGCCCTTGCCTTCGAGCGTCGAGACCAGCGCTTCACCGGTGCCGAGCTGCGTGATGACATCGGCGCAGTTGAATTCCGGGTTGGGACGGAACGTATCGGCGGCCGTCTTCACCGCCTTCTGTTCGCGCGGCGTATAGGCGCGCAGCGCGTGCTGTACCCGGTTGCCGAGCTGCGCGAGCACGGTTTCCGGCACGTCGAGCGGGTTCTGCGTGACGAAATAGACGCCGACGCCCTTGGAGCGGATGAGGCGCACGACCTGCTCGACACGTTCGGTCAGCACCTTTGGCGCGTCGTTGAACAGGAGGTGGGCCTCGTCGAAGAAGAACACCAGTTTCGGCTTTTCCGGGTCGCCCACTTCCGGCAGCACTTCGAACAATTCGGAGAGCATCCAGAGCAGGAAGGTGCCGTAGAGACGCGGGTTCATCATCAGCTTGTCGGCGGCGAGCACCGAGATCGCGCCGCGCCCGTCATTGGTCGTGCGCATGATGTCGGAAATCTTCAGCGCCGGCTCGCCGAAGAACTGTTCGGCACCCTGCTGTTCGAGGATCAGCAACTCGCGCTGGATCGAACCGACGGAGGCCTTGGAGACGAAGCCGAACTGGTTGGACAGCGTCGAGGCATTCTCGCCCATATAGTTGAGCAGCGCCTGGAAATCCTTGAGGTCGAGCAGCGGCAGGCCGCCCTGGTCGGCGATCTTGAAGGCGATGTTGATGACGCCTTCCTGCGCGTCGGTGGCGTTCATCAGGCGCGACAGCAGCAGCGGTCCCATCTCGGAGATGGTGGTGCGCACGCGATGGCCCTTTTCGCCGTAGAGATCCCAGAAGATCACCGGGAATTCCTGGAATTCATAGGGCGTCAGGCCAATCTGGTCGGCGCGCTTCTGGAGAAAGTCCTTCGGCTCGCCGATCGCGCCGATGCCGGAAAGGTCGCCCTTCACGTCGGCGCAGAACACCGGCACGCCGGCATTGGAAAAACCTTCGGCCAGCACCTGCAGCGTCACCGTCTTGCCGGTGCCGGTGGCGCCCGTCACGAGGCCGTGGCGGTTGCCGAACTTCAAGTCGAGATATTCCGGCTTGTTGTTGGTATCGTCCGGCTTGCGGCTGGTGCCGATATAGAGCTTTCCGTCCTGAAGAAGCGATTCCGTCACGTTGAAACTCCCTGAAGCCGATCTGCGCGATTCGGGGCCGAGTGTCGCTTCGGCCATGTTTTCATTGAATCGTCTCAAGCAGGTTATAAGGATAGTCAGGCACGGGAACAACACGCTTTCAAGGGCCGCGGCCCGGCTGTCGAAGACGCGCAAAGCTGGCTTGAGTTTGCCGGCGAATTCAATTACCTTGACGTCAACGTCAAATAATTCGGAGGATTTTCCATGAACGATCTCGTCACCCGCGTTGCCGATGCCGTCGGCATCGAGCCGGCCCTTGCTGAAAAGGCCATCGGCATGATGCTCGGCTTCCTGCAGCGCGAAGCCGCTGACGGCCCGGTCGCCCGCATGATCGAAGCCATCCCCGGCGCTTCCGACCTGGTTGCCCAGTACAATGGCGAAGGCCAGGGTGGCGGTGGCCTGCTCGGTGGCCTGATGAGCGCCATCGGCGGCGGCGGCGTCATGGGTCTCGGCCAGCAGCTGATGAGCCAGGGCCTCGGCATGGGTGAAATCACCGGGCTTGCCAAGGAAACCATGGCAGTTGCCCGCGAACATGCCGGCGCCGACGTGGTCGACGAAGTCGTCGCTTCCGTTCCCGGCCTCAGCCAGTTCGTCTGAGTTTGGCTTTTTGCCATCCCGCGTCCGCGCGGGATGGCTTCCTCACGCCTCGGCGTGAGACTTCAGCCATTTGCGCAGGCGTCCGCGCGCATTGGCATAGGGTGATGACGTGTTGAACTGGATCATCCGGCCCATGGTCCATGCCTCGTACCAGGGACGTCCGTAGAGCGCCGCATCGTCATGCTGGCCGATGATACCGACAATCCTCTCCTTCGCGGCATCGAGCCGCCCGACGAGCTGCGGGTAGGGAATGTCCGCATAGTCGCCGTAGAATTTCTGGGCGAGCTTGCCGAGTGCGTTCCATTTGAAGCCTGTCTCGGGAAAGTCGATTGGCTGGCCGGCCGCGTCCCGGTCCAGCCATTTCAGCACCAGTTCGTTCCAGCCGACCAGATAGGCGACGAGATCGAAGGGGCTCATCACCGTGCCCTTGGCATGCCCTTCCATCGTGCGCGCGTGCACGAGGTCCGGCGGGAGCGCTTCCAGCGTTTTTCTGAGTTTGGCGAACTCCAGGTCGATTGCGGCGAGGAGTTCGCTTCTGTTCTGCGGAACGGTCACGACCGGCCTAGCGCCTTTGCACAAAGATCAGCAGGGCCGTGAAGGCGGCAAGGCCGAGGCCGACCGAGATCGGCCCGGCCATCGGTCCGCCGGCCTCCATGATGGCGCCGGTGAGGCCCGAACCGGTGGCGCTGCCCGCCGCATAGACAAGCGCGAAGGCCGCGCTGCCGGCCACCAGCATGGATCCGGTGTAGCGCTCGCCGAGCATGGTGAGCGCGCAGGTATAAAGCGAGAAGACGGCCGTGCCCATCAGGGCGAAGATACCCAGGATCGCGATTTCCGACGTCATCGACGGGAGGATGAGATAGCTCGCGGCGGCAACGCCGACGGCGGCGAGCGCCACGCGCTCACGCGGCAGCTTGTCGAGCAGCACGCCGATGAAGGGCTGGGCAAGCGCCGTCGGCAAAGCCAGCACGGTCACGCTGATGGCGGCGAAGGCTTCGCTGTAGCCCATTTTCACGAAATAGACCGGCATGGCCGAGATCGCCGCGATATCGGCAAAGCCGAAGACGAACACCATGCCGACCAGAATGGGCGCGGCCTTGAAGAAGCGGAAGACATCGCTTGTGGACGAGGGGGCCGGCACCGTCTTGGTCGAGAACATCAGCATGCCCGTCGCGAAGGCGACGATGGCAAGATAGACGGCGGTCAGCGCGAAACCGAGGCCGCCCGCGCTGCCGAACAGTGGAATGGCAAGCGGTCCGGCGGCAAAGCCCGCGCAGATGCCCATGCCATAGAGGCCCGAGACGCGGCCGCGCAGCCGGTCCGGGCAGGCCGCGTTGAGCCAGGCTTCGCCGAGCATGAAGATGATGCTGGCAAAGAAACCGAGCACGAAGCGGGCGACGAGCCAGATGGAGAAGGAGGTAGAGGCGGCGAAGGTGACAAGGCACAGCGAGCAGAGGATGAGGCTTGCGATGATCAGCCGGTCAGGCCGCCAGCGTTTGGTGAGCGCGCCGATCAGCAGTGTCGAGGCGGCGGTGCCGCCGGCATAGGCGATGGCGTTCACGCCGATCATCGACGAGGAAAAGCCGCGCGCCTCCAGCGTCAACGAGACCAGCGGATAAGTCAGCCCCTGCGCCACCGAAAAAGCCGTCGCGCCGAGAACGACGGCGAAAATGGCCGGCCAGTCGGGCGTAATGACGGTTGACGACGAGGACTGCATGAAAGGCTCCCTGCCGCAGACGGGGCGGCGCGGCAACATACCCGGCCGGCAACCCGTTGGGAAGCCGGCCTCATCTTTCGGTGTGGTCGGCGAGGGGTATCGCCTATGGCACAACGTTGCCGCTTTCTCCTTCTCCCCCGCGGGGAGAAGGTGCCGGCAGGCGGATGAGGGGGATGCCACAGGTGGAAAAAGCCGGGATATCAGCGCTATCCCCCTCATCCGACCCATCGAGCCACCTTCTCCCCGCGGGGGAGAAGGGAAGGAGGCAACGCCTTGCCTCCTATGCGGTCCCTCTCGCCGCCGGAGCGCGTCAGGCGGCCTGGTCCCAGGCGGGTGCCAAGCCATCCGGGCTGACGATGCGGCCGTCCGGGCGGGCGAGCTTGTGGATGCGCATCATCTCGTCCGGGGTGAGCACGAAATCGAAGAGGGCGAGGTTTTCGGCAAGCCTTGCTTCCGTCGCCGTCTTGGTGAGCGCCACCACGTCCGGCTGCTGGATCAGCCAGCGCAGCGCGACTTGTGCCGCAGACTTGCCATGCGCCGCGCCGATTTCCTTCAGCAACCGCTCATTCGGCACCTTGCCATCGGCCATGGCGTAGTAGGCGGTGAGCGCCATGCCATAGGTCTCGGCGGCTTCCAGCACCTTCATCTGGTCGAGATAGGGATGATACTCGACCTGGTTGGTGGCGAGTGGCGCGGCGCTGAAGCGCACGGCCTCGGCCATCAGTTCTGTGTTGAAGTTGCTGACGCCGATATGCCTTGCCAGGCCACGCTCGCGCACGGCGTTGAGTTCGGCGATCTGCACCTCGAGCGGCACGGCGTCGTTCGGCCAGTGCAGCAGGAGAAGATCGACATGGTCGGTCTTCAGCTTGCGCAGGCTCTCTTCGACGGATGCGGCGAAGGCATTTTTGGCATAGTTCGCGACCCAGACCTTGGTGGTGAGGAAGATTTTGTCGCGGGCGACGCCGGAGGCCTGGATGGCCGCGCCGACGGCGGCCTCGTTCTCGTAGATCTGGGCGGTGTCGACATGGGTGAAGCCTTGGGCGAGTGCCTTCGGCAGGATGGCGAGGACGTCGGCTTCCGGCATGCGGAACGTGCCGAAACCGAGCTGGGGAATGTGGGCGCCATTGGCGTTGACGGTTTTCATTGGATGTCTCCTTTTGGATTGATGGCCCGCCGGAGTTGAAGGGGTAGCGCCCCGGCGGACGAAGGGTTTCAGGCCGGCTGGCAGGCGGCGTCCGGTGCGCTGCGTTCGCGGCGGTCGAGGGCGCCGCTCACCAGCGTCAGGCCGAGGGCCGCAGCGACGAGGATGGCGCCGACCCAAGGCGTTGCACCGAGGCCGAGCGGCGAGGCGACGACCAGCCCGCCGATCCACGCACCTGCGGCGATGCCGAGGTTGAAGGCGGCGATGTTGAGCGCCGAGGCAACGTCCACGCCAGCCGGGCGGTGACGCTTGGCCATCTCCACGACATAGAGCTGGAGGCCCGGCACGGTGGCGAAGGACAGGAAGCCGAGCGCGGCGAGCGTGATCAGCACAAGCACCGGCGAGGAGGCGGTGAAGGTGAGAAGCACCAGCACGGCAGCCTGCAGGGCGAAGAGCACGGCGAGCGCCTTGACCGGTTCGCGGTTCGCCACCTTGCCACCGACGATGTTGCCGAAGGCGATCGCCGCACCATAGAGCACCAACACGAGGCTGACCGTATTGGCCGACAGGCCGGTAATGTCCTGCAGGAGCGGCGACAGGAAGGTGAAGGTCACGAAGGTGCCGCCATAGCCGAGCGCCGTCATGGCGAAAACGAGGAGCAGGCGACCGGAGCCGAGCACGCGCACCTGTTCCATCAGGCCCGCCGGCTTTTCCCGGTTGAGGTTCGACGGCAGCAGCAGGGCGATGGCGGCGAAGGCGACGAGGCCGAGGCCGGCAACGGCCCAGAAGGTGGCACGCCAGCCGAACGTCTGGCCGATGAAGGTGCCGAGTGGCACGCCGGTGACGATGGCGACGGTGAGCCCCATGAACATCATGGCGATGGCCGAGGCCCGGCGATCGGGGGCCACGAGATCGGCTGCGATGGTCGCGCCGACGGAGAAGAAGACGCCGTGCGCGAAGGCCGACAGCACGCGGCCGACGAGCAGCATACCATAGCTTGGTGCCAGTGCGGCCAGTACATTGCCGGCGATGAACAGCGCCATGAGGCCGACGAGCAGCGGCTTGCGGCCGAGCCTGCCGGTGAGCGCCGTCAGGATGGGCGCGCCGAAGGTGACGCCGAGCGCGTAGACGGAGACGATGAGGCCGGCAAGCGGCAGGGTGATGTCGAGGTCGGTTGCGACGGTCGGCAACAGGCCGACGATCACGAATTCGGTGGTGCCGATCGCGTAGGCCGCGACGGTAAGCGCAAAGAGAGCGAGAGGCATGGCAGGGTCCTTGGCCTCCCGGCTTGGGATCCGGGCGGCTTGGCTGGGTTGCGATGTTGGTTCGGAGCGGAATATGGGGCAGGACCACTTGCGCGTTAATCCGGCGAAGTGGATAAGCATATGTGAATTAAATTCAAAGGTGATGCATGGACAACCGGGCCGGTGAAATGGAGGTCTACGTGCTGGCGGCGGAGCTGAAGAGTTTTTCGGCCGCCGGCCGCAAGCTGCGCCTGTCACCGTCAGCGGTGAGCAAGCTCGTCACCCGCGTCGAGGACCGGCTCGGCGCGCGGCTTCTGGTGCGCACCACGCGCCGGCTGGAACTGACGCCGGAAGGCGAGGTCTATCTCGGCCGGGCGCGGCGCATCCTGTCGGATATCGCCGAGACGGAGCGTATCGTGGCGGAGGGTTCCCGCATCGTGCCGCGCGGGCCGCTCAGGGTTAATGCCTCGGTCGGCTTCGGCGAGCGCTGCATTCTCCCGCTCGTGCCGGCCTTCCTCGCGCGCTATCCGGATATCGAGCTGGACCTGACGCTGACGGACGGTGTCATCGACGTGATCGGCGAACGCACCGACGTCGCCATCCGCTCGGGTCCCTTGCGCGATTCCTCGCTGAAGGCGCGAAAACTGCTGGAAAGCCGCAAGGTCGTCATCGCCGCACCGGATTATCTCGCACGGCACGGCACGCCGCAGCATCCGGCCGATCTCGCCGCCCACAACTGCCTGCGCTTCAACTTCCGCCGCAGCATGGACGACTGGCCGTTTCTTGCAAGTGATGGGCAGACGACCGAAGCCTACGAGATCACCGGCAACATGCTGGTCTCCAGCGGCGCCATCCTGCGCCAGCTCTGCGTGGATGGCCTTGGCCTCGGCCGCATCGGGCGCTTCCACGTCGAGCCGGATATCGCCGCCGGAACGCTGGTGCCCGTGCTGGAGGATTTCAACCCGGGCGACATCGAGGTCGTGCACGCGGTCTTCGCCGGGCACGAGCATCTGGCCGCGCGCATAAGGGCGTTCATCGACTTTCTGGCGGAAAAGATTTGAGTGCACTCAGGCTTTTTGACCGCAAATGCTGTCTATCCAGAAATGCGGACAACCACGACGCCTTCGTCTTCAGGTCGACCGCTTCTCACGGCGTTAATTCGAAAAAAAATGCTCCATTGCACTTGCCTTGCAGGCATGGGTCATTCCGATAACGGCGGCGTCTCGGCGCGTAACATCCGACTTCCCCCATAGTGCTTTCCCAGTCTTGCGATTTGGAGACGTTATTGACCGGAGAGTAGAGGGCAGGCTGTGATTCAAGCAGCCGATTACCAGTGCACGCACTGCATTCAATCCGCATTCGCTCCCGCGCGCGTTAAGGAGGCCTCGCTTTATTTCACTAAGCTTTTGATCAACACCCCTCAAAAGAAAGAGATTCTCTTCTTTTGAAAAACCGCTCGAGGACAGCAACCTGCTTAGATTGGCGCGCTCTGTTGAGAATTGGATTTTTTGGCAAGCATCGATAGCGCGGGCAGACCATGCACTGGAGAGGAGAATGATGCCGGCAGCAATCGTGAATTTCTGGAAGTAGGAATTTGACATCTGAATTCCTGTTCGTAGTGCAAGTACTTCAAGCTCTGGTGGATTTGGAAATCTGCTCGAAACCGATGAAGGATTTCGGCACCCAAATACGTGTTCGCGTAACCGAGATATTCACGCCTTCACCGCCACGATGAACAGCCGCGGGAACCGCAACAGCCGCCGTCCGTCGGCCATCGGCGCATAGGCCTTGGCGATGCGGCTTTCGTAGTCGGCGAGGAAGCCGTCGCGCTGTTCTGCCGGGATGCGCTCGACATAGGGACGCAGGCCGGTGCTTTTCACCCATTCGACGATCGCTGCCGCATCCGCCATCGGGTGGTTGTAGGCGGTGTGCCATACGTCGACGCGCGCCGCCTTGGAGCCGAGCGCGTCCATATAGGCGGCCGGTGCGGGCAGCGGTTTGCGGCGCGGCGTGCCGTCGGCGAAGGCGGTGCGCCATGGGCCGGCCATCGCGCTTTCCTCCATCAGGAGGTGCGATGGTTCGGAAAGATTGTCCGGCATCTGCACGGCGAGCACGCCGCCGGGACGCAGGCTGTCCATCAGCTTTACCAGCACCGCCACATGGTCGGGAAGCCATTGAAACACGGCATTGGCGTAGAGCAGGGCGGCCGGCTCGGGCGCCTGCCATTTTGCCAGGTCGCATTCGACGAAGTCCACGCCCGGCAGGCGGTTTCGCGCGGCCTTCAGCATGTCGCTCGCATTGTCTACGCCCTTGACGCCGCGACCGGGGAACCGCTCCACCAGCAGTTCCGTGGAATTGCCAGGCCCGCAGCCGAGGTCATAGACTGTTCCGGCCGGAAGATCGGCCGGCACCTGCGCCAGCAGGTCGCGGGCAGGGCGCGTGCGTTCGTCTTCGAATTTCAGGTATTGCGCGGCAGACCAGGCCATGGATTTTCCTCAGAGGCTGTCGAGCGAGGGCAGGATCAGCGCCGGGCCGAGGTCGAAATATTCGTCCGGCATATTGCTGCGGTTGATCCAGACGGTGCGGAAGCCGAATTTCGTGGCACCCGCAATGTCCCAGCGATTGGAGGACTGGAAGGAGACGGCGTTCGGATAGAGCCGGTAGTTGGTCGTCACGAGGTCGTAGACGGCGGGCGCCGTCTTGTAGGTCTTCAGCGCGTCGACGGAAAAGACGTCATCGATGACCGTGTCGAGCGCCGCGTTTTTCACCGCGGAGGCCAGCATGGCGGGCGAGCCGTTGGAGAGGATGGCGATATGCGCGCCGCGGCTCTTCAGCGCTTTGAGGACCGCCGGCACTTCCGGGTAGCAATCGAGCTTCCAATAGGCATCGAGCAGCTTCTGGCGCAGCGCGGGGTCGACGCCGCCGATGCGCTGGAACGTAAAGTCGAGCGCCTGCTCGGTGAGCTGCCAGAAATCCGCGTAAGCCCCCATCAGCGCGCGCGTCCAAGAATATTCGAGCTGCTTGGCGCGCCAGACCTCGGAGAACGCCTGATAGTTCGGACCCACATCGCCCGCATGGCGGCGCACCGCCGCATGCACGTCGAACAGCGTGCCATAGGCATCGAAGACATAGGCGGCGTGGGACATGGGCGGCGATTCCTCCTGGGCATTATCACGCTTGATTGGCGGCTATCGCGCGAGGAATGTCAATCACATAGCACGGCCGGCGGCCCGTCCTCAGAACCGCGTGATCACGCTGATGCCGAGGTCGGTCGCCTTGTCCATCGCCATCAGCGCCGGCACCGCCTCGTCGAGGCTGATATGGCGACCGATCAGTTTTTGCGGGGCGAGCTTGCCGCTTTCGATCATTGCCAGCATGGCGTCGTAGCGCCAGGCCTGCATGCCGTGGCTGCCGTAGATTTCGAGTTCATGGCCGATGACCTGCGCCATCGGGATCTGCGGCGTTGCATGGTCGGCGAGCATCAGCCCGACCTGCACATGCCGGCCGCGGCGGCGCAGGTTCTTGATCGAGTTGAAGCAGGTGACGGGCGAGCCCAGCGCATCGACGGAGGCATGCGCCCCGCCGCCGGTAATATCGCGCACGGCCTCCGCCACATCCGCGACCTCGCGGGCATTGACGGTGGCGACCGCGCCCATCTTCTTCGCAAAATCCAGTTTTTCGGCGGAGATATCGATGGCGATCGGGTTGGCGCCGAGGGCTGCGGCAATCATGATCGCCGAAAGACCCACCCCGCCGCAGCCATGAACCGCCACCCATTCGCCGCCCGTCACCCGCGCCTGGTCGACCACCGCGCGGAAGGAGGTGGCGAAGCGGCAGCCGAGGCTGGCGGCGGTCGCATAGTCGATCGCCTCCGGCAGGTGCACGAGATTGTGGTCGGCGTAGTCGATCGCGACATATTCCGCGAAGGAGCCCCAATGGGTGAAGCCCGGCTGGAACTGTTCCTCGCAGATCTGCTGGTTGCCCGAACGGCACTCGCCGCAATGGCCGCAGCCGGAGACAAACGGCACCGTCACGCGCTGGCCTTCGCGAAACCGGCGCACCTCCTTGCCGACGGAAAGCACGGTGCCGGCCAGTTCATGCCCCGGCACATGTGGCAGGCGGATATCCGGGTCATGCCCCATCCAGCCGTGCCAGTCGCTGCGGCAAAGTCCCGTCGCCTCCACCTTGATCACTATGCCGCCCGGCGTCGGGGTCGGGTCGGGCAGGGTCCGGATTTCCGGTGTCGCCTCGAAGGCTTCGTAATACATCGCGCGCATGCTGTTTCTCCCTTTGTATCTGTATCGCATGCACCCCACGGCCCCTCAACCGTGCGACCCATGATAAGGCCTGATACACCCATTCAACATCTTGAATGGACAAGCGGCGCCGGCTGTCGGAAGGCATTTCTGGCTTGACCAGCCGCAATGGTCGGGCCTTGATGGGCGAAAAGGAGTATAAAAATGCCAGTCGATACCTCACCACGCACGACGACCTGGACCTTCGTGGACGGCGAATGGATTTCGGGCAACCCGCCGCTCATCGGCCCCACCTCGCATGCCATGTGGCTCGGCTCGACCGTGTTCGACGGCGCCCGCTGGTTCGACGGCATCGCGCCGGACCTCGATTTGCATTGCCAGCGCGTCAACCGCTCTGCCGAGGCACTCGGCCTCAAGGCGACGATGAAGGCGGAAGAAATCGAGGCGCTCGCCTGGGAAGGCGTTGCAAAATTCGATGGCAAGACGGCGATCTACATCAAGCCGATGTACTGGGCCGAACACGGCTCCCCCACCAGCGTCGTCGCACCGGACGCGGAATCGACCCGCTTCGCGCTCTGCCTGTTCGAGGCGTCGATGGGGGACCCGAAGGCCGCTTCGTCGATCACCGTCTCGCCGTTCCGCCGCCCGACGGTGGAATGCATGCCGACGGACGCCAAGGCCGGCTGCCTCTACCCCAACAATGCCCGCATGCTGGTGGAGGCCCGCAAGCGCGGCTTCGACAATGCGCTGGTGCGCGACATGCTGGGCAATGTCGCCGAGACTGCCTCGTCCAACATCTTCATGGTCAAGGACGGCGTCGTCTTCACGCCGGCCGCCAACCACACCTTCCTTGCCGGCATCACCCGCATGCGCGTCATCGGCCTGTTGAGGGACGCCGGTTTCGAGGTGGTGGAGACCACGCTGACCGTCGCCGATTTCGAGACGGCCGACGAGATCTTCACCTCGGGCAACTATTCCAAGGTCGTGCCTGTCACGCGCCTCGACGACCGCGACCTCCAGCCCGGCCCGATCACCGCCAAGGCGCGCGACCTCTATTTCGACTGGGCGCATTCCAACGGGGATGCCTGAGACGCGAGGGCCGGCCCGAGGGTCGGCTCTTCTGCATTGATGACGGTGTGGTGCGGCCTATTCCTGACCGGCCTCGTCCACCGTCTTGTTGTCGCCCGTCGCGGCCTTCTCCTTGGCGATCGCCTCGCGTTCGCTTTCGCGAACCACATGCAGGAATTCCGCGGCGATCGGCGGGGACACCTGCACCGTCTTCTTCTGCTTGTCGTAGATGCAGACATAGGTGATCTGGCTCTTCGATTCCGGCGACAGCCCCTCGATGGCGGCAATGCCGAAGGACTCGGTGCCGGTCGGCTCGACGAAGACGGTCGGCGTGCCAAGCGCCTCCGGCAGGCTCGCCAGGCAGCTTTTTTCCACATCGGCGCGGAATTCCTCCCAGGCATCCGCCGAAGAGGCGTGGGCCGCCGGGGCAAGAAGCGAGAGGGCGAGGCAGGCGAGGGGGATGGCGCGCATGGAAGGCTCCGTGTTGCGAGGGTGTCGGACAAAATGCCCCGAATCGGATTTCGTTCCGCTTCGTCATTGATCTGACACGCAAAACCGAAATGATTTTGTCGCATGTCAGGAAAATTTGGAACCCGGGCGGTTGCCTCTTCCGGTTGCCGCTCCTATGTTCCGCTCACGGATTTCCTTCCAAAAATTCCGTCGCCGGAGCAGTTCCAGCAAAGCGAAACAGTTTTGCATGCCGCGAATTGCGCCTAAAACAATGAGGAGACATCACGATGGCTTTCGAACTTCCGCCGCTTCCCTATGATTACGATGCGCTTTCGCCCTTCATGTCGCGCGAAACGCTCGAATATCACCACGACAAGCACCACAAGGCCTATGTCGACAACGGCAACAAGCTGGCGGAAGAAGCCGGCCTGGCGGATCTGTCGCTCGAAGAGATCGTCAAGAAGTCCTACGGCACCAACCAGGGCCTCTTCAACAATGCCGGCCAGCACTACAACCACGTCCATTTCTGGAAGTGGCTGAAGAAGGACGGCGGCGGCAAGAGCCTGCCGGGCGTCCTGCAGAAGGCGGTCGATTCCGACCTCGGCGGCTACGACAAGTTCAAGGCAGATTTCATCGCTGCCGGCACCACGCAGTTCGGCTCCGGCTGGGCCTGGCTCTCCGTCAAGGACGGCAAGCTCGCCATCTCGAAGACCCCGAACGGTGAAAACCCGCTGGTACATGGCGCAGAGCCCATCCTCGGCGTCGACGTGTGGGAACACTCCTACTATATTGACTACCGCAACGCCCGCCCGAAGTACCTCGAAACCTTCGTCGACAGCCTGATCAACTGGGACTACGTCCTGGAGCGCTACGAAGCCGCTACGAAGTAAGCTTTTTTGCTTTTTGAGTTGCGAAACCCCGGTCGGCAACGGCCGGGGTTTTTCATTGGGCCGCTTGCCCGCTCTCCGCCCACCCCGAAATCCAGATCTGCCGCAATCGATCCCCTTCGCCGCGAAAATGCGCCCCCGCCGCCTCGCAGGCTGCCACCCGGTCGGCGCGGAAGTTGCGGATCGCCTGGCGCAGTTCGCACCAGCCGACGATGTTGGCCGTCTCCGAATAGTAGATGAGGGCGATCGGGCGGATCGCGCGCTCGGTGGCGCGGCCATATTCGTCGCGGTAGTCGATGAGCAGTTTTTCCTCGTCGCGGATGGCGCGGCGCACGGTTGCGAGATCGATGCCCTCCGGCTGGCGCGGCGTCGTGCCCCAGGCATGCAGGGCGCGGGCGGAGAGCGTCTGGCGCAGCGGCGGCGGCACCGCGCCGGCGATCTTGTCGCCGACCCGGCGTGCTGCGGCCTGCAATTCGGTGTCGCCGGTGCGCTCCAGAAGCGCGAGCGCAAGAACGATGGCTTCGGTCTCCTCGATGGAAAACATCAGCGGCGGCAGGTCGAAGCCTGGGCGCAGGATATAGCCGATGCCACGCTCGCCCTCGACCGGCACGCGCATGGCCTGCAGGGCTCCGATATCGCGATAGATCGAACGCACCGTCACCTCCAGCCGCTCGGCGATGTCAGCCGCCGTGACCGGGTTGCGGGCAAGCCGCAGGATCTGGATGATCTCGAACAGCCGCGAGGCCTTGCGCATCGGTTTTCTCCATCACAACTGACACAGCCCTGTCAGTTGGCCTTCGGTATACCACGTCTCAAGCGCTTGAAACAAAAGGTGGCATAAGGCTGCGGCGCAAGGAAAGACAACGGGCAACTGACATGACCTACAGCGAAAACCTCTGGCTCTTCTTCCTGCTTGTCTCGGGCATCATCATCGTGCCGGGCATGGACATGGTCTTCGTGCTGGCGAGTTCGCTCTCCGGCGGGCGCAAGGCCGGGCTCTCGGCGACCTTCGGCATCATGGCCGGCGGGCTGATCCACACGCTCTATGCAGCGCTTGGCGTCGGCATGCTGCTACATTTCGCGCCCAAACTCTTCAACGTGCTGCTCGTCCTGGGGGCTGTCTATGTCGCCTATATCGGCTGGCAGCTTTTCCGCTCGTCGATCGTCGTCGATGCCGTCGATAGCCTCGACCGGCGCGGGCTTGTCACCCGGTTTCGCCAGGGCGCGCTGACCAGCCTGATGAACCCCAAGGCCTATCTTTTCATGCTGGCCGTCTTCCCGCAGTTCCTGCGCCCGGAATTCGGCCCGCTCTGGCGCCAGACGATCGTCATGCTGCTGATGATCTGGGTAACGCAACTCGCCGTCTATGGCGGACTGGCGCTCGCGGCGGCCCGCAGCCGCGACGCACTAATCGGCAATCCCGCCGCCACCCGCTTCATCGGCCGCGCGGCCGGCGTGCTTCTGGTGGCAATCGCGGTGGTCACGGTGTGGAAGGGGTGGGGGACGGTATGAGGATTGTGTCCCGCGTCATCCTTTGCCCGCTGCCGAGGGCGCGCTTCAGCACGATGTGCAGCAACCAGACGACGGCGATGGAGACGTAGCCGTCAATGGCATAGTGCCAGCCAAGCAGGACGGAGCTGACGGTGATGACGGCGACATAGGCGAAGCCGAAGAACCCGGCGGTGCGATTGATCTCACGCAGGAACAGGGCATTCATCATCGCAGCGCCGACATGGACGCTCGGGAAAGCCGATATGCCGGTGCCGAGGCCGACCGTGCCATCGAGATAGCTTTGCCACAGATAGGGCTGATAGGTCGGGCCGCTCCGGTCCAGCAGCGCCTGCATTTGCGGGCCGAAGCGCGCGGCATCGCCCGCCACATGTTCGTAGAAGGCCGGCCCGGCGGACAGAAACAGGCAGGCGAGCAGGCTGCCGAGCACGGTCCAGACGAAGGCTAAGCTCAGGAAGTAGCGCAGGCGGACGCCCTCCGCCTCGCGCAGGACCGCGATGAAGAAGACAGGCACAAAGGTGAACGCCATCCAGACGACGGCATAGTTCCAGCGAAGTGCCTGGAGCACCAGCGGATCGCCAATGAGGTTGAAGAGGACGGGGCCGGGATCCACGCCGCCGTGCAGGAAGGCGTCAATGTCGGCCTGGAGGTGGTCATAGGGAAAGCCGCCCATGATGACCGGCATCAGGGTCTTGAAGGTGGTGAATGATCCCATGAAGAGGATGAACATGGCGATCGTGAGGGCGGAGGAGGCAAGCTGGCCGCAAAATTCCGCAAACGCCCCGCCAACCCCGCGCCATGCCGGGCGATGCAGGCCGACGAAGCCGAGCATGGCGCGCACGCTGACGAGAACCACCGGCAAGGCCAGGAAAAACAGCGGGCCGAGTTGTTCGGCATATTGTTGGTAGGCCGTCAGGGCAAGCTTGTCTTGCGAAGCCGCGGCAAGCACGACCAGGGCGGTATAGGCGAGCACGAAGCCGTGGAACGGCAGCATTCGCCCTATGTCCGCGCGGGCGGCAGTCACAAAGGATGTCAACATGGTTGGCCGGCCCGGTCTTCGTGTCCCTAATTGGGCATCCAAGTTCTGCGCCGAAAGCGTCAAAAAAGGATGAAGGGCACGCTCAGCGTGTCTCATTGCCGGAGCGCTGATATCAAAAAGAATTTACTGTCTGGAATCGTTCAAAATGCAATCATGCCCCCGCATCGTAAACCGGCGGCACGGCGAAGACCGGCCGCCAGCAATCGGGAGAACTCGATGAAGTTCAGGATTTTGGCGGCCGCGGTCGCGCTTGCGGCCATTGGCGCAGGCGCCGTCGTTGCGGCGGATGAGCCGCAGGTTGTCCGTCAGGACATAATGAAGAAGGTCGGTGGCGCCATGGGCGCACTCGCCGGCATCGCCAAGGGCGAAAAGCCCTACGATGCGGAAATCGTCAAGGCATCGCTGACGACGATGAGTGAAGTCGCGAAGGCCTTCCCGGACCAGTTCCCGGCCGGCTCCGAGACGGGCCATGAAACGGAAGCCAGCCCGAAAATCTGGGAAGCGATGGACGACTTCAAGGCGAAGGCTGCCAAGTTCGGCACCGATGCGGATACCGTGCTTGCCGGCCTTCCGGCAGACCAGGCGGCCGTTGGCGCCGCACTCGGCGTGATCGGCCCCAATTGCGCAGGCTGTCATGAGGTCTACCGCGTCAAGAAATAAGCGGTAGGCCGGCTCCACTCGAAGAAACGCCGTCGTCCCGGCCCCGTCTGCCGGGGCGATGGTTTTACGTCAGTATGCCGCTGGAACACGATCGCGGCTGGCGAGAGGGAACTTCATGGCACTCAAGAAACTCCTCGGCGGCCTCGTCGTGTTGGGCGCGATCGGCGCAGGCGCCTTTCTCTTCATCACCGCACCGGAAAGACTGCCGGCGGAGGTCTGGGCGTCGGCGGGCGAGCCGGACCTCGCCAATGGCGAGCGCATTTTTTACGCGGGCGGCTGCATCAGCTGTCATGCGGCACCGGGTGCTGCGGACGACCAGAAGCTGGTGCTCGCCGGCGGCCTCGCCCTGAAGAGCCCGTTCGGCACCTTCCACGCCCCGAACATTTCCCCCGACGAAACGGCCGGCATCGGCGCCTGGACGCTGGCGGAGTTCGGCGACGCGATGAAGCGCGGCACCGGCCGCGATGGCGAGCATCTCTACCCGTCCTTCCCCTACGCCTCCTATGCGCGCATGACGGTGAAGGACGTGGGCGATCTCTACGCCTACCTGAAGACCTTGCCGAAAAGCACGAATGTCGCGCCGGAGCATGAGCTGCCGTTCCCGTTCAACATCCGCCTGGCGCTCGGCGGCTGGAAGTTCCTGTATCTCAACGACGCGCCGCGCGTGGAACTGGCGAACGCTGATGATACGGTCAAGCGCGGCCAGTATCTCGTCGAAGGGCCGGGGCACTGCGGCGAGTGCCACACGCCGCGCGACGTGCTCGGCGGCCTGAAGACGGATCAATGGCTGGCGGGCGGACCGAACCCTGAAGGCGAAGGCCGCGTGCCCAACATCACGCCCGCCGAAGGCGGCTTCGGCAGCTGGAGCGCCGGCGACATCGTCAGCTACCTCGAAACCGGCTTCACCCCCGACTTCGACAGCGTCGGCGGCGCCATGGTGTCGGTGCAGAAGAACATGGCACGGCTGCCCAAGGAAGACCGCGAGGCGATCGCGGCGTATCTGAAGGCAGTACCGGCGCGTTGAGTTGAATGGGCTGGTTTCCGATGATCGCGCTACTTTTCTGAGGATGGCGGAGGAGCTCGTTGTTGCCCCAAAGCGGACTTCGGCGTCGCGTTCGGACGGCCTCGCACTTGCGAGGCCGCTCTGCTTGTTGGGCCGACTATTCAGCTTTCGTGACAGGTGCGGGTTGCCACTCGCCTTTTTTGACAATGTCCTTCGGGACATATGTTCTAAACGTCAAGGAGAACGGCTTTCCCTCCGGAGACGGAAGCCAGTTGGTTTCTGGCACACCCTCGACGGATTTCGGTCCTATACCGATCTTCAATGAACCGTCGGCTTCTAGCTTGAGGCCAGAATAGGTATTGAAGTTGTACCGCTTGAGATCGTTGGGGACGACGCGATAGTCCGGCACTCCGACCAGGATCACCGACCAGTAAGAATCCACGGCGTTCTGAGGCAATTTGTCGGCCGGGAAATGGATGACGTAGCTCTTCGAGCCTTCCAGGGGCTGCTCGGAAGCATCGCGTGTCGCCACGAAATACATGACCTCGTCGCCTGTGTTGCCCCAAATCCCCGCATAATCCACCGTGGTCCGCAGCCAGTAGTTTTTCCCGTAGTTACCAGTCTGTGCTCCACCTACCCAATGATTGCGGTAAGGCGCACTCTTCGTAAAGGCGAACTCCTGGAATTCCGGCACAACCTTCTTCAGGACGTTATCGATTTCCGATCTGGCTTCCTTGCCCGTTGCCATATACTCGGCCACGGCTCTGACCTTGCCCTGCATTTCAGCGGCATTGGGAGCGACATCGAGGGCGCTCGACAGCACAGCAGAAACGTCGTCAAAGATTTCGGCGCCGAGCAGGTTCTTGTTATCGAAGGCGGCCATAGGCGCGGGCTTGGCAATACTTGGTTCGCCAATCACCGAAGCCTTGAAGGCCTTCTGCAGTTTAACGGCTCCGTCAGGGTCACCCTTGAGTTCGACTCGCGCCAGCATTTTTGCCTTGCTGGAATGGAGATAGATCGGCGTTGCATCATTCGGAACCTTCACCTGAGCCCCAGGCTTCAGAAGCGCGAACTTTCCGAAAGGTTTCGACGGAAAGGATCGCTCGTTGATGTTGACGATCACTTCGCCCCACTCGTCGAGAATTTGCGCGGTGTAGTAGCGGTCCTTTATCTCTGGGACTTCAAGGATCACGGCTGACTGGTCGTCGACGGCAAACCACGCCTCAAGATAGGCGACATCAAAGTTGGGATTTACAAAGTCTGCGCTGCCAAGCGGATTGTACTTGATATGATTGTACGCAATCCCCTTCTCTTTCAGATCGTTGGTTTCCTGGCGAATGACCAGGGCGCGGCCGAGAAGGTACACGTAGGCTTCTTTGATTGTACGGTCGTCGGGCTTGGTAGCGGCGGCGGCGAAGGTCACAAGTGGGCCAACAAGCAAAGCGATCGTCATCACTGCAACTGTTGCGAGCCGGCGGGTAGGACTAGACGTTCTGGCAAACATTCCAGGTTCCTTTCGCGTCAAATGCATGGGGCTGTTTCAGCGGCTATTCCACGCGCTCGACCTTTGGCGGAATCCAGCTACCATCCAGCACAGCCTGCTTCGGCCAATAGGTTCTGATGTAGAGAGAGAACTCATCCTCGGGCGCTGGTACCCAGTTGGCTTCCAAGTCCTTGCCGGGCGAAGCATGTTGAAAGTGCAGGGTCAGCGAGCCGTCGGTATTGTACTTGAGCGACTTGCTCTTCGTTCCCAACGAAAAGCGGTTCAGACTGTTGGGTTCGAACAGATGTTCCTTGTTGTAGAGGGTCAGTGACCAGAACCCGTCGACGGGGGGAAGTTCGCCCTTGGCGAAAGTCACGGTGTAGTGCTGCTTGCCGTTCAGCCGCTTTTGGTCTGCGTCGAAGTCCGTGTAGATGTAGCGAGTTTCCTCGGGGGCGTTGTCGTACATGTTCGAGCGAGCAGTTGCTGCCCGCGAAAGGTAGTCATAGCCCCACCTCGCCCCATTCGACGGCGAATTCCAGCCGTTGCCGAGGGGGATGCCATTGTTGCGGAAGTCGAACAACGGCTTGATCAGCTCGTTTTCCGCTTCGACCGCGACATCGTCGAGCATCTTCCTGATTGCGGGGTCTTTTGCGGCCGCATCGATCAACGACTGGAACGAGGCGTATAGCGCCTCTTCGCCGGGGAGAGGCGGGACTTCCTTCATGACAATTGGCAACTCGTCAAAGAACTTTTCCGGAATGACCCATTTCGTCTCACCGACGCTTTTACCCGCAGGAGATGGGAAGCTTTTGAACTTGGTCCAATCACGGGTTTTCATTTTGCCGTCGAACTCAGTGAGCGGATAGACCATCATCTGGCTAATCAAGGGCTGCACGGCCTTCTTGTCGTCCGGGGTATCGTCCTGGAACACGCGGGGCAGGATGATCGTCAGATCGGTTGGGGATCGGATGACGGCGTTCACTCCTGCGGGTACTTCACCCTTCCAGTCGGGCCCTACAATCAGATAAAGGCCGGGTTTCGTACCGTATTGCTTGCCGATCTGCGCGAAGGTGTTCGTGCGCGCATCCACGATCTGGTAGGTGTAAAATCTGTCACCAAAGTCTGGAACCTGGACAATCACGGGCTGTTTGCTGACGCGTTGATAGCCCGCTCCGTACACGGTGTCCTGATTGGGGCATGTGACGAAGTGTTCGCCGGAATCGATATAGTCCGTCAGCATCGATATGTAGCCCGTCGGAGCGGCAGGGATGATACCTTCAATGCGGCCGGGCTCCGGCAGTTTGGAAACGGCAATCGAGCGATTGAGGTTATTAACCAGCGGCCAACCCCAGAGGTAGGCCGTTCGGCCCATCGTGCGAACATATTCCTTGGTCATGATCGTGCCGGACGGCGTCCCATTGATTTCGGACGCGGCCTCGGGCTGGCGTACTTGCTGCGCAAAGCTTCCTGTCGGAAAAGTTGCGATGAGAAGTGATGTTGCAAATGCACTAACTATTTTTCGCATTCCAACCTCCATCTGCTTTTACATGCTGCCGCAACCAAGCTTGGCGTGAGCCAATGCGAATGGTGGAGGCGCGGTCGCTGATGAAAAGATGAACCGTTGTTGCGAAGTTGTTATCGAGGACTCTTCCCGACGAGCATCAGCAAGCGCACTCCCGCACGCCAACCATGTCGGTAGCAAGTACGTAACGGTAACATAGGCGTAAATCGGCTTTTTCAGCCGTTGGCCGATGGCCGCTTGTGGCGCTAAGCCAACCATTTTTTCTAAGGATGGATAGGCCGAACTACGCCAGATCCGCCGTTTGCCCGGTCGTCAGCCACCCACCTTGCGATGCTCGTCACCATACATGCCGAGATAGTCGGAAAGTTCCGCTGAACCCAGCCCGATCGCATCCAGGATTTCCCGTGCAAACGATACCGGTGCCGCACCTGACGCGGTGATGACACCCTGGTCGCTGACGGCCTGCGGCTGGTTGCGGTAGAGTTCGGCCCCGCGGTAGGTGGGTACGACGTCCTTGAGTTGGCTGGCATAGTTGCCGGTATGGGCGCGGGTGTCGAGCAGGCCGAGACGGCCGAGTGCCAGCGTGGCGTCGCAGATGCCGGCGACCGGTTTGCCGGCCTCGATGAAGCGCCCGACCGGAGCCGAAAGGTCGGGCACGTCATCGGATTGCCAGATCGTGCCGCCGCAGAACACTAGCACGTCGTAGTCGGCGGGGGCGGCATCCTCCGCCTTGCCGGCAGACCTGATGGAGACCCCGCCGAGCGAGGTGACGTTCTGGCCAGCCGGGGTCAGGATGACGGTCTGCGCGCCGCATTCGTGGCGCGCAGTCGCCATCAGCAGCCCGCATTCCCAGTCGGCATAACCCTCGGTCAGCACGATGGCCAGTCGCTTTGTCATGTCGATATCCTCTTTGATTCGGCGTGTCAGCCCAGGGCGTGAACGTAGCGCATGCCCGTGACGGGACCAGCCCGGAAATTCATCTGTTCGTAGAAGCGATGCGCGCCGAAATTGCCGGTGGCCGCGCTGACCGACAGGTAGCCGCAGCCGGCGATGCGGGCATGTTCCCGGGCGCGGGAAACGAGGTGGCGGCCGATGCCGTGGGCGCGGTGATCGGCGCGCACGAACAGGTGGTGAAGATCCATGCCGCGCAGGCCTTCCGTCGCCCGGTAGGTCGGCACGAGCAGGGCGTAGCCGATCAGCCTGCCATTGGCTTCGGCAACGAGTGCGGTGATCCAGGGATTGGCGCCGAACAGGTCTCGGTCGAGATCGACGGCAGCGATTTTTGCGATGTCGCCGTGGCATTCGGCCAGCAGCGTGATCATGTCGAGGATCTGCTGCAGGTCGCCCGGGCGCGCGGCGCGGATGGTCAGCATCGGCGGGCGTTCGAGAGCGGGCGGTTCAAGCTTGATGACGGTATTGTGCATTTCGGGCTCCTTGGGTTTTCTGCCATCAGGTGCCCTAAAACAACAAAGCCGCCTGATGGCGGCTTGTTGACATGATCAAACAGCCGCTCCTATCGGAACAGCCAAAAATACGTTGCGGCGATGTGCGTGCTCTTGATCATGGTCGCGATATTCTCGAAATCGCGACGTTTGTCAATCGGATTTCTATCCGAAGGGAAGGGATGAAAGCGAAGGCGGTTACGCCTCCGCCTCCGTCGTGCCGGCGACGGGTTGCCCTTCCGCCGTGCCTGCCTGCTGTGTCTGGTCGACGCCGAGCTGTTCCTTGATGGCGCGGCGGATCTCTTCCTCGATGGCCGAACGCTCTTCCGGCGGCATCGCGGCGAGGCTTTCCTCGGTCAGCCCCATGCCGTCGAGCAGCTCCTTGCGCAGGCGCTCGACCGGCGTCATCTTGGAAAGCTCCATGAATTCTGCAAGCAGGCTGTCGCTTTCGTCCTGCGCCTTGTCGAGCTTCGCGCTGGTCATCCATAGCGCATTGGCAAGGCCGGACGGCATTCCGCTCGTCGGCGCGACAGTCGGGATGTTGCGGGCGCTCGAACCGCTGCCGCCGCTGCTATAGAGGCTCTCGTCGCTGGTCGTGCGCGGCTTGCCGAGCGTGTAGTTGGGAAGCATGCTGCCATCGATCTTCATGAAAAAGGCTTCCTCAAAATGACTTTGAGGGAACCTTTAGGATATGCAGCTTTTGCGAGACTTGCGGCAGCCTATGCGTCGCTTTCGACGCGGCCGGACCCGAGGCGAACGACGTGATCGGCGGGCGCGATGACGCTTGTGCGATGGGTGACGGCGAGGATCGTCACGTCGCCGGCAAGGCTGCGGATATGCTGCATGATCTCTGCCTCGGTGGCCTCGTCCAGCGCCGAGCTTGCCTCGTCGAGGAAGAGGAATTGCGGATCGGCATAAAGCGCGCGGGCAATCGCGATGCGCTGCCGTTCCCCGCCGGAAAGCTTCATGCCGCGTTCGCCCACCTTCGTCTCGAACCCCTCCGGCAACCCGTCGATGAAGGGACGGATCGCGGCCTTCTCGGCGGCCCGCCGCAGCCGTTCGGGGTCCATCGCGCGGCCGAGTGCGATGTTGACGGCGAGCGTGTCGTTGAGCAGCACCGCTTCCTGCGGCACGATGCCGACGGCGCCGTACCAGTCCCGCTGCGAGACGGTGTCGAGATCGACGCCGTCGACGCTGATCCGGCCGGAAGCGGGGGTGATCGATTTCAGCGCCAGCCGCAGCAGCGTCGATTTGCCGGAACCGGTTTCGCCGACGAGATAGGTGATGCGCCCGCGCGCGGCAGTAAGGCTCACATCGTTCACGCCGCGGCCGTTTTCATGGACATAGGAGACGCCCTCGAAGGCAAGCCGACCCGCCGCAGGGGCGAAACCGCCGGTGGTCGCGCCATCCGGTTCCTCGGGAGCGGCCCAGATGCGGGCGAGCGGCAGCAGCGAGGCGCGGGCGCGCACCACGTCGTCCAGCGCATGGCCGATCATTTCGAAGGGCTGGTTCAGTTGCAGGAGCAGGGTGTTGAACAGCACGACGTCGCCGACGCTGAGGTCGCCGGCCCGGTAGCGCGGCAGGATCAGCAGGAAGGTGACGGCGAACTGAAAGGCGAGCCCCGCGCCGAGCACCGAGGAATAGCCGATGCGGCGGCGGCAGAAGGCGGCCCAGTTGTCGCGCTCTTCGCCCGCTTTTTCGGCAAACCGCGCCTGCATCCAGCCATGGCTGCCGAAATGGCGCAGCGTCTCCATGGCGGTCATGGCGTTGCCGACGAATTTGGCGTTCTCCTGGCCGGCGGCGATCGCGGCGTCGAGAAAGCGGCGCGTGCGGTGGTTGGCGATAGCCGTCAGCGCGATGAAGCCGCAGCCATAGGCGAGCACGATCAGCACGATCTCGAGATTGATCGTCGCGCCCAGCATGCCGAGTGCCAGCGCGATCTGTGTGGTGCCTGGAATGAAGACGATGAGTGCGAGCTGCACGAGCGTCATCATTGCGCCCTGTCCACGCTGGCCGGCGCTTTCGATTTCGGCCGGGTTGTGCTCGACGAAGAAGGCGGCGCGCTTCTTCAGCAGCCGCGCAAACAGGCTGGTGCCGGCAATGAAGCTGAGGTTCTCCGCGCTCATGTAGGAGAGGTACTGCACCATGTACTGAAGTGCTGCGGCCGCGCCGATGAGGAGGGCATAGACGACGAAGCCAAGCGCCAGCGTCTCGGCGAAGCGGTCGGCGGTCAGCTGGTCGATGAGGCGTGAGAACAGGTAGGGCGCTGCGATCGACGCAATCGCGGACAGGAACACGATCGCGGCCACCAGCGCCAGCAGGCCACGCGAGGCGCGCCAGTAGTCGGCAAGAATATGCTTCACCGGCGCGGCGATCAGCCGCCAGTCGTCCTTCATGGCGAATCTCCCGGGGAGGATCTGGAGAGAGGGCATAATGGGAGGGGCATGCCGGCGAGGCAAGCCGTGAACCCGGCCAATGTCGAGCGAGCCTCATGAGATCGAGGGGGCGTCGCGCAGAAAAAAGCCGGCGTGGGACATCGCCCGCGCCGGCTTTTCACCCTGTGGCGCCCTTACGGCAGCGTATAGGCCATGACGTAGTCGCCGGGCTTGGTGCCGACGGAGCCGTGGCCGCCGGCGACGATCAGCACGTATTGCTTGTCGCCAGCCGTGTAGGTCATCGGCGTTGCCTGTCCACCGGCGGGCAGGCGGCCTTCCCAGAGCTGGCGGCCGCTCGTCACGTCATAGGCGCGGATGTAGTTGTCGACGGCCGCACCGAGGAAGGCGACGCCGCCCTT
The DNA here is from genome assembly GCF_052438155.1 of Shinella sp. Lineage (NCBI taxonomy): Bacteria > Pseudomonadati > Pseudomonadota > Alphaproteobacteria > Hyphomicrobiales > Rhizobiaceae > Shinella > Shinella sp. Next base: position 138,568 of record NZ_JBQVPI010000012.1, on the reverse strand, counting down.
GGTGATGATCGGGCCGCCGATGCCGGGCACGCCGACCTTGAAGGGCAGCGGCAGCGGCGTCATGTCCATGACCGTGCCGTTCCTGTGCTTGTAGGCGATCTTGCCGGTCGCAAGGTTGGCACCTGCGACATAGCCCCATGGCGGCGCCTGGCAGGGAACGCCGAGCGGCCCAAGGAACGGACCCATGAAGACGCCGTAGGGCGCGCCGTCATTGCGGTTGAGGCCCTGTTCGGAGCCCTTCTCGTCCTGCCCCTTTTCGGGGATCTGGTCACGCGGCACGAGGCGGGAGGTGAAGGCGAGGTAGGTCGGCATGCCGAACATCACCTGCCGCTCCGGATCGACCGCGACGGACCCCCAGTTGAACGTGCCGAAATTGCCCGGATAGATGAGCGAGCCTTGCAGCGACGGCGGCGTGTAGCGGCCCTCGTATTTCATCGACAGGAAGTCGATGCGGCACGCCAGCTGGTCGAACATGGTGACGCCCCACATGTCCTTTTCCGTCAGCGGCGGCGGCGAGAAGGTGAGATCGGATATCGGCTGCGTCGGGGCGGTGAAGTCCTCCGGGATCGCCCCGGTCGGTGCCGGTATCTCCTTGACCGGAATGATCGGCTCGCCGGTGCGCCGGTCGAGCACGTAGATGTCGCCCTGCTTGGTCGGGCCGACAAGGGCGGGGATGGTGGCGCCGTCTTTCGTGATGTCGATCAGTGCCGGCTGCGCCGGCACATCCATGTCCCAGAGGTCATGGTGCACGGTCTGGCGCACCCAGCGCACGGCACCGGTCTTGATGTCGAGTGCGGCAATGGACGACGAGTATTTTTCGACATGCTCGCTGCGGCCCATGCCGAGCTGGTCCGGCACCTGGTTGCCAAGCGGCACATAGACGAGGCCGAGCGCGTCGTCATAGCTGAACACCGACCAGGAATTCGGCGAGTTGACCGTATAGACCTGGCCTTCCGGCAGCGGCGTGGTGACGTCGGGATTGCCGGAATCCCAGTTCCACAGGAGGGCACCGGAATTGACATCGAAGGCGCGGATGACGCCCGACTGTTCCTTCGTCGAGTAGTTGTCGTTGACCGCCCCGCCGATGATGATCTTGCCGTCGGTGATGACGGGCGGCGAGGTGGAATAGTAGTAGCCGGCCGGGTTGTACGGCATGCCCTTTTCGAGGTGCAGCACGCCGTTGTCCGCGAAGGTGGTGCAGACGTCGCCGGTTGCCGCGTCGAGCGCGATCAGGCGGGCGTCGGAGGTCGGCAGGTAGACGCGCGTCGCGCAGGTCGTGCCTGATGTCGCGGCCGGATCGGCATAATAGGTCACGCCGCGGCAGGTCTGGTGCTGGCGATCCGGGTTCATGCCGGAGTTGGAATCGTATTTCCACTTCTCCTTGCCGGTCGCGGCATCGAGCGCGATTGCCCAGTTGTGCGGCGTGCACATGTAGAGCGTGTCGGCAATCTTCAGCGGCGTCACCTGGTAAGTGGTCTCGCCCACGTCATCGGGCAGCTTCACGTCGCCGGTCTGGTATTGCCAGGCGACCTTCAGCGTCGAGACGTTGTCCGTGTTGATCTGGTCGAGCGGCGAGTAGCGCTGGCCGTATTGCGTGCGGCCATACTGGTGCCATTCGCCGGCCGGCACGTTGCCGCCGAGCGCCGGTGTCGCGTTGACGATGTCGGTCGGCAGCGTGCCGGCCACGTCATGCGGGTCCTGCGTCAGCGAATAGCCGGCAACGCCGATAGCGACCACGACGGCGATGGCGAGCGGCAGCGCCGACGCCGGATAGGGCGTGCCGGTCGGGCTCGCAAAACCGAGCGGACGGCGGATCGCTGGCAGCATCAGCCACAGGCCCAGCAGCACGATGATGCCGCCGCGCGGCCCGAGCTGCCACCAGTCGAAGCCAACCTCGTAGACCGCCCAGCCGAGCGAGCCGAGAATGATGAGGGCATAGAGCCAGATCGCCGCTGCGGAGCGGCGCAACAGCAGGATGGCCGTGACGAGGAAGGCAAGGCCCGTGACGAGATAGTAGGGGCTGCCGCCAAGCGACAGCAGCCAGGCGCCTCCGCCCGTCAGCACCAATCCGATGATGGCGATGAGGGCAGCGGTAAGGGATAACAACATGATGGTCTCCGTTTGCGATGCCGGCCCGATGGGAGGAGAGGGGCCGGCATGACGTCCGGCTCAAGGAGGGACGCTGGAGAAATTAGGGCGAAAACGTGACGCTTCAATGCCTGAAGTTGGTTCAGGTCCCGCAAAATGTCGCTGTGATTTCTTCGCCGGGCTTGGGCGGCTCGGCGTAGGCGGCGAAGGCCGACTGGTCCTCATAGGGCTTTGCCAGCACATCGTTCAGCGCCGCAAACAGCGAGAAATCGTCGTGGTCGATGGCCTCCGTCAAAGCCTCTTCGACCTTGTGGTTGCGCGGTATGAAGGCCGGATTGACGCGCCGCATTGCCGCCGCGCGGTCCTGTGGCGGCGTGGCGTCCTGCGCCAGCCGCTCGCGCCAGGCGGCAAGCCAGGGTGTGAGGGCATCCGGGTCTTCGAGGAGCTTGCCTAGTGCTGCATCCGCCTCGCTGTTTTCAGCCGAATCCGAAAGCCGGCGGAAGGCGAGCGTATAATCGGCCTTCTGCTCGTAGAGCGTCACCAGCAGGTCGCGGATCAGCGTCTGGTCGCCGTCGTCTTCGTCCTCGCCGAGGCCGAGCTTGGCGCGGATGACGGCCTTCCAATAGTCCTGGAACCGCTCCATGAAGCGGCCGACGGCCGCGTTCGCAGCCTCCACCGCCTTGTCCTGATCCTCGTCGAGAATGGCGAGCATCGCCTCGGCAAGCCGGGCGATGTTCCACTGGCCGATCATCGGCTGGTTGCCGAAGGCGTAGCGGCCGTTCTGGTCGATCGAGGAAAAGACGGTGCGCGGGTCGTAGTGGTCCATGAAGGCACAGGGGCCGAAGTCGATCGTCTCGCCTGAGATCGTCATGTTGTCGGTGTTCATCACGCCATGAATGAAGCCGACGCCGAGCCATCGCGCGATCAGCGAGGCCTGCCGGTCGGCCACCGCGTCGAGCAGCGCGAGATAGGGGGTTTCGACACCTTTCAGCTCCGGATAGTGCCGCTCGATGACGTGATCGGCCAGCACGCGCACATTGTCGGTCTCGCCGCGTGCGGCAAAGAACTGGAAGGTGCCGACGCGGATGTGGCTTGCGGCAACGCGGGTAAAGACGGCGCCGGGCAGCATCCGGTCGCGATAGACCGGCTGGCCGGTGGTGACGGCGGCCAACGCCCGCGTGGTCGGGATGCCGAGCGCATGCATGGCTTCGCTGATGATATATTCGCGTAGCACCGGCCCGAGCGCTGCCCGCCCGTCGCCGCGCCGCGAATAGGGCGTCTGGCCGGCACCCTTCAACTGGATGTCGCGGCGCTTGCCGTTGCGGTCGATCACTTCGCCCAGCAGGATGGCACGCCCGTCGCCAAGCCGCGGCACGAACTGGCCGAACTGGTGGCCGGCATAGGCCATGGCGAGCGGCAGCGACCCGGGCAGGGCGACGTTGCCGGAGAAATAGCCGGCGCCATGCCGCTCCAGCATGTCGGCATCGAGGCCAAGCTCTTCGGCGAGTGCCCGGTTGAACGCGATCAGCCGCGGCGCTTCCACCGGTGTTGGATCGACCGGCGCGAAGAAAATATCGGGCAGCCGCGCATAGCTGTTGTCGAAGGGGATGGTGCGGGCCGTGCCCGCGGCTGCCGTCGTCGCGCTGCTCATGATCGTTCGTCCTTGCTCTCTGCCCTAAAGATAGGGTCTCGGGCCGGCAAACGAAAGGCGCTTCAGGCGATCATCAGGAAAAGCGCGAAACTCTGGCCGAACCGGGCGAGGCGGCGTAGCTGGTGGGGCAGGCGCTCGTAAATCTGCTTCAGGCCGGGACGAAGCCACGCCGTCCACAGGCCTGCATAGGCCCGCCCGGCCAGCGTGACGGGGAGCGCATAGGCCGAAAGGTCCAGCGTGCGGTTGCTCCAGCTCTCCTTGTAGTCGGCGGGGTGGCCGAGCAGGTCGTAGGTCTTCACGCCCTGTTCGATCAGCCAACAGACGGTCATGTCCATCTGCGCCTTGCCGGGCGAGGCATCGCGCAGGTCCCAGTCGAAGGCGCCGAGATAGGCGTGGTAGTGACCGTGATGCAGGAAACCGAGTTCGCCCGCGATGAGCCGGTCGCCGGCTTTGAGCACTGAAAGGCAGGCGCCGGACAGATTGTCCCGCCTGCCGGGAAGGCTGGCCAGGAAGTCGTCAAAGCCCGCGAAGGCGAAGCCGGTGCTGCGCCGGCCGGTTTCGCGCAGCCATCTGCGCTTGAAGTCGAGGCACGTCGCGATCGCGTCGGCAAAACCGTCCTCGCCGGGAAAGAGCACGCAAAACGACAGTGCACCCTGCCGCGAAAGCGCGTTGCGCCGGCGGTTGCGGTTGCGCCGCTGGGTCTTACTGAGCGCGGCCGCATAGGCATCGGGGGAGGAGAAGACGGAAAGGTCCAGCATGGCCGCGCTGTTGCTGCGGCCGGACAGCCGCGACGTGTCCTGAAACAGCGCGGCGAGGGCGGAGCCCGCCGGCACGCTTTCCATCACGGCGACGTCATGCCTGGTATGCGCAAGGCCCCCGAGCAGTCGGCGCGCGGCCTCTCGACCATCGAAAGTCGGATCGATCAGCAGATTGGCATATTGGCTGTGCGGCCAGCCGAGCGGTTCGAGCCGTTTCACCGCCGTGCCGGACAGCATCAGCGGCCACACGGCAACGAGGTTTCCACCCTGCCGCAGCGTATGGATTTCCGGCCGGCAGCGCGCGTCGGCAACGACGTCGAGCCAGCGCTGACACCAGTCGAAACTCTGGAAATAGGCGAACGGATCGGCGGCGCGGGCATCGAGCGCGCGCCAGTCTGCCGCCACGGCGTGCATGGCGGAGCGATCGCGCAGCACGTGATGCTGCACCGCGGCGTCGTCAGCCGTGCCGGTCCCCTCCATAGCCATTGCCCATCCGTTTTCCTGCGCGGTGACGCTAGCAGCGGCGGCTGAACAAAACCTTTCCCGCTTTTGTCCCCGTTTGGCTCTTGCAGGGTGAATGAAGATGGAATTTCATAACCTTCTGAATAAGCGAACGGTTTCGTCCGTCCCTTTCTCAGCAGAAATGCGTGCGTGAATTTCCGGTTGCCGGCCATGCCGGCGGGCCTCGATCGTTTCCCTGGGAGGATATCGTGCAGCGGAATGTCCATCGGATGATCGGGGCGCTCGCCGCCTGTCTTCTCTTTCTTGCAGCACCCGCGGCCTTCGCCGCCGAACGCTATGCGCTCCTCATCGGCAATGCCGAATACGAGGATGCCGAACCGCTGGAAAACCCGCTGAACGATATCGACCTCGTCGGCGAGGCGCTGGAGCGGGTCAATTTTTCCGTGACGCGCGCCACCGATGTCGACCATCTCGGCATGCTGTCGGCCCTCAACAATTTTACCCGCGTGGCGGAAAAGGCAGAGAATCCGGTGCTCTTCGTCTATTTCTCCGGCTATGCCGTGCAGATCGGCGGCGACAACTTTCTCCTGCCGACCGATGCGTCGGGCCGCACGCTGACCGGTCTGCGCAATCGCTCGCTCGCCGTCTCCGAGGTCACCGAAACCCTGCGCAAGCTCGGCACCGGCCTCAAGGTCGTGCTGTTCGACGCGGCCCATGAAAACCCGTTCCTCACGCTGCGCGACATCCCGGATGGCCTTGCCGAGCCGAAGAACGCCGAGGGCATCCACTATGCCTATGCGTCGGCGCCGGGCACGGCCTACGACTACGAGGGCACGCCGATCAGCCCCTTCGCCTCCGCCTTCGTCGACGCGATCAGCATTCCCGGCATCTTGCTGGAGGACGCCTTCCGTAAGACCGGGGAGATCGTGAAGGAGCGCAGCAAGGGCAAGCAGGAAACCTGGCAGAGCGATGCCGACTACGGCAAGTTCGCGCTCAGCCCCAAGGACGACAAGGTCGATCCGGCGGAAATCGCCTTCTACGAATTCGCCTCGCTCGCCGATAACCGCGAAGCCTATGACCGCTATCTCAGCCGCTATCCGGAGGGCGTCTTCGCCTATATCGCGCAGCGCAAGATCGATCTGCTCGGCAAGCGTTTCGAGGGCGACCACAAAGACACGGGCAACCTGCCCTATCTCAGCATCGCCAACGACCGGCACGATCCCTGCGGTCGCCTGACCTTCGGCGGCAGCAAGAGCGACCGCCGCCTTTCCGATCTCTACAAGGACGGCCAGCTCGTGCTCGTCGATTTCAGCTTCTGGTATCCGCCGGAAAGCTGCGACTACATCTCCTATTTCTCGACAGTCTATTCGCATGAGCGGCTGCGCAACATCATCACCTCGGCAAGCATTCCCGAGCGCCGCATCTACGTCGCGAGCCAGGATGACCTGAGCCCGAGCGAAGAGCGCGCGATCTACGACTATTTCGACGAGGATCGCCGCGGCTACGCCCAGTCGCTGATGTTCCGCGCCATCAACGAGGAGCGCCGCCACGGCCTCGGTATCGCGGTGAAGACGCCGGACGACAATGCCCGCGAATATGTCGACGAGGTCGCGTGCGGCGACGGCTGCCTGCGCTTCCGCGGCCTGGTGCGCTTCCGCGACAACAGCGGGCGTTCGCTGGAGGATTACGAGTTCGAATTCGTCGACGTGCGCCGCCTCGGCTTCTACGACAAATACCGCGATGCCCTGCGGGATTTCCCGAGCGACGAGCACGCTTCGAATGACAGCGCGAGCCACGAGACGAAAACGGATGGTTACGCCGACACCGCTTCGTCGAGCCATGACAGCGGCTATGGCTCGGATGCCGATCCGTACCGTTCGTCGCGTTCGGTCGGCGGCTGGGACATCGTCGCGGATTTTTCCGGCGACCGCTTCCTCAACTGCCGCGCCACCCGCCGCGGCGATGGCGACCGCTATGCCGCCTTCCGCTGGTACTACGACGGCCACGTGACCTTCGGCTTCCAGGACAAGGGATACGACTACGGCAACGACTATACGAATGACGCGAAATACTGGATCGACGACGGACAGGGCTACGACATCCACGGCAAGGCCTATGGCGGCCAGGAAATCGCCTACGATCTCGGCCGCGACCGTTCGGTGATCGATGCCCTGAAACGCGGCAACCACATCCGCATCGGCGATATCAGCACCAGCCTCAAGGGTTCGAGCGCGATGCTGGACGATCTGCAGGAGTGCGTCGGGGCGTTCCGGTAGGCGCAGTCGGGCGCTCTTGCGACGTGGCAAATATGTGCTATTTTCGTAGCACATATTTGGAGATGTCCGCATGAGCAATACAGTAAAAATTCGCCGTCAAGGAGGGGCTACGGTCTTCAGTGTTCCGCCTGCGATGCTGAAGATGCTGGGCGCGGAAGTGGGTACGGAATTGACCCTGACCGTCAACAACGGATCGCTCGTCGCAACGCCCGCTCAACCAAAGAAGCGATATACGCTGGCACAGCTTCTGGAAGGGGCCGACGAGATGGCCGACCTGAACAAGCAGGCCGCTGCATGGCAGGGCGGTGGCCGCGTCGGAAACGAAACGTTCTGATGGTTCGCAGCAACGTTCCGAAGCGGGGTGACGTGTTCATCGTCGATCTGAACCCGGTGGTGGGCAACGAGATGAGGGATGAACACCGCTGCGTCGTGATCACCCCGCGCGAGATCAACGCAGTCGGCATGTGTCTTGTCGTGCCAATTACGACAGGAGGCGCGTTTGCCCGCAAGGCCGGACTGGCCGTGAATATTTCAGGCCACAGGACGACGGGCGTTGCGCTTTGCAATCAGGTGCGGGGACTGGATATCGTGGAGCGGGTGAAAAACAAAACCGCTCGCTTCGTCGAAACACTGGACAATTACACCACAGACGAGATCGCTGCGCGTGTGGTCAGCATGATCGACCCCGCATAGGCACGCCGCGGGAAGGGTTGGCCCTTCCCGCAAGGACCGAGCCTACACCTTCCCCGCCACCTTGATCGCGAACGCATATTCGAACGCGATCTCCTCCAGCCGCTGGAAGCGCCCGGACGCGCCGCCGTGGCCGGCGCCCATGTTGGTCTTGAGGAGGATGGGTTCGCTGCCGGTGGTTTTTTCGCGCAGTTTGGCGACCCATTTGGTGGGCTCCCAGTAGGTGACGCGCGGGTCGGTGAGGCCGGAAAGTGCCAGGATCGCCGGGTAGGCCTTCGCCTCGACATTGTCGTAGGGCGAGTAGCTGGCCATCAGCTGGTAAAAATCCTTGCTGTCGATCGGGTTGCCCCACTCCGGCCATTCCGGCGGGGTGAGTGGCAGCGTGTCGTCCAGCATGGTGTTGAGCACGTCCACGAAGGGCACGGCGGCGATGATGCCGCCGAATTTTTCCGGCGCCATGTTGGCAATCGCGCCCATCAGCATGCCGCCGGCCGATCCGCCTTCCGCGACGATGTTCGCGTAGGAGGTGAACTTCTCTTGATTCAGATAGTCGGCCGCTGCGATGAAGTCCTTGAACGTATTGGTCTTCCTGTCCATCTTGCCGTTTTCGTACCAGGCAAAACCCTTGTCCTTGCCGCCGCGGATATGGGCGATGGCATAGACGAAGCCGCGATCGACGAGCGACAGGCAATTGGTGTTGAAGGACGCCGGGATGGTGATGCCGTAGGCGCCGTAGCCGTAGAGCAGGCAGGGGGCGGAACCGTCGAGCGGCGTATCTTTCCGGTAGAGCAGGGTGACGGGCACCTGTTCGCCGTCCCAGGCTGGCGCGAAGACGCGCCGGGTGACGTAGTCGTCGGGGTTATGGCCGGAGGGCACTTCCTGCGTCTTCAGGAGCGTGCGCTCGCGCGTCGCCATATTGTAGTCGAAGAGCTGCGCGGGCGTCGTCATCGAGGAATAGGAGAAGCGGATGACATCCGTATCGTATTCGGCGGCACCGGAAAGGCCGAGCGAGTAGGCCTCCTCATCGAAGGCGATGGCGTGTTCCTCGCCCGTCTTGCGATCGCGCACGACGATGCGCGGCAGGCCCTCATGGCGCTCCAGCCAGACGAGGTGGCGGGCAAAGGCCATGTGGTTGAGGATCAGCGTGCCGGCACGGTGCGGCACGACCTCGGTCCAGTTCTCGCGACCCGGCGCCGTCACCGGCGTTTCCATGATCTTGAAGTCCTTGGCGCCGTCGGCATTGGTCAGGATGTAGAAGACGTCGCCGCCTTCCGTCATCGCATATTCGAGGCCGGTCTGGCGCGGCGTGACGATAACCGGATTGGCCAGCAGGTCCTTGGTGGAAAGCAGGCGGTATTCGCTCGTCTCGTGGTCGTGGATGTCGATATAGATAATATCGTCGAGCAGCGAGCCGCCGACCGACATGAAGAAGCCCGCATCCTTCTCCTCATAGACCAGCCGGTCGTTCTCCTGGCGATCGCCGAGGATGTGGTGGAAGATCTTTGACGGGCGGTGATTCTCGTCGAGCGCGGTGTAGAAGAAGCTCCTGGCATCCGGCGCCCAGACGCCGTCGCCGCCGGTATTGACGAGCGTGTCGGTGCGGTCCTCGCCGGTCGCAAGGTTGCGCACCTTCAGCGTGAAATATTCCGAGCCCTTGTCGTCATAGCCCCAGATGCCGACCGAATGGTCCGTCGAATGATCGATGCCGGAGAGACGGAAATAGTCCTTGCCGGCGGCCTCCTTGTCGCCGTCGAGCAGCACGGTGCGTTCGCCGCCGTCGCGGGGCTCGCGGAAGTAACGCGGCTGCTCGCCGCCGGTGACATAGGCGGTGCCATAGGCAAACGGGCCGTCCTTCATCGGAACGGAGCTGTCGTCTTCCTTGATGCGGCCGCGCATCTCGGCAAACAGCGTCTTCTGCAACGCCTCCGTGTCGGCCATCGCGGCGGTCATATAGGCGTTTTCCGCCTCCAGATGCGTGCGGATTTCCGGCTGGAGGATCGAAGGATCCTTGAACATGGCCTGCCAGTTCTCGTCGCGGAACCAGGCGTAATCATCCGTCCGGGTGATGCCGTGGCGGGTGTCGGAGATCGGCTTCTTGGCAGCGACGGGAGCGGCGGGCAGGTTTTTGAAGACGGACAAGATTTCACTCCGGCAAATCGGTAGGCGGGATCAAACAGATAGAGAGCCCGGCCCGCCGCATCAAGCGGCTTTGCCACTGGCTGTCGTTCTTAATCACCCCGGCAGGCTGCGGCGGGCCTTGCGCTTGGCGGGACGCAGCTCGTCGGCGATCGTCATGCCGATGATGGAAAGGGGGAGGGCCAGCATGGCGCCGGCAGCGCCCCACATCCAGGTCCAGAAGATGATGGCGGTGAAGATGATGAAGGCGTTGACCTCCAGCCGCTTGCCCATCACCGCCGGCATGATGAGGTTTTCCATGGCAAGGTGCACGAGGAAGAAGGCGAGGGCCGGCAGCAGGCCCATCAGCATCGTCTCGTGGGTCAGGAGACCGGCGGTGGCAAGCGCGATCGTCATCAGCGCCACGCCGAGGAACGGCACGAAGCTGGAGAGAAAGGCGAACAGGCCCCAGAGCGCGGGCATGGCAAGCCCACCGCCCCAGGCGATGAGGGCGGTAACCACGCCGAGCGAGCCATAGACCAGCGTCGCGGTCGCGAAATAGAAGCCGAGTGCCTTGTCGACGGCGTTCATGATGCGGATGGTGGTCAACCGCTGGCCGCGGCGCGGAAAGGCCAGGATGATCATCTGGCGCAGCTTCAGCCGCGCCGAAAGGAAGAGCACGAGGGCGGCGAAGAAAATCATCGCCTGCAACAAAGCGGGGGTGAGGCTGGCGGAAAGAATGCCAAGAATGCTGCCGGTATTTTCCAGCACCTTTTCCATCGACATCTGCGTGCCCTGGAAGGTTTCCGGGCTGATGTTCAGCCAGCCGAGGCGGGAGATGAGTGGTGTTACGCGATCATAGGCGCCGCGCACCAGATCCGGCGCATCCGCGGCGAGCTGGCTGATCGGCTCGGCCAGCATGCCGGCGATGAAGAAGACGCCGACGCCGAACAGGCCGGCAAGCAGCAATGCCGTCGGCAGCGGGGGGATGCCCAGCTCATGCAGCCTTTCCGCAGCCACGCCGAAGATCAGCCCGGTGACGACGGCAAGCGACAGCGGAATGAGGATCGGCGCCATGAGATAGACGACGCCCATGGCCATGATGGTGAAAATGCCGATCACCGCCCATGCGGCGGCGATATCGAGGCCGTAGCGGCGCGGCGCCTGTTCGACGAGACCACTTTCCAGGTCGAGGCCGCTTCGCAGGAGCCTCCGTTCAGCCGGCTGTCCCGACACGTCATGCATGGCACGTTCCCCAGTTCCGCCGCAGAACGCGCGATAGGGATGGAAGTTCCGTGCCCGTCGGTTGAAACCCTGAGTCGGTTGCCACCGGTTGTCAAATCGACATATTCCCCGTTAACCCCGAATTAAGACGTCGACACTGACGCCACGAAGAGGAGCCGATCGTTGAAACGGCAGACAACCCGGCTCGTAGCCGCCCTTTGCACCCTCGCGCTCGCGCCGCTCGTCGCATCCCCCGCGATGGCGATCGATGCCCGCATCCGCAGCCAGCTCCAGAAGCTGACGCCGGAAGAGCGGCTGGAGCAGCGCTGCGATATGGAAGCGATGGACAAGATCAGCGGCGACAAGGACGGCTTCCGCCCGGACAAGGTGATCGCCTATGCCTTTGGCGATCCCAAGCTGGACGGCACGACCTTCAAGACCCGCGGTGCGGTCTTCCGCAGCGGCGGCGAATGGTATCGTCTCTCGTACAAATGCGAGGCGAGCGCCGACCGGCTGGAGGTCAATGCTTTCAAGTACAAGATCGGCGACATGGTGCCGCGCGCGGATTGGGCGGCGCACTACCTGTACGACTAGGTGGTCAAAAAGCTGCGGGCAAACAGCGCGATAGCGCTGTTTCCGGAATCAGTTAGTTTGAAATCGATATGAAAAGCCGGCGCCTTTTCAGACGCCGGCTTTTTGTTTCAGGCCGAAAGCTTCAGCCCGATGCCCCACGGATCGATGAGCGAGACCGTATCGCCCGAGCGGGTGGTCGGGATGGCAAGCGTATCCAGCTGCTTGAGGGCCGTCTCCAGCTTGGCCGGGTCGTTGAAGCGGATCGTGTAGTCGGCAAGGCCGGTCATGCCGTCCTGCCGCTTCGGCTGGCCCTGCGAATTCCACACATTGGCCGCGACGTGGTGATGATACTTGCCGGTCGCGAAGAAGCTCGCGCCGGGATAGCTCGTCATGATGTCGAGGCCGAGCACGTCGTGGAAGAAGGCGTTGGCCTCCGGCATGTCCGAAACCTGGAGATGGATATGGCCGATGACGGTGCCATTCTCCTGGCCGGTCCAGCCATCCTTCGGCGCTTCGTCATAGAGCGCCTGCAGGTCGAGCCGCAGCGTTGCCATCTTCACCTTTCCATCCGGCACATAGGTCCATTCGGACCGGTCGCGGTCGCGATAGATCTCGATGCCGTTGCCTTCCGGGTCATCGAGATAGATCGCCTCGCTGACGAGGTGGTCGGAGGCGCCGGTGAGCTGCACGTTGTTGTGCGCGGCATGCGCCAGCCAGCGGCCGAGTTCCTTGCGGTTCGGCACCAGGAAGGCGGTGTGGAAGAGGCCCGGCGCATTGCGCGGCGCGCGGGCGGCATTGCTGCCGGTCGTCAGCGTCAGTAGCGGGCGGCCGGCGACGCCGAGCGTCTCGCCGGAGGCAGACGTGTCGAGCACCGTCAGGCCCATCGCCTGCTGGTAGAAGGCCGACTGCATCGGCAGGTCGATCACCGACAGATGCGCGTGATCGACGAAGGCCGGCATGTCGACGGCGTGGGTCTCGGTCATGGTGGCAGTCTCCGCGTGCGTGGGGCCGGCCTTGGCGACAGCGATGCCAGCGGCGGCAGCGCCGAGAAATGTCCGTCTGTCGAAGTCCGTCATGATATCATCCCGTTTCGGTTTCCCCTGGAAACCGTTCTGTAGGGGTCAATATGGCGGAGCCGCTTCGTTCACGAAAGGTGGCGCTTTGGTGATTTACTGTCAATGTGGTGTTGACGACGGCTGTTTTGGAACTTGACCCGGATCAATGACGTTGAACGGCGGCGATGGCAATTTCGGTGTAGATCGCGAAATGAAGGAGACCGGTATCGTGACGGACATGGCGCATTACAAGGACATTCTTCTCGGCCGCAAGCGCGAGCTTAACAGCCGTTTGCAGAGGATCGAGACGGATCTCGACACGCTGAAAAGCGGCGACAGCGCCGACCGGGCGACCGAGCGGGAGAACGACGAGGTGCTGGAGGAATTCGGCACCAATGGCCTCAAGGAAATCGAAGCCATCGATGCCGCCCTCGACCGGATCGCCGCCGGCACCTTCGGCACCTGCGCCAAATGCGGCGGACCGATTTCGCCCGCGCGCCTTGCTGCCGTTCCCCATGCGGCACTGTGTGAAGAGTGCATCGCGCAGCAGTGAGATGACAGGCGGCAAACTTTCGTGATCCCCGCGGGCGGCCGTTCCCCTTGCCCGCGCGGGACAAACACGCCACCATGGACGGCAGATGAAATGCAGGGCCGGTCGCGGTGGAAATCAAGGGCATCAAGTGGAACTATGACCGCTACGAGGTCATCGCCGACGGCATCGTGCACGGCGTTGGCCTGGTCTTGGCGCTGATCGGCGTCACGGCGCTGATCTTCTATGCCACCGTCTGGGCTTCGAGCGGTCAACTGGCTGCGGCCTGGGTCTATGGCGTCGGTCTGGTGCTCGTGCTCGCCACCTCCTTTGCCTACAATATCTGGCCGGTCTCCAACGTAAAGTGGCACCTGCGCCGCTTCGACCATTCGGCAATTTTCATCCTGATCGCCGGCACATACACGCCGTTCCTGCAACGCGGCATCGAGGACCCCTTTCTGGCCGGCATGCTGGTCTTCCTCTGGCTGATGGCGGCGGCCGGCGTGGCGTTGAAATTCCTCTTTCCCGGTCGCTTCGACCGGCTGGCGATCCTCATCTATCTCGGCATGGGCTGGAGCGGCGTGCTCGCCTTCGGCCCGCTGATGACGCATCTTTCCACCGCGACGCTGACGCTGATCGTGGTCGGCGGCCTGCTCTATTCGGTCGGCGTCATCTTCCATGTATGGGAGAAGCTGCGCTTCCAGAACGCCATCTGGCATGGTTTCGTTGTGTCGGCCGCCGCCGTGCACTACTCGGCGGTCGTCACCAGCGTGGTTTCCAGCGTCTGACCGATCCTGCTACCGCGCGGCCGGCGCAGCACCCTGCGCATTCGTGCAGCCCTCGGCCGGATGCAGCGATTTCACCAGTCTGCCGACGAGCGGCGAAATCTCCGCCTTCATCGATTGCGGATAGTCCAGCACGAAGGAGGCGACGGCATCGCCGCACAGCGCGATGACCCGGTGATACAGAATCCGGTCGCCGCGCGTACCTGAAAGGCTCGCCCAGCCCGTCGTCTGCCGGTCGTAGCTCAGGTCCCAGCCTTGCTGGCCGTAGGTCACGCGCCGGTCGGCAACCTCTTCCGCGAAATCACCGGCCGTCAGATAATTTGCCCAGACGGCGAGCGTCGCGCCGCCATTGCCGTAGGTTCGACCGTCACCATTGTCCGCTTCGCGCACCAGCGCAAAGCCAGGCGGGATATCGACCGCAAAGCCGAAGCGGGCGTTGGCATAGGGCTCCCACCCGGCGGCAAGGGCAGGGGCGGGGAGGATGAGGAGAAGCAGAAAAAGCAAACGTTGCATGGTGGCCACTCGCTGATGCGTCAACGACAAGACGGACAAAGGCGGGCCTTTCATCGCCAGCCCTGCGAGCAGGCTGGACAGCTTTCCCGCTCCTCCTGTATGGCATGAGGCAAAACCGGGGGGAACCATGGACATTACAATACGCGATGCCGCGGAGGGCGATCTTCCCGCCATCATGGACATCTACAACGATGCCGTCGTCAATACCACGGCGATCTGGAACGAGGCCGTCGTCGACCTCGCCAACCGCAAGGCCTGGTTCGCCGCCCGCCGCGAGCGGGATTTCCCGGTGCTTGTCGCCGTGCGCGGCAAGCAGGTGATCGGCTATGCCTCCTATGGCGATTGGCGGGCCTTCGATGGCTTTCGCCATACGGTCGAGCATTCCGTCTACATCCGCGGCGAGGCGCGCGGCACGGGAACGGGTAAGCGCCTGATGAAGGCCCTGATAGACCGCGCCAGCTTCAACGGCATCCATGTCATGGTCGGCTGTATCGAGGCGGAGAACGTCGCCTCGATCAAGCTGCACGAAAAGCTCGGCTTCCGCATGGTCGGCCGGTTCAGCGAGGTCGGCATCAAGTTCGGCCGCTGGCTCGACCTCGCGTGCATGGAACTGAGGGTGCCGAAGCGCTGATCAGTCCGGATCGAAGCTGAGCGCCACGCCGTTCATGCAGAAGCGCAGGCCGGTCGGCGGTGGCCCGTCGGGGAAGACATGACCGAGATGGGCGTCGCAATCGGTGCAGCGGATTTCCGTGCGCGTCATGCCATAGGAATGGTCCGAGTGGTCCGTTATCGCGCCGGGCTCGATCGGCTCGTAGAAACTCGGCCAGCCGGTGCCGGAATTGAACTTCGCCTCGGACCTGTAGAGCGGCCTGTTGCAGCAGATGCAATGATAGGTGCCCTTTTTGGAGAGGTCGAAGTCGGGGCTGGAGAAGGCCCGCTCCGTGCCGTGTTCGCGCGTGATGCGGAATTGCTCTGGCGTCAGGATCTGTCGCCACTCTTCCTTCGTCTTGTTGACCTTCAATGTTGTCGTGTCGCTCATGGGTGCCTCCTGTTGCTCCTTAAATAGGATGACAAATGCGGCAAGACAATTGCTGCGGCGTCTCTTCGCCGGACTCGCAATCCCACGGCGCCTGCGTTAAGGTAATACCGGTTTCACACAAGGTATTACCGAGGTCTCGATGGGAGCGACAGTCACCAGCAAAGGGCAGGTCACGATCCCGAAGGCCGTTCGTGATTTCCTCGGCATCGGCCCCGGCAGCAAGGTGGAGTTCCGGCGGGTGGAAGATGGCAGCGTCGTCGTCGTACCGCTTGGCAAGTCGCGGCCGGAAAGCCGGTTCGCGCAATTGCGCGGGCAGGCCGGCGCCGGCATGACGACGGACGAGATCATGGCGCTGACCCGCGGCGAAGACTGACCATGGTGCTGGTCGACACGAATGTGCTGCTCGACCTTGTGACCGCCGATCCCGTCTGGGCCGATTGGTCGGTGGCCGAACTGGAGGCGGCAGCACTTGTCGGCCCCCTTGCCATCAACGATGTCATCTATGCCGAACTCTCCGTGCGATACCCGGATATCGCCGATCTCGACACGATGATCGCAACCGCCGCGCTCGAGCACCTGCCGATACCGAAGGAGGCGCTTTTTCTCGCCGGCAAGGCCTTTCAGGCCTATCGCAAGGCTGGCGGAAGCCGCACCGGCGTGCTGCCGGATTTCTTCATCGGCGCGCATGCGGCTGTGGCGGGATGGACGTTGATCACCCGCGATGCCGGGCGCTATCGCACGTATTTCCCCAATCTCGATCTGCGAACGCCTGACGAGAAGAACAAACAAGGCGCGTGAAAACGCCGCGCCCTTGCGCTTCAAGGGTGGTGATTTTGGCCATACCGACGTAGAAACAGCGCTCTGACGATGAAATCCTGCCAATGGAGAGCGAATGACACCAGACACGATGGGGCTGACCTTCCTTGCCTTCTGTCTGCCGTTTCTCGGCGCGCTGGTCGCGCCGGCGCTGACGCGTCTGCTCGGCCACAATGCCGCCTGGCCGCTGGCGCTCATTCCACTCGCCGTCTTCCTGCATTTCCTCGGGTTCAATGCGGAAGTATCGCGCGGTGAGATCGTCACGGGCGGCTATGCCTGGGTGCCGTCCTACAATGTCAGCTTTTCCTGGCTGATCGACGGCC
Organism: Shinella sp.; assembly: GCF_052438155.1. Classification (NCBI taxonomy): domain Bacteria; kingdom Pseudomonadati; phylum Pseudomonadota; class Alphaproteobacteria; order Hyphomicrobiales; family Rhizobiaceae; genus Shinella; species Shinella sp. The sequence goes on along the minus strand of NZ_JBQVPI010000012.1, from coordinate 121,671 downwards.
TGTCGCTCGCCTTCCTGCTGTTGATCTCCGGCATCGGCACGCTGATCGTGCTCTATTCTGGCGGTTACCTGAAAGGACACAAGCATCAGGGGCGGTTCTTCTCGTTCATCCTGATGTTCATGGGATCGATGCTCGGGCTTGTCGCCTCCGACAGTTTCCTGATGCTCTTCGTCTTCTGGGAGTTGACCTCGATCACCTCCTTCCTGCTGATCGGCTTCGACCACGCGCGCGAGGCCTCGCGCCGGGCCGCACTCCAGGCGCTGATCGTGACGGGCGGTGGCGGGCTGTTCCTGCTCGCCGGCCTGCTGCTGCTCTGGAACGTCACCGACGTGACGCAGCTTTCGCTTCTGATGTCCTTCGGCGCGGAGGTGCGGGCGAGCCCGTTCTATCTGCCGATGCTCTTCCTCGTCCTCGGCGGCGCCTTCACCAAGTCGGCGCAATTTCCCTTCCATTTCTGGCTGCCGAACGCCATGGAGGCGCCGACGCCGGTTTCCGCCTACCTGCATTCGGCGACCATGGTGAAGGCCGGTGTCTATCTCCTGATGCGGCTCAATCCGGTGATGGGCGGCACGCCCGCCTGGGAAACCATCCTGCCGGCCTTCGGCGGGTTGACGCTGCTGGTCGGCGCCGTGCTCGCCATCCGCCAGACGGACCTGAAGCTGATGCTCGCCTATACGACGGTCGCCTCGCTCGGCCTGCTGGTGATGCTCACGGGCTTCGGCTCCGAACATGCGGTCGCCGCCGCGGCGCTCTATCTCGTGGCGCATTCGCTGTTCAAGGGCGCGCTCTTCATGGTCGCCGGCCTGATCGACCACGAGACCGGCACCCGCGACATAACAAAACTCGGCGGCCTGCGCCGCGCCATGCCGGTCACTTTCCTTGCTGCCCTGCTGGCCGCGCTGTCGATGGCCGGCCTGCCACCCTTCTTCGGCTTCCTGGCGAAGGAGGAGATCTATGGAGCGCTTGCCGGCGGCAGCCTGCGCGCCATCGCCTTCACGGCGGCTGCGGTCATCGGCAACAGCCTGATGTTCGCCGTCGCCTTCGCCGTGGCGCTGAAACCGTTCCTCGGCGCGCGCGTCGAAACGCCGAAACATCCACATGAAGGGCCTGCCTTGCTGTGGATCGGACCGATGCTGCTCGCGGTCAAGGGGCTGGTGATCGGCATCTTCTCCACCGTGGCGCACGCCCTGCTGACCTCGCCGCTCGCCTCCGCCATTGCCGGAAAGCCGGAGACCGTCACCATTTCGGCGATCCCGCACTTTGGTGCGGCGCTGCTGCTTTCCATCCTGACCGTGGCCTTCGGCATCGTCGTCTTCCTGGTGCTTGACAAGGCACGCGCTGCGGCGAATGGGCTGGTCGAGGACATCGGCTGGGGGCCGGACAGGGGCTTCGACCAGGCCATGCGCGGGCTCGTGCGCTTCGCTGTGTTCATCAACCGCCTGACCCAGTCGGGGCGCATGGAAGTCTACATGACCGCGACCTTCGTGGTGGTTGCGCTGGCGCTCCTCGTGCCGCCGGTGGTCTATGGCGAATGGCCGCGTGCACCGGTCTGGCCGGCCAACATGCCATTCTATGAGCTGGCGGTGATGCTGCTGGCGGCGCTTGGCATCGGCGCCGTGCTGGCGGCGAAAAATCGCCTGACGGCCATCGTCGCGCTTGGCGTGCAGGGCTTTTGCGTCGCCTTGCTCTTCCTGCTGTTCGGTGCACCGGACCTTGCCTTCACGCAGTTCATGATCGAGACACTGTCGGTCGTCATCCTGGCGCTCGCCATGACGCGGCTTCAGCTCACGCCGCGCGACCGCCGGCCGCTCAAGGAAAAAATCCCCGATGCCGCAATCGCGATCGCCTGCGGCCTCGGCTTTGCGCTCTATCTGCTGCGCGTGACGCAGGGCCGCTTCGACACGGCGCTCAGCGATTTCTTCAACCTCTATTCCAAGACGATCGCGCACGGCGCCAATGTGGTGAACGTCATCATCGTCGATTTCCGCGGCACGGACACGCTGGGCGAAATCGCCGTCGTTATGGTGACGGGGCTGGCCATCCTCTCGATCATCCGCATCCGCAAGGGCGGCAAGGTGGAGGAAAAGATCTGATGGTTTTTGTCTATGGCTGCCCCCCTCATCCGCCTGCCGGCACCTTCTCCCCGTTGGGGAGAAGGGGACTATCGCTGACGTCTCGTTTCGCTTCTCCCCAACGGGGAGAAGGTGGCCCGGGAGGGCCGGATGAGGGGGCAGTCCACGCCGCTTCTGTGAAGGGGACCCGCCGATGAACACGCTGATCTTCCGCACCGTCGCGCCGTTCCTCACGGCACTCATGGTGCTGTTTTCGCTCTTCGTGCTGCTGCGCGGCCATAACGAGCCGGGCGGCGGTTTTATCGGCGGGCTGATCGCCGTCTCGGCGCTGGCGATCTTCGGTATTGCCAATGGCGTCGACGCCGTGCGCAAGGCCCTGTGGTTCCATCCGATGGCGATCTCGGCCTTCGGCCTGTTCATGGCCTGCCTTGCCGGCTTGATGTCGATGGTCTTTGCCGTGCCCTTCATGACGGGGCTCTGGGTCTATCCGGCGATCCTCGGTGTGGAAATTCCGCTCTCCAGCGTCATGCTGTTCGATGCCGGCGTCTATCTCGTCGTGGTGGGGGCGATCACCTCGATTGCGCTGGCGCTCGAAGCGGGAGACGACCTGTGATGGAACTGCCACTCGTCATGCTCATCGGTGTGTTTTTCGCCGCCGCCGTTTATCTGATGCTGTCGAAGTTCCTGGTGCGCGTGCTGCTCGGCGTGGTGCTGCTCGGCAATGGGGTGAACCTCCTGCTCTTCACCAATGGCCGCATCCTGCGCGAGGTGCCGCCGATCATCCCGGCCGGCCACGACGTGCCGGTGACGTTGACCGCCAATCCGCTGCCGCAGGCGCTCATCCTGACGGCCATCGTTATTTCTTTCTCCTTCTTCGCCTTCCTTCTCGTGCTCGTCTACCGTGCCTATCAGGACCTCGGCACCGATAACGGCAACGAGATGCGCGTGGCGGAGCCGGAGAACGATCCGCTCCCGCCGACCGGCTACTGACAGGAATCGCCCCGCCAATGGCCGTAACGCCCACAGACCTTTCCGCAGCCCTCGTCATGACGCCGGTCGCGCCCGCCGACTGGCTCGTCGTGCTGCCGCCCGCCTGGTGCCTGCTGACGGGCGCGCTGCTCCTGATGCTGCGCAAGTCGCTGCACCTGCAGGGCTGGCTTGCCGTGCCGGCCCTTGCCGTGCTCGTGCTGATCGACGCGGCGCTGCTGGCGCATGTCTCCGCCAACGGTCCGGTCACCATGGTGATGGGCCGCTGGCTGCCACCCTTCGGCATCGCGTTTACCGCGGACCTGACCGGCGTGCTCTTCGCGCTGGTCGGTGCGGTCGTCGCACTTGCCGGCGCGGTGCATGCCCTGAGCGATATCGACGGCCGCGGCCGGCGCTATGGCTTCTATCCGTTCCTGCTTTTGCTGATGGCCGGCGTCTCCGGTGCCTTCCTGACCGGCGACATCTTCAACCTCTATGTCTGGTTCGAGGTGCTGCTGATTGCGTCCTTCGGCCTCATCACGCTCGGCTCCGAGCCGCGCCAGATCGACGGCGCAATCAAATACGCCTTCCTCAACCTCGTTGCGACGACGCTGTTTCTCGTCACGACCGGTTATCTCTACGGCATCTTCGGCACGCTCAACATGGCCGACATCGCCGTTAAGGCGGCAGCCGCGCGCGCCGACCTGCCGCTGATGACGCTCGCCACGCTCTATCTGCTTGCCTTCGGCATGAAGGCGGCGGCCTTTCCGGTGAATTTCTGGCTGCCGGCCTCCTATCACACACCACGCGTCGTGGTCTCCGCGCTCTTTGCCGGGCTTCTCACCAAGGTCGGCATCTATGCGTTGCTGCGCACGCTGATCATGCTGTTTCCGGTCGAGCGCGAGGAGCTGAGCTTCGTCATCGCGCTCGTCGGCGCGGCCACCATGATTGTCGGTGCACTGGGCGCAATCGGCCAGAGCGATATCCGCCGGCTGCTCGGCTATGCCGTCATTTCCGGCATCGGCGTCATGCTGGCCGGCCTGTCGCTCGGCAGCCCCGGCGGCGTCGGCGGGGCGATTTTCTACGCGCTGCATTCCATGGTCGTCATGACCGCGCTCTACATGGCGGCGGGGCTGGCGGGACGGCTCGCCGGCAGCTTCGATCTCAACCGGCTCGGCGGACTTTACACGCGCTCCGCGCTGTTTTCCGCCCTGTCGCTGGTGCTGTTCTTCGCCGTCTCCGGCCTGCCGCCGTTCTCCGGCTTCTGGCCCAAGGTCATGGTGGCAAAGGCCGCGATGGATATCGGCGCCTGGTGGCTGGTGGCGGTGGTTCTCCTCACCGGCTTCCTCACGACCATCGCCTTCGGCCGCGTCTTCGCGCTTGCCTACTGGCGCCCCGCGGCCGATGTGCTGCCGGCTGAAACCATTCCGCCGAGCGCGCTCCTGCCGCTCGCCGCGCTGACGGCGCTGACGGTGGTGTTCGGGCTCTTCCCGGATGCGCTCCTGTCGCTGGTCCAGCACGCCGCTCAAGGGCTTGCCGATCCGCGGGCCTATATCGGCTCGGTCTTTCCGGGGAGGACCTGATCATGCGCCCAGCCGTCATCATCGCCGTCTTCACGATCATCTGGCTCGCCGTCTCCGGCAGCTTCACCATCCCGAACCTGTTGCTCGGTGCCGTCGCAGGCGCGCTGTCGCTGGCGCTCATCCGCGGGCATATTCAGCCCGACGGGCGGCGCGTCCGGTTCTTGAAAGTGCTGTCGCTGCTGCTGCTCTTCTTCAAGGAGCTGGCGCTGTCGGCCTGGAAGGTCGCGGTGCTGGTGGCGAGCCCCAGAATGGCGCTGAAGCCTGGTATCTTCGCCTTTCCGCTGACTGTCGACCGCGATTTCGAAATCACGCTTCTCGCCAATCTCATAACCTTGACGCCGGGCACGCTCTCCGTCGATGTTTCCGAGGATCGCAAGGTGCTCTACGTCCATGCCATCGACTGTTCCGATCCCGTCGGCACGCGGCGCGACATCGCCAACGGCTTTGAGAAGAAGATCCTGGAGGCCTTTCGCTGATGGGTGCTGAAACGATCGTCTCCGCCGCCGCAAACATCGCGCTTTTCCTGATGTGCGCCGCCTTCTTCCTGACGGCCTACCGCGTCATCAAGGGGCCGACGCTGCCGGATCGCATCGTCGCGCTCGACATGCTGACGGGCATCGCCATCGGCTTCATCGCCGTCATCGCCATCAAGACCGGCTTCAACCTCTATATCGATATCGCGATCGCCCTTGGCCTCGTCGGCTTTTTGGCGACTGTCGCCTTCGCGCGGTTCGTCCTGACCCAGGGCATGCAGGTGGGCGAAGACAACGCGCCAGAGGCGGACTTACCCCGCAAGGGCGTGCGCCACGGCAAGCAACGCAACAAGGGGAGGGCACGCTGATGCTGGATTTCGCTCTCGCGCTTGTCGTCGGCATCATGCTGGTCGCCGGCGGCATTTTCACCTTCCTTGCGGCCCTCGGCATCGTGCGCCTGCCGGATGTCTATACCCGCATGCACGCGGCCTCCAAGGCCGGCACGGTCGGCTCGGGGCTCATGTTGCTTGCAGCCGGCATCCATTCGCTGGATGTGGCGATTTTCACGCGGGCGCTTGCCGGCTTCATCTTCTTCGTGCTGACGGCGCCGGTGGCGGCTCATCTCGTCGCAAAGGCGGCGCACGACGCCGGTTATCGCCTGACACGGCTGACAGCAATCGACGAACTGCGCGACGCGCACAACCGCAACGCCAAGAAGCGTTGAAATTTGGTTAGAAGGCCTACCCCTAAAATTTGCAGTATCCTTCGAATTTTAGTGGGAAATTCTGGATGTTCCAAGCTATCTCCCGGCGGTTCCAAAATAATACTGGACATTGAATCGAGGAATGGTATCCCAAGCGAAGTAAAGCATTCGGGTTGATTTAGCTTGCATGCGGATTTCCTGTTTAAGTTGAATTTGAGTCGTAGTCGCGCCCGCGCGGTATATATCGCGGCCGCAGATTCAGCGGGAAGCCGTGGCCGCTGTGGTGAAGAGTTATATTGACGCGAAATGCCGGTGGTTCGATGCATGTGGTCTTGGTGCGCAATAGTGCGCCGCACAATCGCTCGACGATGGCGCTTTATCCGCAATTCAAGAACCGGGACGATGGGTAGGGCCATCGACCTTCATGTTGTTTGACAGGAGAAAGAAATGACAGAAACTACCCTTGGTGCCGGCGGCAGTCTGCTCGTGGAACTCACCGCAGAAATCGTCGCCGCCTATGTCGGCAACCATGTCGTGCCGGTCGCCGACCTGCCGGGCCTGATCGGTGACGTGCATGCTGCGCTCAACAACACGACGGCCCCCGCCGCGGTTGTCGAAGTGCCGGTCGTCGCCGAGAAGCCGAAGCCGCCCGTGCCGGTGCGCAAGTCCGTGCAGAACGACTTCATCATCTGCCTAGAAGACGGTCAGAAGTTCAAGTCGCTGAAGCGCCACCTGATGACCCACTACGGCATGACCCCGGAAGAGTACCGCGAAAAGTGGGACCTGCCGTCGGATTACCCGATGGTCGCTCCGGCCTATGCCGAAGCCCGCTCGCGCCTTGCCAAGGAAATGGGCCTCGGCCAGCGCCGCAAGGCCAAGTAATCACCGAATTTTGGTTGAAGACGGAAAAGCCGGCCTCGCGAGGGGCCGGCTTTTTGCGTTCAGGCAGGGATTCCGGGCGAATCGTTGCCAGGGCCAACGCCCCGCTCCGTTTTTTCGGAATTGCCATGAGGAAATAATGCCTACATAGGGGATTATTGTCGTAAATTTATCAAGATATTCAAGGAATGGTTGCGGGAAGGCACTCCCTTCATCCCCGTCTGTGCTCTAGGGTGTATGAATAAATTCCTATAAACGGAGTGACCAGTCATGCACCAGTTCATCGTTCCCCATCGGCGGTCGTCCTCGGAATCGGCGCCTCCCGTCGCCATGGCGCCGGAAACCAAGGGCCTGGAGCCGGAGGAGGACGGGCCACGTGTGCGGCGCCGGATGAGCGGTCAGGCGGCGCCGGTCGTGGTTCCGGCGGTCGCCTGCCGGATCGTGCGCCAGCTTGTGCTGGAAATGACGGCGATGGCGAGCGAACGACCGCTCTGGCGCCGCGACAGCCGCCGGTCCACCTGTCATGTCCGGCAGATCGCCATGTATGTCTGCCATGTCGTGCTGCGTCTGTCGCAGTCGGATATCGGCGTCGCCTTCGGCCGCGACCGTACGACGGTCGGCCATGCCTGCAACCGGGTGGAGGACCGGCGCGACGATGTGGCGTTCGATGCCTTCGTTTCGGCAATCGAGCGGGTCGTGCAGTCGGTCTTCGGTCCGGCGGGGATCGGCAGCCATGAGTGAGGCGGACGGGAAGGGGAATGCTGATGCCCTTGCCAGGCTTCTGCGCTTTGTGCTTGCCGCAGGCGAGGTGAGGCTTGTCGAGGGTGATGCCCTGGTCGCACCCGATGGCCGCAGGCAGCCGCTGGCGCCGGTCGTGCTGGCTGAGGCGATCAGCCTCGGTCTTCTGCGACGTGGCGGGGCAAGGCTGAGTCCGTTGCCGGAGGCGCGTGTTCATCTGAAGCGGCGGCTGTGCGATGCGCAAACCCCCTTTGCCGGCCAGCATCGTGATATGGCCGCGGTGACCGTGTTGCGGGACGGTGTGCGGGAAAGGGCCCTCGCCAACCGGCTGGAATCGCCGCTGGCGAACCTCGCGCGGTTGAAGGAGAAGTCGGGCGAGGCCTATCTGCCGGAGGGCGCCTTCGCTGCCGGCGAGCGGCTGCATGCGGACTTCACGCGTGGCGGCCTGCAGCCGAAAATGACCATGTCCTGGGAGCCGCGCATCGCCAGCCGCCAGAAGGGCGAGGCCGGCGCCGGGCGCGACCTGACCGACACGACACTTGCCGCGAGGCTACGTGTCGCCCGCGCCATCGAGGCAATCGGGCCGGAGCTTTCCGGTGTCGCGCTCGATGTCTGCTGCTTCATGAAGGGGCTGGAGATGGTGGAGCGCGAGCGTCGATGGCCTGCGCGCTCGGCAAAGCTCATGCTGCGCGCGGCACTGCTGGCCCTTGCCCGCCACTACGCGCCGCCGGCGAAGACCGCGCGGCACCGCCACGTCTGGGGAGCGGAAGGGTATCGGCCGGACCTTTCGCGCTGAGCCAGGCGGCTCGTCTGTTGGAGGTGATCGCGACCGGCGTCGGTGCCTGCGGGTCGAGCCCCCGGCCGGCGCCGAAGCCGCAATAGGCCTGCCTGGCGAATCCGTTGCTTGCGGACACAAAAACTTCGCGTCTGGGCTGTCGAATCCTCTTGCGGAAACACGGCGAACCACTGTTAACTTGCGGTTAACCAGTCGTTGGTTTCTCCAGCTTTGCAGGCTCTCCATGACCTTTCGGCGCAGTGCTCCCGTCGCCCTCATTCTTGCGGTCGTTTTTATCGTCGCCGGGGCGGCGTTGGTCACCAGCCGGTTGTTTGCCGGCATGACCGATGCCGTCGAGGCCGATCAGTTCCGCACCGTGCAGGCCATCGTCGAGACCGCGATCCGCGACGCCGAAAACAAGGCGCTGGCGCGGGCCGAGCTGATTTCTGACCTGCCGGTCGTCCGCAAGCTCTTTGCAGAGGGCGACCGGGCCGGGCTGAACGCCGAGCTTTCAAAAATGTTCGCCGGCCAGAAGGCGCGGCACGGCGTCGACCAGGCGCAGTTCCATCTCGCGTCGCTGGTGTCGTTTCTGCGGCTGCATGACCCCGCGACGTTCGGCGACGACCTGACCCGCTTCCGCCCGCTGGTGGTCGCCGCCAACCGCGAGCAGGTTCCGATGAAGGGCGCTGCGGTCGCGCGCAACGGCCCCGCCATTTTCGGCGTCTCCCCCGTGCTCGACCCTGCTGGCAAACATATCGGTACCTTCGAGATCGGCATCGATTACGGACCGCTGCTCGCCGCGCTGAAGACGGCCTACGGCATCGACCTTGCCCTCTTCATCGACGAGGCCTTGCTGAAGGAGTTTGCCGCGGGCGTCGATCCCGAACGCCTGGGCGACCAGAATCGAGTCGGCAAATATATCCGGTTCGAGGCGACGAATGCCCAATTGATGACGGAACTTGCCCGGCCGGAGGATCTGGCGGTGGTCAACGAACCGCTGCGCTATGTGCGGGCGGCGCAGGGCCTTACCCGTGGCGTCGTGCTGCTGCCGATCAACAGCGCCTCCGGCACGCCGCTCGGCGTCATCGCCGCCAGCCAGGATTTCAGCGCCTCGCGCGCCGCCGTCAGCCGTTCCCTGATCTGGCAGGGCGTCGTCACCCTCATCGCCATCATTCTTCTCGCCGGCTTCATCCTTGTCGTGCTGCGCGGCTTTCTCCTGCGGCCGCTCGCCGTTCTCGGCGAGCGCTTCGAGGCTGTGGGTGCGGGCACGCCGCTGACGCCGATTGTGGGAACGGAGAAATTTCCGGCGGAAATGCAGCCGCTGGTCTCGCTCTACGACCGTATCCGCAGCCGCCGCACCGAGCCGGAAAAGGCTTGAGGATGGTTTCGCTTCGCCCTCTCCTTGTCTGGCTTGCCTCGCTGCTTGCGCTCTTCGCCTTTACGACGGCAGGTTCGGCCGCTTCGCCGCTACCGCGCGACAAGGGGCTGCCGATCGCCGTGCAGGCCGGCGCCTCGGTTTTGTCGATCGAGAGTTTCGACGAAAACACAGGAACACTTCGGGCGACCGTGGACCTGCGTTTGCGCTGGAATGATTCGCGTCTTGCCGCGCCCGCCGACGCGGGTGGCGCGCCGCCGGAAACGCTGCGGGGTGCTGCGGCCGAAGCCCGCATGAAGGACATCTGGATCCCGCCGATCCGGATCGCCAACCAGACGGGCGAGGCGTTGCGCTCGGAATATGGGCTCCGGATCTATCCCTCCGGCCGCGCCGAGCTGCTGCACCGCGTGACGGCCGATTTCACCGTCGGCGTCGACGTGCAGCGCTTTCCCTTCGATCGCCAGAAACTGACCATCGAGATTGCCGCCGACACGCTGACGACCGCCGAGATGCAATTGCGCTTCGACCAGTCGGATATCGACTTCAGTCGTCCCTCCGCCAATGCCGAGCTTGCCGGCTGGAGCATCGGCCTCATTGACCTGAAGAGCGCGCCACTGCCGGGCTGGTACAACGGAAGCCACGCGCGCATCGTCGCCGCGCTGGATATCAAGCGGCAGCCGGGACTCGTGGTCGCCTCGATCTTCATTCCGCTGCTGGCCTCGCTGCTCATCCCGCTGCTGGCGATCTGGCTGAACAGCATGGAAGACGGCGTCTTTCAGGTGGATACCTACGAGATGGTCAACATCATCATCGGCGGCCTCTTTGCGGTGATCGCGCTGAACTTTACGGTCTACAGCAGCTATACCGTCCTGTCGGTCGGTGACAACACGGTGAACCGGCTGTTTGCCCTCAACTATATCGGGCTTGCCTCGGCGCTGTTCGTCAACATCGTGTTCTCACGCTTCAATGTCATCGCGCGCCTGTTCGGCCCCTATGTGCAGGAGCAGGCCTATGTGACGCTGATGTGGACGATCCCGACGCTGATCCTGGTCCTGGCAGCCGCCTTCATGCTGGCCGCTTATGTCTGAGGCGCAGGGCAATCACGAGGGATTACAGCGGTGCCACAAACCCCTTCTCCCCGCTGGGGAGAAGGGGAAGGAGGGGCAACCTGCGATCCATTCTTGGTGCGCGGTTCAGGCCGCCACGCGCATGGCCGCCTCTTCGCGGATGCGCTTGACCATCGAGCGCAGGCCGTTGGCGCGCTGGGAGGAGAGGTGTTCGACGAGGCCGATTTCGTTGAACGTGTCGATGGCATCGAGCGCGGCGATCTCGGAGGCGTGTTTGCCCGAATAGATGGCGAGCACAATGGCGACGAGGCCGCGCACGATATGGGCATCCGAATCGCCGTCGAAGGTCATCACCGGATCGGCGCCGCCCTCAATGTGGCTGACGAGCCAGACCTGGCTGGCGCAGCCCTGCACCTTGTTGGCCGCTATGCGCTTGTCTTCCGGCAGGTCCGGCAGCGCCTTGCCGAGTTCGATGACATAGCGGTAGCGGTCTTCCCATTCTTCGAGATAGGCGAAGTCGTCGATGATCTGCTGAAGCGTGGCCATGGCATTCCGTCCTGAGCAATTCCGGTGAAAGTGCGACGCGGTTTCGCGTCCGGAGTTGCGTCACTCTAAGGGATTACGGTCTTCATATAGGCGAGGGCGTCGGGAATTTGAACCGGAATCCTTCGCCACAAAAAGAAACGCCGTACGGAACGGATCCATACGGCGGTTGCAGGGGCAACGAGTCAGGCAGGCAGTATTTCGGAAAGTCTTAGCCCTTGTGGTCGGGGCGGCGGGTCGGGATGGCGACGGTGCCGGTGATGACCTCGTCGTCGGCATCGATTGCGGCGACATCCGGAAGCGGCTGGTCGAGCGCTTCGTCCTTCGCCGGATCGGCCTTGGCGACGGCAGCACCGTCTTCGGCAAACTGTGTATCGAGGAACTGGTAGGCGATGCGCGCGCCCTCACGGGCCCGGTGGCCGAGGGCAACGAAGGTTTCCGCACCCTTCTGGCAGACGTCAGGCTTCTCCAGGCACATCGCGGTGACGTAACCGAACGCCTCGCTTGCGGCGGTGAAGGTATCGCCGAGTTCGACGTTCGGCCCCTTCTCCAGCTTCGCGGAGGATTCCGCGTCGAGGAACGGGAGCAGGACGAGAACCATGGAGAACCAGAACGTTCCCTTGATCAGAAACCACATCGCTTGCCATCCTTGTTATCGGGCCTCAGCTCTTTGCGGCCTTCGGCTTGCTGGTCCTTGGCGAACCGTTGATGCGAGAATAGGAGCCGGAAGGAAATTCCCCTTTTCAAGAATCACTCAGGTTTTGCCCAGATTTAAGTAAAATGCGACCTATCTCCGACTTTACCGGCATTTGAGGCAGATTTTAGCGATTGCCGTTAAGGATGAAGGCGTGGCCACCGGACCCAAGGCGCCGGAACGCCGGGAGGTGCATTTGGGGCGGCTTGCCCCAGAGGTTAACATGAACAGAAAAATGCCGCAAAATGAGGCGCTTACACCCCGTTAACCACGCCGGACGAATGGCCGGTGGATTGCCCCGAAATGGGACTTTTGAGGCTTTTTGGGCCGGTTTCGGGCCCCGTCGTTTATTCTTTCCTTAAGTCGCCGATGCGATTTTGGGCTCACACAAAAGAACATAAACGGCAGGGTTTTGCGTTGCGCCAATTGACCACCATCGCTGACAGAATGGCAGCCCGCCTGGGCGCCGTTGCGGGCGTTGCGGGCGTGGACGCCACGGATGAGCGCCCGTCCGCGTCACTGCGTGCCACGACGCTGGCCCTTCTTGCCGCCATTCCCGGCCTGCCGCTTGCTCTGTCCGCCATCATGCCCGCCTCGGCCGCACTGCCCACCGGTGTCGCTGTCGTCGGCGCCGGTGCGCTGCTTGCCGCCGCCGCGACCTCCGTGCGCCAGCCCAAGCCGATGAAGCCGAAGACCTTTGCCGAAGAGCTGGCCGCCAGCGCGCCGGTGCAGACCTCTCCATACGATCTGTTTGCCGGCCTCGTGACGCTGCACGATGCGCGTGGTTTCGTGACCGCCGTGCACGGCCGCGACCGGGCCGACATGCTCGCCTGGATGCGTGACCCGATGGCGCGGGGCTATCTCGACCAGATCCACATTTCCGACCGGCTCGGCTTCCTCGCCGCGATCGACAACCTGCGCCAGGGTGGCGTGCGCGAGACGGTGGACATCCGCATCGACCGCCCGCGCCTGGAAGCGGATGCCGAGCAGTTCATGCATATGCGCGTGGAAATGACGGCGCTGCACGGTGCAGATGGCACGCTTGCCGCCGTCGTCGCCCAGTCGCGCGACATGTCGGAAGAGGCGCGGCTGAAGAGCGAAGGTGCGCGCAAGACGGCGGAAGCCGAATCGGCCAACGACGCCAAGACGCGCTTCCTCGCCGCTGTCAGCCATGAGCTGCGCACGCCGCTGAACGCCATTCTCGGTTTCTCCGACATTTTGACCGGTGAGTATTTCGGCAAGCTCGAAAACGATCGCCAGCGCGAATATGTCGCCCTGATCCACCAGTCGGGTTCGCACCTGCTGTCGGTGGTCAACACGATGCTGGACGTCTCGAAGATCGAGGCCGGGCGCTACGAACTTTTGACCGAGCCTTTCATCGTCGCCGACAGCGTTCGGGCCTGCGAGCAGATGCTCGGCCTCCAGGCGCGCGACAAGGGCATTAAGCTGACGAGCCGCGTGCCGCGTGCCATCGGCGAAGCGGTGGCCGACCAGCGGGCGATCCAGCAGATCCTGATCAACCTCGTCGGCAACGCGATCAAGTTCACCGACCGCGGCGGCGTCGTCACCATCGATGCGGCGCGCGAGGGCAAGGACCTGCTTTTGACCGTCAGCGATACCGGCATCGGCATCCCGGCCGACAAGCTTGCGCTGATCGGCCAGCCCTTCATGCAGGTGCAGAACGAATATACCCGCAAGTACGAAGGCACCGGCCTCGGCCTGTCGCTGGTCAAGGGTCTCGTGGCGCTGCATGGCGGCAGCTTTGTCATCCAGAGCCGGCCGGGCGAGGGCACCGTCATCACCATCCGCGTGCCAGCGGACGGGTCCGGCGTGATGCACGAGGACGACCACCGGCTGACCACCGCATCCACCGTTGATTTCCCGCCGCGCCTTGCAGCGGGCAGTGAGACCGTTTACGAGCCGTCGCTCGATGGCAAGGACACGACCCATGAACGCGCACGTCAGAAAACAGCCTGAGCGGCGGCCGCAAGGCCAGGCCCGCAAGGGCGGTTCCGGCAAGCGCGCGGCCGCGCCGCCGCCGCGTCGGCAAAACGTTGTCATCACCGGGCTTGTCGCGCTCGGAGGCCTCGCCGCGCGCAATCCCGGCACCGTCGGCGGCACCTGCGCCTTTCTCGTCGTGTTCTCCTTCGTGGCGGCCAACGCGCTGTGGTACCAGCCGGGCGGCCATCCCGCACCTTTCCTCAAGATGCGCGCGGCGGACAATTCGCTCGGCTTCACCGCGACCAAGCCCGAGCCGCATGACCAGACGACCTTCGTCATCGAACGGCTGGAAGAGGGCGAGGAACTGCCTGAAGTCACCGACGTGATGCCCGGCGAGCGACCCTTCGACGAGGTGGCCAAGGTCATCGAGAAACGGCCGGCGCCGGTAAGCGAGACCACACAGGACGAGGCCGACCCGGTCGCCGCGGCGATCATGGAGGCCGAGGCCGATCCGGCGGTCACCTCCGCCGTGGCAAAGCCTGCACCGAGCGACCTGGTGATGAAGATCCAGAAGGGGCTCAGCAACATCGCCTATACGGATATCGCCGTGGATGGCCTGATCGGCGAAAAGACCCGCCTGGCGATCCGCCATTTCGAGAAGCATTACCGTCTCCCGGTGACAGGCGAGCCGAACACGCAGGTGCTCGCCAAGCTGAAAGACATCGGCGCGCTGTAATGCGCACATGCGACCAAAGTCGTACGACTGCAACGCACACATCTACCGGTTGTTTTTAAAGGAAGCATTAACCATGCCTGCCGGATAATCTTCCGATTGCCGGGAGGATTGTCGAGCCATGTCCAACGCTGCCTTGCGTGAGACTGCGGATACTTTTGAAGATGACGCACCGGCCGATGCCGGGGCGCTGCGCCGGGTCGTGGGCGGGCTGGCCGCCGAGGCTTCGGATCTCGGCCTGCATCTCGTCGATATTGCGGGTTCCATTCAGGACACGGCCGCGCAATCGCGCGAACATGCCGGCCTCTTCACCCGGCTGACCCAGTCGGCAACGGCCATTGCCAGCACCAATGGCGACATTGCCCGCACGCTTGGAGAAACCGACCAGCTGGCCGCGAGTGCTCGCAAGGTGCTGGGCGAACAGGCGGTGCAGCTCGACGGCTCCATTGCGGCCATCGACCACATGGTGACGGCCTCCAACGAGATCGGCACGGAGATTTCCGCCTTCTCCCGGGCGCTGGCGGATGTCGGCCGGCTGGCCGATGCGATCGGTACCATCGCGCGGCAGACCAACCTCTTGGCGCTTAACGCCGCCATCGAGGCGGCGCGTGCGGGCGAGGCGGGCAAGGGGTTTGCGGTGGTCGCCGCGGAGGTGCGCACATTGTCGCTGGAAACCTCCAGCACGACGGCCTCGATCCAGAAGACATTGCAGGAGCTGCGCGCGCGCATCGACCGGCTGGAAGCGGCGGGCGAGGGCGCACGCGTATCGGCAGAAGGTGTGAAGGTGACGGCGTCGCAGGTGCAGGGCTCGTTTGCCGGCGTGGAGGCGGTCATGTCGAAAATCCTCGACAGTGCGTCCTCACTCGCCGCCACGACGGGTGCCGTCGACAAGGAATGCAGCGAGTTCGCCCGGTCGATCGGTGCAGCCTCGACGGAGATCATCCGCTCCAACGAGGTGCTGCAGAAGGCATCCGGCAAGGTCGGCGAGGTGGTGACCATTTCCGAGCGCATCATCCAGGCGACGGCGAGCGCTGGGATCGAGACGCCGGACAGTCCCTATATCCGCCTGGTTCAGGCGTTGGCCGACGAGGTTTCGGCACGTTTTGCCGGTGCGGTGCTGAGCGGCGAGATCGGCATGGAGGCGCTGTTCGACCGGCAATACCGACCGATCCCGGGCAGCGATCCGGTGCAGATGATGACGCGGTTCACCGACTTTACCGATCGCGTGCTGCCGGCAATTCAGGAGCCGGCCGCCACGCGCGACCAGCGCATCGCCTTCTGCGCGGCGGTGGACGAAAATGGCTACCTGCCGACGCACAACCGCAAATTCTCCGAGCCGCAGCGGCCAGGCGATCCTGCCTGGAACACTGCGAACTGCCGCAACCGCCGCATCTTCAACGATCGGGTGGGGCTGGCTGCCGGCCGCAACACACAGCCGTTCCTCCTCCAGACCTATCGTCGCGACATGGGCGGCGGGCAGTTCGTGCTGATGAAGGACATTTCCGCGCCCATCACCGTCAATGGCCGGCACTGGGGCGGGCTGCGGCTGGCGATCCGCTTGTAGTTCTGGTGATTGCCCCGGCACCCGGCGCGGTGTATGCCGCGACCATGCGTCTTCGCACCGATATCTTTGTCTCCGCCCTGATGCGCCGCGTTTTTTCCCGCGGCGATTTTGCGGCTGTCGAGGCGAAGGGCGCGGAGGAGGCAGGGGCGGTATTCGTCCGGCAGGTTTTTCGCGACGGCTCGGAGACCCTCTATGCCCCGGCGCCGCAGAGTTTCTTCGACGCGGAGGAGAGCGGCCAGCGGCTGTTCGAGACGCGGCTGAGCGGAGTGGACGCAGCGGCGGTTTCTGCAGCGATCGACCGGGAGCGGCGCTTCGATAGCGACCTCTGGGTGGTGACGGTCGAGACGGACGATCTCGGTGACCTGATCGATTTCGGCGTGGCCGAACCGAAGGATGACGGGTTCTTTCGCCGTTAACCGCTTTGAGAAATTCGGCGGCACCGGCCGCATTTGAAACGGATTCTTTGCCGATAGGATTTTAAGACGTGGCCACGTCAATGATGGACGCCTGACAGGAATGACCAAGTATTACATCCAGGTCGACATGACGTCGACGCTCCTCGCCAGGCAGGCAAACAGCCAGTGGATTGTTGCGCCCGGCGTTTCGATCGCCACCAAGGGCACGGCTGTCGATGCCGCCGGCGCCTATACCGGCCGCTCTCTGGTGTTCGACGGCAAGGTGACGTCTTCCGCCGGCAATGGTGTGGTGCTGGGTTCCACCGCCATCAAGGCGAATGCCGGCGATGTCACCATCAAGGCGAACGGCGTTGTCTCCGCCAAGCTGATCGGCCTGACGGCGAGCGGGGCGGATCTGGTCCTTACCAATCACGGCACGCTGTCCGGCGGCACCTATGCCGGCGTCTTTACCGGCGAAGGCCTGAATTTCACCAACCGCGGATCCGTGTTGTCCAGCGCCGCCGGCGTCAAGGCGAGCGGCGATGGTGCGCTCGTCACCAACCATGGCACGGTGAAGAGCGCCGGCGATGCGGTGATCGCATCGGGCGTGAAGACGATCGTCACCAATTACGGGCTCATCCGGTCGACGGCGGATGACGGTATTCGCAGCGCCGGCCTGAAGGCCACCGTGACCAACAGCGGCACGGTCGATGCCAAGCTCGACGCAATCACGGTCACCGGCGCGAACGCCATCATCACCAACAACGGCAAGGTCCTCTCGCGCGGCGACGAAGGCATCGTCGTGACGGGCGCCAACCTCGTCATGTCGAACAACGGCACGATCACAGCGGCCCGGGATGCCGTGCGGCTGGATGGTGCAAATGCCAATTTCGCCAACCACAAGACGATCACCTCGACTATGGGTGACGGCATCGACGTCGGTGGTGCCGGCGCACGAATCACCAACAACGGTATCCTGAAGGGTGCATCCGGCATCTTCATCGACGGTGCGAATGCGACGCTGACCAACAACAGCGCCGTGACGGCGACATCGGGTGCTGCGGTGTCCCTGCTGGGCAGCGGCAAGAACATCTTTTCCAACAACGGCTCGCTGACCGCCGACAGCCTTGCGCTGAAGGGCGGCAATGGCGTCGAGGCCATTACCAACAACGGCACGATCCGCGGCAATGTCGATCTCGGTGCCGGCAACGACATCTTTGACACGCGCGGTGGCAAGGTGATCGGCTCGGTGGCGGGCGGCAAGGGCAACGACACCTATCTCGTCGCCGATGCGGCCCTGAAACTCGTCGAGAAGGCGGGCGAGGGGATCGACACGGTGCAGTCGTCGGTGAGCTACAAGCTCGGCACCAATCTCGAAAAACTCATCCTGCTCGGCACCGCCGGCATGAGTGGCACCGGCAATGGCCTGGACAACGTGATCATCGGCAACAGCGGTGGCAACACGCTCGCCGGTGGGGCCGGCAACGATATCCTCGACGGCCGCAAGGGCGACGACACGCTGATTGGCGGCAGCGGCGCCGATGTCTTCATCTTTTCCAAGGGCTCGGGCAAGGACAGCGTGACGGATTTTGCGCCGGGCACGGACCGCGTCGATTTCTCCGGCCTTGCGGACATCACCAGCTTTACCGACCTCGTGAAGAACCATGCGGTGCAGAGCGGCGACGACGTGCTGATCCGCGCCGGCAACGATGTGCTGACGCTGAAGCACGTCGATCTCTCCGATCTTTCGAAGGGCGACTTCCTGTTCTGACCGTCGTGTTCCTGCGGGAACAGCCGGCAGGCGGCCGACATGGGAAAAGGGAGGCACAGGCAACGGCCTGTGAAGCCCTGGAGAAACGCCCATGTTTATCGTGCTGCCTGCCCTTGCACTGCTGATTTCGGGAATGTTCGTCGTGACCATGCTGGCCGCGCTCTCCGCCGAGCGCAACGAAGGCGCGACGGTTCGCCTGCCGGCCAAGCGCCGGATTTTCTAACAGAACTGGATTTCAACCGGCGGCGCGTTGCCGTGTCGTCAAGGAGGACCTGTCATGGTGATCCTGCCCATTCGCCTGCGCGTCGTCGCCATTGGCCGCCTTCGGCAGGCCGTTGCCGTTCGTGTAGCTGTCCGCCCTCTGCCAGCTTTCGACCCTGAGGATCGCCTCGGCGGGGTCTAGCGTCGACAGCAGCGCTTCCGCGCCGCCCGCGGCAAGATGCGGGTAGATCTTTTCCAGAATGAATGCGCTGTCTGCTTCGGGCAGGTCGAGCGCCACCAGCGTTTCGGCAAGCTGCCGCCCGGAAACATCGAGCAGGATGCGCTCCGAAAGCCATTGGCTCGAGGCGAGCGCATCGGCGAGCGTCACCGCCAGCATCCCGATTTCCCCACCGCGCGCAAAGCGCACGAACAGCACCTGATGCATTTCTGTTGCCGGTTCGAGCCCGGCCGGCGCTTCGGCCGCAGGCGTTGCGGCACGAACGAGGGCGCGCAGCTCCTCGCGCATCTGTTCTTCCCGCTCCAGCCTTGCCGCTTCCGCAAGAGCCAGCTCCCGGTCTTCACCGGTGCGGCGGCTTGCATGGTCCTGATGCGTGCCGACCAGCGCCTCGATGATGGCGGGTGAAAGGTCGTCCCGCCGGCCGATGGCGTGGGCGTGCTCGGGACCGGACGCGCGCAGGATGCGCATCAGCGTCGCATCGGGGATGGCCTTCGAGCCCATGAGAAATATGGCGGCGATGCCGATCGGCTGGCGGGCGATGAAGAGGGCGGTGTCGTCGGGGATCTGCGGGCAGCGCGACAGGGCGGCGACGGCCTGCCGGCGCGCTTCCTCGGTGGAGGCGTCATAGAGCGGCGCGAACAGTTCGCCGAACTGATAAAGATCCGACCTGGACGGAAAACGCAGGCTCTCGAAGCTGGAAACCGTGGCCATCAACACGATGTCCTTCGGCCGCCCCGCCTGCGGTCTCTCCAATTCGCGAAACCTGTCCGCCACAAAACACCCGTCATCCCCGGAAAGGCAGCCCCTTGCCGATCCCCATTGTCGTTCATGAAAAATAGAGGAAAAGCGTTAGCGAGCCGTTAACCTTGCTCGCGCGGAAACGGCAATGTTTACAAAGCGCTGCCGCAGGAGTTGCAGGCCGTGCCTTCGCTGTCGGCGTGCCGCATCAGGACGCCTATCCGGCCAGCGCCTGTGCCATAGGGAACTGCGCGCGTGCGATCTTCGCGCTAGTCTTAACAGCATGTTAACCCGATAGTCGTTAGTTTTAGGGACATGGATCGGCTCGTCTAATTCGATGGACGTGGTATGATTCGGTGTTGGAACGGCGGTCCGCCAAAGGGCGCCGCTGGTTCGATGGGAAAGGTGCGATGGTCCGGATACCGGACGGTCCCAGACAATTTCTCGTGAATGGGAAACTTTTGGACCCGTATCGCCGTTTTCCACCTGTATGCGACTGGGATGACATCAGCTCATGTCGCAGCCGGGTGACGACGGAACCGGATGCACCGGCCCGGAAACGGGCAGGGTGAGATTGTAGGAGTACTTCATCCGTCTCGATTCTTCTTTTGGAGGCGAGAATGGCAGACGTAGTACGATTGAAGGAATGGCTCGCGCGAACCACGAGACGCGACACCATTCGCCGCGAGGCCCCGGCCCAGGTGCTTCTGTTCACCGGCGTGCGCTATGAGCGCCTTACCCCGGCCATGCTTGCCGCGCGCAGCAAGGCCGCGAAGACGACGGCCCCGGATACAGCCCGCCGGCCCTGATGACGATTTCGCCGATCGCTGCGGTTGCAGCGTTTGGATTTGCGCGCTGATGGCCGCGGCGCATGTACGATCGCAGGGAAAACCTGCTCTTCGAGCTCCAGGCGAGC
Source organism: Shinella sp. (assembly GCF_052438155.1). Lineage (NCBI taxonomy): Bacteria > Pseudomonadati > Pseudomonadota > Alphaproteobacteria > Hyphomicrobiales > Rhizobiaceae > Shinella > Shinella sp. Next base: position 101,306 of record NZ_JBQVPI010000012.1, on the reverse strand, counting down.
TACTTCCTTACTGTTGTTCTGCCGGAAACGGCTCACAGCTGGCATCCGTCAGAAAGGCATTTGCCGCGTCCTCGCGGCTTCGCGTGGGCACGAAGGTGCGCAGCACGGCGTAACCTTCCTCGCCGCGCATTTCGACCAGGATCGACTGTTCCAGCTCCTGCGGCACGGCCTTGCGGATGCCGATGAGCTGGATCGGCGTGGCGATCAGCGTGTCGAGCGCGCCGCTGACGGAGGTGCGGTCGTTCATGCTGAAGACCTCGTTGGAGGCTTCGTCATAGACGACGAGCGACCAGAAGGGCACGTCGCTTGCCGCAAAAAGGCGGATCGGACCGTTTTCCACCGAGAAGGTGCAGACGGCCGTCTTCATGGCCGGATCGTCGTTGATCGGCGCCAGCGTGTCGCCGGCATTTGCCAGTGGGAAGAAACGGTTCGCCTCGCCGAAGCTCTGCACGCGCGTATAGGCGTCGCGGCCGGTAAAGCTCGGCAGGGAGAGGATGATGACGATGTGCAGGAGTGCGGCGCCGACGAGGCCGACGGCGATGGCATAGAGGAGGCTACGCATCGGCGCAGTCCAGCCGGGTGATGCCGGGCATAGCGAGGTCGATGACACCGGAACTGCCGGCCGTCGGCGTGTCGAGCAGGGTCATGACCAGCAGGAACGGCGCCTTGCCTTGCGGCACGGCAAGCCAGTTGCCGGGCGTGGCGGACGCGGCGATGCGGATCGAAAAACTGCTGTCGGCGCTGCGCAGCACCGACCAGGCGTTGAGGCCGGTCGGCAGGCCGGGCAGCGTGCCCGGCAGAGGGTTGCCGTTGCGGTCGGCCGCATGCAGCGTCCAGAGGCGGGCAGGCGGCGTGATGCCCTGGATTTCATAGCGGCAGTTTTCGACAAGCGTGCGGTTCTCGCTGTCCTTTGCGGCGGTGAAGGTTAGCCCCTCGGCGCTACCAAGCAAAAGCTTGCCGTCGCGTGCGCGGTGGGCCTTCGCGTAGGGGTCGGCGTCGGTCGTCTGGGCGGCCGGGAAGGCGGTCCACGGTCCGAGCGCAATGGCGCCGAAGCCGACCGTCGCCCTGAGCGCATAGATCGAACTCAGGATGCCGAGGCCGAAGGCGACGGCGAGCGCTGTAGCGATGACGAGGGGTGTACGGAACAAGGGCAATCGACCGTTGGAATCAGCTTCTGGTTACTCTGTTCGGTTTGGTTGAGCCCCGTCAAGCGCGGCCACGCGGCCGAGCGCCTTCAGGGGTTTCGCCTCGTTGAACTGGCGGGTGATGTCTTTCAACAGCCTCGTGACATCGGCCGAGAGCGAGCGGGGGCGGACAAGCGCCGGCAACGGGTTTTCGTCGCCGGTCGTCGCAGCCACTTCGGTCGCCTTCGTGCCGTCCGGCAAGGGGTTCTCGATGCCGGGAATGGGTTTCAGCTCGATGCCCTGATGGGCATAATCCATCAGGCGCTTGAAGGTCATGGCCGGCAGCGAGCCGCCGGTCATGTTGTTCGTCGAGGTATAGTCGTCATTACCGAACCAGACGGCGGTGGTGTAGTTGCCGGTGAAGCCGACATACCAGGCGTCGCGATAGGCCTGGGTCGTGCCCGTCTTGCCGCCCGAGACGATGCCGCGATCGAGCGCGCCGCGCCGCGCCGTGCCGCTCACCGGAATGGTGACGAAGATACGGTTCATCGACGAATCCGCCTGTTCGGACAGGATGCGCTTGGCCGGCGGTTCGTCGCGGCCGAAATCGTAGAGAATGTCGCCGTCGTAGTTGAGCATCTGGCTGATGCCGTGGCGGCGCGACTGCAGACCGCCAGCAGGGAAGACGGCATAGGCCGTCGCCTGGTCGAGCACAGTCACTTCCGAGGTGCCGAGCGGCATGGTCTTGTCGGTGCGCAGCGGCGTTTCGACGCCCATTTCCTTGGCGATTTCCGCGATGCGCTTGGTGCCGAGCTTGTCCTTGGCGAGGCGGACCGGCACGGTGTTGATGGATTTCGCCATCGCCGTCATCAGCGTCACGCGGCCGGCAAAACTGCGGCCGTAGTTCTGCGGCGACCAGCCGTTCCAGCTGATCGGCGCATCGACGATGGTCGTCTCGGGCGTCATGCCGGATTCCATGGCGGCGGCATAGGTATAGGCCTTGAAGGACGAACCCGGCTGGCGCAGCGCCCTTGTCGCGCGGTTGAACTGGCTCTCGCCATAATCGCGCCCGCCGACCATGGCGCGTACGGCGCCGCCATTTTCCACCATCGCCAGCGCGCCCTGCTTGACGCGGTAGCTCTCGCCATACTGGCGCAGGCCGCTTTCCACGGCTTCCTCGGCGGCGGCCTGCAGGCCCATGTCGATCGTCGTGCGCACGATGAGCGAATGCTGGGCGAAGGGTTTTGCGATGCGCTGCACCTCCTCGAAGGCCCAGTCGAGGAAGAAGTCCGGCGCCGTCTTCTCGTTGCGGTCGATGATGGTGGCGGGGTTGCGCCGGGCGGCGATCACCTGGCCCTCGGTCATCAGCCCGCCCTGCACGAGGTTGGTCAAGACCTCGTTGGCGCGGGCGCGGGCGGCCGGCAGGTTGACGTGGGGCGCGTAGCGCGCCGGCGCCTTGAACAGGCCGGCGAGCATGGCGGATTCGGCGAGGTTCACGTCGGTGACGTTCTTGCCGAAATAGAACTGCGCCGCCGCCGCCGCACCAAAGGTGCCGCCGCCCATATAGGCGCGGTCGAGATAGAGACGCAGGATCTCCTTCTTGGAGAGGTTCGCCTCCAGCCAGAGGGCAAGGAAGGCCTCCTTGACCTTGCGCTCGATGGTGCGCTCGTTCGACAGGAACAGGTTTTTCGCGAGCTGCTGGGTGAGGGTGGAACCGCCCTGCACGACGCCGCCGGCGCGGGCATTTTCGTTCATGGCGCGGGCGAGGCCGAGGAAATCGATGCCGAAATGGCTGAAGAAGCGGCGGTCTTCCGTCGCGAGTACCGCCTTGATGAGATGGTCCGGCAATTCATCGATCGGCGCGGAATCCTCGTGGATGATGCCGCGGTGGCCGATCTCGTTGCCGTAGCGATCGAGGAAGGTGACGGCGAAATCGCTCTGCGCGCGCCAGTTGCCCGTGGTTTCCTCGAAGGCGGGAAGCGCCAGGGCAAGCAGCAGCACGAAGCCGGCGGTGCCGAGATTCATGCCTTCGCCGGCGACCTCGAAGACGGCCTTTTTCCAGCCTTTGACGTGGAAGCGGCGGGAGAAGATGGTGATCTCTTCCCAGATTTCGGCCAGGCGAAAACCGGCGTTCCAGACCGTGGAGTCGATCCAGGAATCGATGCGCAGAAGAAAGTGCCGCTTGCGGCGGCGGGGTTTTGTCGGTTTCTGGCTGTCGTCTTCCACGATCGCGGACCTCTTGGCGGGCGGTCACAACCTGCCCGTATTCGGTTAACGTCCTCTCACCACCGGTTTATTCAGGGACGATATCAGTCTTTTGAAGGCGACAGAACGGAATTTGCGGGAAACGGTTAGCGGCCACAGCCCTTGACCTTTGGCCCCGAGGGGTTCAGGGGTCGGACATGATGAGCAACAATGCGGAAAAGCCCGGCGATCTGCCTTTCTGGAAGACGAAGTCGCTTGCCGAAATGAACGACACGGAGTGGGAAAGCCTGTGCGATGGCTGCGGGCTCTGTTGTCTCAACAAGCTGGAAGACTGGGACACCGGCGAAATCGCCTGGACGTCGATCCGCTGCGTGCTGCTCGACGGCGAGAGCTGTCGCTGCTCGGACTACGAAAACCGCCAGGCGACCGTGCCCGACTGTATCCGGCTGACGGTGGAGAGCGTCGATACGATCAGCTGGCTGCCGCCGACCTGCGGCTACCGCCTCGTGCGCGACGGCCACGACCTCTACTGGTGGCACCCGCTGGTTTCCGGTGACCCGGACACCGTGCACCAGGCCGGCATTTCGGCCCGTGGGCGCACGATCAGCGAAGAGGGCATCGATACCGACGACTACGAGGACTATCTCGTGACCTGGCCCATGGAGGTGGGCGAGGGCAAATAGGGCGGCGTCAGTGCAGGCTGGCGGCGACAAGTTTCTTCGGCGCCACGTTGCGCCAGGCGGTGCCGATCAGGTCGCGCACGCGCTCGCCGTCCGCGCTGTCGAAATAGACCGACGTCCAGCCCTTGAGGCCCCAGCCGCCCGGCACCGGCGCGCACAGCCCCGGATCGGTTTCGACGACCATCGCCTGCTGGCCCGGCGTCAGCTTCAACACTGCGCGGCCCGACTGCGGCAGCGACATGAAAATCTTCTCGCCCACCCGGAAGTCGCGCTTGCCGAAATGCGCACTCTCCTGCGCTTCCGGCATGCCGAGCGCAATTGTGATGAGATCGTCTGATTTCATTCCCTACGATAGCATTTTTCCGGTCGGTATAAAAGTTTTGGCGAAATAGGAAAATAATCCTTGACGGCGTCACGGTGGTTTGATAGGGTTATGGCATAGTCGGAAAGCTGCGGGCGGTTGGCTCAGTGGTGGTCGATTGATAGGAATTTATTGACAGGCGCGCGGCTCCTCGGACCGGGCGCCTTTTCATTTGCGGGTTTTGCCATGGATGCGATGACGATCGATATCGGGCTTTTCGGCGTCTCGCCGGAGCCGGCGGTTTATGATGGGCTGGCGGGGCGGCGGGAGATGTTTGCGGGCGGTGCTGCGCTGGTGCTCGACACCAAGGCGCAGGCGCCGCTTGACCCGTTTCTCGACATGCAGGCGATGCTGCTCGAAATGACGAAGGAGCTGCGCGAGCGGTTCCAGCGCTTCCAGAGCCAGAAGGTGGCGGCCGAGCGGGATGCCGACGGGGCCGAGGACGATGCGGCGCGCAAGCTTGCGCAGACCGACGCCAAGGCGGCGATCGAGGCGGTTTCGCTGATCGTGCGCACGCTGGAAAAGATCGACAGTCTGCAGCGTACGCTGATCAACGAACGCGTCGAGGCGGAAGCGGCGCGCGGCGAGCCGGATGACGAGGCGGCGCTGGCGGACGAGTTCGAGCGGCTTGTCGAGGCGCGGGTGAAGGAACGGTTGCATGCCGCCAAGGAAGACTGGATGCGGGAAAGCGGGCCTGGTGGCGATGCTGCCGCGCGCGCAGAAAGTGGGCCGTAACGATCGGCGGTTGGGCAAGGCGCTTGACCGGAAGATCAAGAAGATTGCTGCAACAGCGGCCGCGGGCTTCACAATGATCGACGAAAAGCGGGGCTGGCAGGAGTTGCGAGAGAAAGCCGATGCGCTGGAAGCCGGGATCGATAGTCGGAATGTCGGTCTTGCCGATGGAAACTGCCCCTCATCCCCCTGCCGGGACCTTCTTTCCGAAGGCGGGGAAAAGGGGGACGTGGAAACGGCCGAAACACCCTCGACGTCGATCGATGGGGAGGGGGGGCGGCCATGCGTGGCGGTAGATGCTGGGAACCAATCGGCAGGCGGCCGGCCGGAGACGGCGGCGAGGGTGTTGCCGACCCGCCGGGCCGGCCTCAACCGCTGGAAATTTCAAAGCCGGCTGGCGCAGATGCCGCCGCCTGGCGACTGGCGGGTGTGGCTGCTGATGGGTGGGCGCGGTTCCGGCAAGACGCGGGCCGGGGCGGAATGGGTGCATGCGATGGCTTTGGCGCAGCCGGATATTCGCATCGCGCTCGTGGCGGAAACGCTGGGCGACGGGCGTGAGGTCATGATCGACGGCGTTTCCGGCATCTGCCGGATTGCGGGGCGAGTGCGGCCGGAATTCGAGGCGTCGCGCCGAAGGCTCGTCTGGCCGAACGGATCGATCGGGCAGATCTTTTCGTCGGAGGATCCGGAAAGCCTGCGCGGACCACAGTTCCATCTCGCCTGGTGCGACGAAGTCGGCAAATGGAAACATGCGCAGGAGACCTGGGACATGCTGCAGTTCGGCCTGCGCCTGGGTGACGATCCGCGCGTGCTGGTGACGACGACGCCGCGGCCGGTGCCGCTGCTGCGGGCGCTGTCGGACGATCCGCGGACGCAGGTGCGGCGCATCAGCACGCAGGACAATGCGAAAAACCTGTCGCCGGGCTTCCTGACCGCCATGGCCGACCGCTACGGCGGCACGCGGCTGGGTCGGCAGGAACTGGACGGCGAGCTTATCGCCGACCGCGAGGATGCACTATGGAACCGGGCGCGGCTGGAGGCGGTCCGGCTGAAAAACCCGGGGCCGCTGTCACGCATCGTCGTGGCGGTCGATCCGCCAGCGACGGCATCCGCGGCTTCGGTCTGCGGCATCGTCGTGGCGGGCATGGACGGGACGGGGCGCGGTGTGGTTTTGGCCGATTGCTCGGTGACGGGTGCCAGCCCGGCGGGCTGGGCGGGCGCGGTGGTGCGCGCGTTCAGGCGGTTCGATGCCGACCGGGTGGTCGCCGAGGTGAACCAGGGCGGCGACATGGTGACGGCGATGCTGAAAAGCGTCGATGCCAACCTGCCGGTTTCGACGGTGCGGGCAACGCGCGGCAAATTTTTGCGCGCCGAGCCGGTTGCCGCGCTCTACGAGCAGGGGCGGGTGGGGCATGCGAGCGCCTTTCCTGAACTGGAAGACCAGATGTGCGAAACTATCGCAACGCGGGTATATGTTGCGAAAACAGCTACTTGCGTTTTCCAATGTGAGGTCGGGAAACCGTGAACATCGCCAGAACATCGTAGGCGACTGCAAAACGGATAGGTCGCCATTTGAAAGGGCGGTCGAGTGGCTCACTACACATCTTGGCGACTGCCCCCGCCCCATCATCCCCTACCTCAGGCAGGCCTACAATCTCGATGACGTTTCCGCCTCTGAGGCGCTCCGACTTGCGAAGCTCCGCCACGCGGAGTGCTCCAAATGACGAGCATCCCTGTATCCGACGCGTTGCTTCGCAGTCGGGTTGTGGCGCGCTCAGCGCGTTCATCCGACGAGCGATACGAGACCGGCAAGGCGACAATGCCGGCGAGGCCACCGCATAAAAATCACGCTACGACCAGCGCCTTAAAGCGCCTCGTCAACCGGGTACGGCCCAGACCGACGCCAGAGGAACGCGCGAATGAGGTTTCCCGCCGCCGCAATTGGGGCGGCTCGGGCAGTATGCCCGCTGATATTCGGAACTGCTACACGGAGGCGGAACGCGCTGCTCTATCTGTCATCGCAGACAGGTGTAAGCAGCGAGGTTTCTGTGACCTGTGCCTTTCGGAGATCGCGAAGATTGCCGGCGTCAAACGCACGTCGGTTCAGAATGCGATCCGCAAGGCGAGGTCGCTTGCTCATATTTCGGTTCGTGAGCGGCCGCAGAACTCGGGCAAAAACCTCACCAACATCTTCAAGATCATTTCTAGCGTTTGGCGAGACTGGATACTTCGCGCCATAGGGTTCAAACGTTTGAGCACTTCAGAGACTCCGATAAAAACCTCTCTGTTTGAGGGTGGGGAAACGGAAAAATCGGCTTTTGAAAGGGAGTGTGGGGCCGGCGACAGAGCGCATGCACGCAGCGGTAGTGCTCGCCGTCCACGTTTCGGAGAGACTTGGACGGACTGGTTGCGCCGATCAGCGCCGGGACAGAGGTAGGCCTGCGACGAGTTCACGCCTATGTCCAAGCTACGTGCAAGTGATCTGATAAGGCTGCGGAAACTCCTGCTTTTGCTTTCGAGTGATAAAGCCGGCGAGGTGTTGGCTGCTGCAGGCGCCATTCGTCGCACGCTGGAACACGCTGGATGCTCATTCCACGAACTTGGGGCGGCTCTCGGTCTGGCACCTGAAATCCGCATTGTCGAGAAAGTGGTTTATCGCGACCGCGTCGTTGTCCAAGAAAAGATCGTCTATCGCGATCCGCCCGTGGTGCCTGAGATCACTGAGCGCAAGCCTATGTGCGCGCCAGAGATCCTTTCGCAGGGCAACACCATTCTCGATTGCGTGCGCTTAAGCGCCAAAGAGCGAAACTTCATCGAAAACATCACTGCGCAAGCTGAGAGTGATGGCTCACGATTCACGATGACGGCGAAACAGATCATCTGGTTCAATGACATCGCGGCGCGGTATTGGGGTGAGGACGCTCAATGATCGCGCAGCCTCACCTGATGCCGGCCCACCCCCCCGGGGTCAAGGGACCGTACCCCGCTTTCAGCGCCTTCGGGCGTAGAACGGCCCGAGATCCCGTCGGATTTTGGGGCGAAAATATTGGGTTGACGCGGTTGACGCGGTTGACGCTGCAGTTGACGGGGTTGACGCGGTTGACAACCCTGGCTTGGTTGGTTTCTTTTCTTGTCGGGTTGGTGAAACGCTTCGTCTTTCAAGATCTCCGCAGGCATTTGCCCGGGTCGTTGGGCTCGGCATGACGAATGCTCGATGCAAGACTGCGGAGAAAGCGCTGGCGCGGGATCAGCGTATTTCACCCGTCGCAGCGCTTCGCCAGCTCCATGCACACTTGCGAGATGGGAAGGCGATATCCCCGGACGCTGCAGCACTCATCGCAGATGGCATTGAAGACTGGCTGGATTTTGGGTGCCGGTCACTCGACAAGTCGCTTGGGCTGAAGGCGTGGGGCGGGGTGCCGGCCGAAAAAGCCGACCGCCTCGATCGGCGCAACATGCTTCTGCGGAGACTGCACCAGACATCGCTAGACTGGCAGAACCTGTCGCCAACCGCAGCCGGTGCGATCATGGCGATGAGTGCGAAGCGGTACACAACAACCCGGTGGCCCCGCGAAAGCGATGCGCCGAGCGCACCGGCCGCTGAACCAGCGGCCACTTGGTGGCGGGTCCTGACGCTCGGAGTTTCGATACCAGGCGCGAAAATGTTCGCAAAAATACTCTCCGAGTGATGTCGGGAAATTCAAGAGGCCTTTGAATTTCCCTTTCGGCAGGAGAGCCTTGATCCTGCGCTCCCGTTCTCCTTGGGGGAGCAGTTCAAAACGATGGGATGACTACCCGTCGTACAGGCGCGGGCTCTTGCTGACGGGGAGCCCGCGCTCTCAAGAGGGAAAGCTGATGTTGGACATGCCTCATACGATGGATTTAAGCCGCATGAAGGTTCTCGATCAGGTTCTGAAGACGGCGATTGCCGATGCGCAGCGACTGAGCCGTGAGCACTTGGACCTTTCTCGAAAAAAGGAGAATCTTCAGCATGTACTGCGCAACGTGCAGGATCGCCAGCGGCCGCTTGGATTTGGCGACGGCGTCTCGACGCCGGCAGGCGGGGGGCGTACGCCGGAAATGACTACGCAGCAGCGGGAGGAAGAAAGGGCTTTAAGCGTTGAGCTCAGAGAAGTCGAGCAAAGCCTTGCCGACAACCTTGCCGCCCAAAGCAAGGCTCAGGAGGTCGGCACAGCTGCAAACGGCCTCTATCATCGGTGCAAGAACTTCATCGCGGAGGTACTTGAATGAGTGCGAATAGTGCCAACCTAAAACAGAAGGTGGCAACCTCGCTGGCATCGGCGCGATCCGCCGCCCGTGATATCGCCAGAGGCGTCGAAGAGATCCGTTCGCAGTTGCTGGAGGTGCAGGAGCGGCGGCGTGCTGCGTCAAACGCGCCTGTAGATATCGAGACATCGCTCCAGAGGCTCGACAAATACCTGGATCGTTTGACGAGATTGGCAGGCGAGCGGGCGCCGGGGCCGAAGGCGTTTATGCAGTCCCCACCGTCTTACCGCGAACCAAACGCCGGTTATAGCGATATCGCTTTTGCCTATCTCGATGACCTCATCCGGGAGCGAATGGCGAGTGGTATCAAAGAGGCGCACGCCAACGCTGTTGGGTTGACCGAAAGCGAACGTGAGGAGCGTCTGAGAGCGTTCGATCGCGATATCCTCGACATCGAACTTGCCGAGGAAAGCCTCATTCGAGCAGCAGAGGCCGCCAATTTCCCAATCCAGCGCCGCGCCGCCGCCGATCCTCGCGCAGTGCTCGCTCACGATAAGGTTCTACCATGACGGAAAACCCTCGGCTCATTCGTCGCCAGCTTCTGGCGAAGGCAAGGTTCAACGCGCGTGATGGGAAGGGCTTTGAGAGGCTGGCGGCGCATGTGCTTAACGAACGTCGCGGCGGTAAGGCGCTCCCAGCTCCGTCGATTTATGACGCTGTCGCCATCATCGAAGAGAGGCCGGGCCGCCAGTTGGTGAAAAACACTGCAGGGACCAAGACCTGGGATGCCATTGCGAAATCCGCTTTCGCAACACGCCGCGCAGCCGCTGGCGATAAGTGAGGATCCGCTATGAGCAGATTGGAAGCATCTATGGAGTCGAGTGCGCCGCGAATTGAAGAGCGCCCTGCGAACGCGCCGGGAAACCGGCATGTGACGCTGGCCTATCCTTTCAAGGTCAACGGCAAATGGCTGCGCGTTGTAACCATTCATCTTCCCGATACGGGCGACATTGATGACTATGTGTCCGGCACCCTACCGACGTTGCGTGATCTGCTGGCGCGGCTGACACGCCTCAGTCATGCGGAAATCAAGGCGCTGAAGTGGATTGACAGTGCAGCCGTCCACCAGGTCTTTCGGGATGTCCTTCCTCCTTTCATCGAAAAGGGGATTGATGCCTGATGGGAAAGCTCTCAGCAAACCTTGTCGTTTCGCTCAAAGACGACACTTCGGCCGGCGCGCGCGGCGTGAAGCGCTCCCTTACGGAGATCGAGCGTGCGGAGCGTAATCTGGCGCTTGCCCGCCGCAATTCCCGTCTGTCTCGTGTCGATAAAGCTGAAGACGCCTTACAGTTGGCCCGCGACCGCGAAGCCATGCAGCTGGAGCACGAGCGCCAGGCGCTTGCGGATCGCCGGCATAGATCCATGAGCATGGCACTGAATGGCGCAGCTATCGCGACGACGGCACTCGGCTATGCCGCCGCGAAAAGCTATTCCGAGTTTGCCGGGGTGGAGCGACAGATCGGGAGGATTGCCCTTAACGCCGACAAGAGCGCGAGCATTGTCGGGCCGACGATCGTGAAGCTGCAGAATGTCGCGCAGGATACGGCCATGAGCTTCGAGGACGTGTCGAGCGGGCTTGAGACGCTGGTGGCGTCCGGTCGAAGCCTCGACGATTCGATGGCGTTCCTGCCTTCCGTCGCTATGACGGCACAGGCCTCCGGCGCGGCGATCTCGGATATTGCCTTGTCGGCCGATGCGCTTGCCGGATCGATGAAGATCGGCGCATCGGACATGCAGCGGGCTTTCGACATCCTCGTTGCAGGCGGAAAGGCGGGCAAATTCGAGCTGAAGGACATGGCGCAGTACCTGCCGTCGTTGCTGCCGGCGTTCTCCGCACTCGGTTATGAGGGCACGGAGGGCATGCAGAAGATCGTTGCCATGCTGCAGGTCGTGCGCAACCAGGCGGGTAGTAGCGCCGAGGCTGCGACCTATCTCGGCAACGTCTTTCAGAAAATGTATTCGGAGGAGACGGCCAAAAAGTTCAAGAAGTTCGGGGTGGACCTGCCCAAGGCCCTCGACAAGGCGAAGCGCGAAGGGCGCGACGTGCTGGACGTCTTCCTCGACATGACCACCGTCGCGACCAAGGGTGACCTGTCGAAGCTGACACAGCTCTTCACGGATGCCGAGATGCAGAAGGGCATTCGCGCGCTCATGATGGGGCGTGGGCAAATGGAGCAGTTCACGCGCGCTCTCGGCAACGTCGAGGGATCGGCGTTGAAGGATTTCAATCAGATCGCAGAGGATTCTGCGGCGAAGATCCAACGGCTTTCTACGCTATGGGGCCAGTTCACCACGCAGGTAGGGGCGGGCGTTGCGGACGCTGTAAATCCCGTTCTTGAAGATGTCACTCGAACAATCACTGCGGCGCAGGCACGCGCCGAGGGGCGGCGAATGCAGGGTGAGTTCCTGGAGAGCAATCGTGAGGAGCATCGGCGTCGATATCGTGCGATCCTTCGTCGAAAACCAGAGAACAGGAACCTCTCGGAAGACGAGCTACAGAGTAAGCTGAGCCACGGCGATATCGTCTCCGATGGGATGTTCAAGGAAGACACGCAATCCCTCGGCGAAGGGAAGTTCCGCACCGTGTATGACAGGCTCAACCAGATGGAGCGTGCTCTCAATCTTTGGGAGCAGTACAGCGAGGGGCGTGCAAAGACATCGACAGGACGCCAAAATATGGGGCGTCTTGGTGTGTCGAAGTTTCCGGACGCTATCGACCCGACAGGGCAGCTTGTCGATGAGAAAGGTAGGCCTACTAGGAAAGGGTTCCCTAAACTCACCAGCAACGTCCCGATACCTGAGGGCAAACCCACAAGGGAAAATCGAGATCTCGGTTGGCGCTACAAAGACCTCGCCAATTATGGCCAAGGTCGTGCGATGGCGACAGACGAGCTGGTTGACATGATGCGTCAGCGTTCTCTTGTTGAACTTCAGAAGAGCATTCAGGAAGAGGTGAGCGACTACCGTGCCCCTCCTATTGATTGGCTACAATTCTTGTTCGGAAAGGCTGCGGATGATGGCTTTTCCTTCAGGGAGCATAATGGAATCGATCTTCGCCCTTCTGGAACATCCGAGAAAAGCGCCACACCCGAAGCGATGAAGGGTAGCGGCAGGGGGATTCTCGACGGCCTAGATAAATCGGCTCCGGTGGATCTCACGCCGAAAGAGGTGAAGATCCTCGGTTCCGTCACCACCCTGCCGTCTGGCGTGCAGAGCGTGAAGGTGATGAACCCGACGCCGATCCTCGCCCCCATCAATGTCGTCGTTCATGCGACCACGAATGCGGACCCGCATGAAATTGGTCGGCAGGTAGCCAACGTTATACGGGATCGGGTGAAATCAGAAATGTCAGGCATCCAGGCTGACATCAGTTGGGCCGATGCCTGACACATTTTCCGACTCTCTTGCATAGACACCCGAGAACTCGCTAGAGTTTAGTCACCCGAGGGTGTTTGGCAAAAAGTTGAAAAATGAAGCGAGTTGCGCCGTCGAGATTTGCAAGGATTGTCGCAGTTGGGAAGAAACGTTGGAAGCGGCGTCTTCGGCGTAAGGGAAGGGTGCGCCAACCACCAGGCGAAGAAATCCGCGTTTCTGCTCCGGAGGTTCTGAGTTTCCAGCAGGCTTTTGGACCTACTGTCGCGTTCCTTGACGAGTTCAGAGACGCGGTGCTTGTGCGCCGCTCGCGACTTCAACGTCTCTATATCGATCTAAAACCGATCAAAACTCTGTCGGTGCCCGTCGCCATCGTACTGGCGGCGGAGTTCCATCGTTGGAAACTCATGAGGAACGTGGGGCTTAGAGTAAGAGAATCGCATTTATGGGCTCCGACCGTACGGAACCTTCTGTCGGATTTGGGTGTTTTTGAGCTGCTGGATATCAAGCCGGTTACTGACGAGATTGGCGAGGATAATTTTACCCTCGCTCGCCTGATGTCCGGGCAAACAACCGACGGTGAGAAAATTGCGATGGTCCAGGAGAGGTTTCGCAGCGTTCTGGATGGGTTTACGAATAATCCGGAGATGTTTGCTGGCCTTATGGAAGCGGCAGAGAACGCGATTGCTCATGCATATCCAGCGGACTATGTCCCGCGACATGCGTTCGCGGGGCATCGCTGGTGGGCCGCTGGCTGTTTGGATATGAAGCGGGCAGCTTTACGCTTTTTCGTGTTCGATCAGGGCGCGGGCATTCCTCACACTTTGCCGTCCGCGACCTTTTACGAGCATGTGAGAGCCCGTATATCGTCAGCATTCGGTGACATGTTTCCCAATGATTCAGTCATGCTGAAAGCGGCACTGGAGGTCGGGCGAACGCGGACAGGCGAGGACCATAGGGGGTTAGGTCTCCAGCGCATGAGTGAAGTGGTAACCGGTTCGCCGGATGGCTATCTCCGAATCTTGAGCGGCCGAGGAGAAATAGTGTATCATGCCGATGAAACCATTGAAGCGCGCGATCATGACCGTTCGATCGGAGGTACCCTCATTGAATGGAATGTCAGCGCAGACGTGTTCCGTAGTCAGGAAGATCACGATGAAGACCATTAGCATCGCTGACGATTTTACGAAGTACCCCGGTGGGCGCTATCGAAAGCACGGAAAAGGAAGCGGCGAAGAATTCCGCGACGATTATCTTGTGCCCGCGATAGAGAAGCAGGAGCAGCTTGAGATCGTGCTCGACGGTACGGCCGGATACTCCTCGTCCTTCTTGGAAGAGGCATTCGGAGGGCTTGTGCGCCGTGGATTCCGTCAGGATCAGCTGCGCCAACTTTTGAAGTTCAAGGCAAATGGTGCCTTCAAGACCTACGAGGGTATGATCTGGAAGTTCGTTGATGCGACGAAACCGGCAACTGTGACTCACTAATTCGTGCGTGGTTAGATGGAAGCCGTTTGGACGATTTTGCTTGCCGGCATCGGCGCATTCATAGCCAATTTTGGTTCCAAGTACGTTGAAACGTTGTTTCAGCGGAGCAAAACGGCGGAAGAACAACGCGATGCAGATGTTCTAGATCTGATCGCGGCGGCTCGTTCCCTGGGCGAGCTATCCGAACGTTTCTGGGTCAAGAGTGCTGAAGATTTGGGGGTGGAGGATCAAATTCTCCGCTCCCAGATGATCGCCCAACAGCACAACATCGCTGAACTGGTGTCGACGCTATTCACCGGCCAAATCAAATGGGACTGCGACGTAAAGGTCCACTACCTGTTTACGGCGGCGACTGGTGGAGATTTTGGCGAGCCAGATCGCGAGGCCGAACCCGGGCGCCTGACTGAGATATTTATTGCAGTTCACGGATTGGTGCATCAAGCAAAAGCTGGTCGCCGCAAGACCAGGCGGCCGTGGCTCGCTTGATCGCCAAAAAGATTATTAGCGAAAATGTTTTCAGCAGAAACGATTTTTTGGGCGATGGCGAGCCCGCAGGGCGGCTTGATCCCGGCAAAAACGGGCCCCGAAGGGGACCGTTAGCGTCCCTCCGCGACAAAATATAACGAAGGTTTTTCAGGCTGTTACAGCATTGGTAAAACGTGAAACATTTGTCGCGATGCGGCCTAGGCTCTCTTGGAGAGCAAGAGTTGAACGGCGCTATTGAGCTCCCGATTATCCTGCTTCAGCAACGCGATTTTCTCGACCAGATCAGTCAAGACCAATCTAACGGCAGCGGCGGCTGCAAGGCAATCCTCATCACTTTCAGAATGGAGGCCAATGCTAAGTGCGCCGTGCAGAGCCGACAGAGGGTTGTGTCCGTTTATCAGCAAGCCCTGCGGCAGCGCCGTCTTTATAAGATCCAGTGATTTGCTGAAGGATATTTCGTCCATAGCCGCTTTGAGTTCAACAATGATGTTGCCGTCGGCGTTGACGGTCTCGCAAACTTTAATGATCTCTTTGAATAGATCATTCTTGTGGTTTTCTACTACTCGACGATAATAAGCATAAGCGGCTATCCCATATCCAAGATTTTCGCACTGTCTTCCTTTAAGGAAAAGTTTCGCGTCTGTTCCGCCGAATAGACGGATCACTCTATTCGCCACAGGAATGCCGAAAGGAGGGATTTCTCCATACTTATACACTTGTCCGCTGTAGGATTTTTCAAGGACTATATGCAGGGAAAATATCTTTGTTTCTTCTTTGCAGTCTCCGCAAGTAAATTCTGGGTGCGCGTTTACTTTTTCTTGGTCGCTTTGGACGGAAGTCAGATTGCTGGAGCGGA
The DNA here is from genome assembly GCF_052438155.1 of Shinella sp. NCBI lineage: Bacteria > Pseudomonadati > Pseudomonadota > Alphaproteobacteria > Hyphomicrobiales > Rhizobiaceae > Shinella > Shinella sp. Next base: position 85,718 of record NZ_JBQVPI010000012.1, on the reverse strand, counting down.
AGGTCCTCTCACCCGAGCATGTTTGACAATGCAGTCGTAGGGCGGGCCACTTCAATCTTCGTATGCCGGTTGGGCGCCCGTTCCTTGTAGTATTCGTCCAAACATTGGTGGCTGTTTTCCTAATCGAAGGATGTACCCCCTCAAGGAATTCCCTTAGCGTAAGTTCGCTTGCGGCCTCCTCTTCGATTACATTTTTGTCTTCCATAGTTACTTCTGCCCTCTGGCTCTCGACTCGGGCGCGGCTTCCGTCCCGTTGAATGCATTCATTTCCGTAACGAGGTCAGAAGCCATGCGTGCAATTTTATGGAGTGCCGCTGCATCGAGATCCACGCCGGCCGCCTTGCTGGCGTGCACTTGGCTCAGCTGGTGTGCCAGGTCGTGCGCGTTGCGTGCAATATCGTCCCAGGCGGGCTGCGAAGAGTCGGTTGCGGCGATGTCCCGCGCGTTTCGCGCTTCATTTTCGCGGCGCTGAACCCAAAAGAGGCCGTCTTCATACCGGTGGCGAAGGGTACTCAATTCTGCCTCGCTCAGGGCCTGAAGATCCTGTGCGGATTTGCGGAGATCGGCGGGGAGGGTGTCGCCGGCCGATGCGAGCAAGTGGTTGATGAACTGGCTGATTTGCGTGACCTTGCCGTAATAGAGCACAAAATCCCGCTCTAGCTGTTTCTTCAGGTCCGACGCCAGTTCGGTGAGATCGGCGTTTCTGACGATCTCGTCTTCCAGCCTATTGAGTTTCTGAGCAAACCCTTGCGGCGCGGCGCTATAGGCGTTGGAAAGGATCTCGATTGCGCGGTCGCCCATGTCGACGTGACGGGCAAGCGCGTCGAGTGACATTTCTTTTTCCAGCTCGTCAGGAAGATCGAGATACAGCCTGTTCATCGGAGGCGATTCGAGCGTGCTCTTCAGCCGCTGGATGATTTCGGCGTTCATCGAGCGTCCGCTCAGGTCGGCGGCAATGCGGATCTCATCACGCATTCCGTCTGGAAGGCGAATTTGAAAACGCTCGGCTAACTGGCTTGGGTACCTGTTTTCGTGATCCATTCTCAAGTGATTGCAAGTCGCACCTATTTTTTCAATGGTTGCGACTTGCACCCATTGCTCGCGTATGTCAAATTTCATGGGTGCAAGTCGCAACTATGATTCTTAGAGGACGGATAACATGAGTCAGGCGAAGCGGGAGCGCTATCCGAGCGGTCGACAGGAACAGTACATCGTGCGCCTTCCGGACGGGATGCGTGATCGGATCAAAAGGGAGGCGGCGCATCATTGCCGTTCGATGAACGCTGAGATCGTTTTTCAGCTAAACCGCGCCTATGGCGTCGATGAAACGAAAAAAGCCGACGCACGGGCCTAGTAAACCAGCGTCGGCTTTTTCTGCACCTGAAAGGTATCAAAATGCAGAAAAAGCATAAACCAGAACCGGCCGTACATGCAAGTGCTGCCTTCGCGGGGCTGTCCAACGCAGCCGCCAGCATCGACATGGCGCAGAACTATTTCCGGCTCGTGGAGATCGCGGCCGAAACGCTCGCCAAAGATGACGCCAACGCCTTCATTTGCGTGTTGAACAGTGGCTCCGACTGCCTCGTCGAGGCGCTGAATTATATTGCCGCTGTACAGGGAGCGCGCGGGGAGGAGGGGCGGGTATGTCTGGAATAATCGTTCATTCTCGGCCGCCGTCATATCTTTCCTGCGCCTCGCTGGCGCGGGAATTGGATCTCTCGGAATCAACGATCCGAGAAATGGTGGATCGCGGCATTCTGCCGAAACCGATAAGGCTCGGTTCCTCGGTTCGCTGGCGCTGGGGTGACATCCAGCGTGCACTTGGGGGCGTTGCCGACAGCCTGGCCGCCGCGACTGACGATCCTTACATGGTGGGGGCTGTCCATGCGACGTCGGCGCGAAAAGGCTAGCGTTAGCCTTCCGAAGAACGTGCACCGTGTCGTGGCGCGAGGCCGGGAATACTTCTACTTCCAGACGGGCCGGGGTTCACAAAGCCCTGGCCCGCGTCTTCCTTTGCCACGAGATCCGCATAGCCCTCAGTTCTGGGCTGCGATTCATCAGCATCGCGGGTCTTCCGTTGCGGTGCCAGCCGATACGTTCATTTCCGTGCTTGACGAATGGCTTATGCAGTTGCGTGCGGCCGACGAGGTGACCGCAACCACAATTACCTTCTATGAGCAGTCCTCTCGGATCGCCAGATCCGCTTGGGGAAGCCTTTCGCCTCGTGGTCTGAAGCCGGTCCATGTGCAGGCCATTATAAATGGGATGGCCGATCGTCCAGCTGCTGCAAACAATTTTCTGTCGACCATGCGTAGTTTCTCGAAATGGGCGAAGCTGAACGAATTCATAGCCATCAATCTCACAGAGGGGATCTCCCCACGAAAAACGGAAGGCGGGCACAAGCCGTGGACGCCAGAGCAGCTTGAAGCGGCCGACAAGAAATTGACCGGCGTCATCCGGCGCGGTGTGATCCTCTATCAGCATACCGGCATGCGTGGCAGCGATGCGGTGAGGGTGGGACCGGAGCATATCGACGACGAGGGCTTCTCCCTGACGACCCTCAAGAAGGGCAGGGACATCTATTGTCCGATACTTCCAGAGCTGGCGAAGGAGATGCAGACGTGGGACATGGCCGCGCCGGGACCGTTCCTTAAGCAGGAGGAGGGACGGGGCGCAGGCAAGCCGTATACGCGGAAGCTCTTCTCCCGGCACTTCAAAGACATCCGCGACACAATACCCGAACTGGCAGGTGTGACGCTTCACGGCCTGCGCTGCACGGCCGTCATACGCCTCCGGAGGGCCGGTCTGGAGATCGGGCAGATTGGCGATATCGTCGGAATGTCGCTCGCAACGATAGAGCGATACTGCCGTTTTGCCGACCGTAAGCAAAGCGGCAAAGCGGCTCTGGCAACGCTCCTGCGCAACGAGCGAAACGCCAAAACTGTAAAACGCCGGAAAACTGCAAATCCTAAATTGAACGATATCAAATAGTTAGGGTGAAGAAGATGAAATGTGCGACTTCGGGCCGGACGGGCTCTCCGCCGGCCGCTCGCCGGATCGGCTCGACGCGCTCGTCTGGGCGCTGACGGCGCTTGTGCTCGACCGGCAGGGCGAACCGCGGGTGCGGGGGATTTGAGGGCCGCCGAGGGTTGGATTCGATGCCCGATTGCATTTTCTGGATGCATTTTTGGGCATTCCGTGGTTGAGTACGCGAATGCTGAAGTGCGGTATTCACTTCGGCTGTTCCAGGCATCCGCAGGCAGTTCAGGAAGTTTCCGACCGGTACGCCATCAGGCGTCACCGATAGCTGTGTCGTGGCCTCAAGCAGGCCAGGGGAGGGTGAAATGGGAATCAACAGGACGTTTTTCTTCAATCAGGCGCGGGCCGTACTCTTCGATGGAAGCCTGAGGCAGTCCCAGGTCGATGGGCTGACGGCTATCCTCGACAAGTGGGAAGCTGAAATGCCGGACGCGGATGATCGCTGGCTCGCCTATATGCTGGGCACTGCGCATCACGAAACCGGTCGTACCATGCAGGCTGTACGCGAAACCTTCGCCAGCACCGATGACAAGGCCATCGCCATTCTGGACAGGGCCTTCAACGCGGGCAGGCTGCCATGGGTTTCGACACCCTACTGGCACAAGGACAGCAGGGGCAGAAGCTGGCTTGGGCGCGGATTGGTGCAACTGACCCACAAATCGAACTACGAGAAGATGTCGACGGAACTCGGCATCGATCTTGTGGCCGATCCGACGCTGGCGATGGATCTCCAGACTGCCGTCAAGATCATGCTCAAAGGCATGAGGAAGGGCAGCTTCACCGGGAAAAAGCTCGGTGACTTTTTTTCCCCCACGAAGGAAGAATGGAGAAATGCGCGGAAAATCATAAACGGGCTCGAAAGGGCGGATCTCGTCGCCAGCTATGCCAAGAGCTACTATGGCGCCATCAGCTACACAATTGGGGGTTGAGGATGCGTGGGTTTCTTCTTGTTCTCGCCGGGCTGGCAGCAGGTGCGGCCTCCGCTGCCGATGGACCGGCAATCCTGAATTGCCGCGCGCAGGTCATCTATGACTGCACGCGCGACTGTGAGCAAAACACCATGCCGGCGGACCTGCGGCTGGATTTCACGGCCAAGCACGGCACCTTCTGCCGGGGCTCGGGCTGTGTCGAGGGATCGCTCGTCATGAGCGAAGCCAAGGGACAATGGGACGACGCCCCATACCGGATCTTCAAGCTGGAGTTCAAGGAAGCCGGAAATGAGCCTGTGTCCGGCGTCGTGCACGGTAGCGTCTTCCACGCAGAAGGCCTCGGCTCGATGGTCGGGACCTGCGAAGCCGAGGGCGGATGACGGGCAAGTGCCTGTTTTCGGCGTGTCACAAACATTCACGGCCTGACCTTTCCCCGCCCACCGGCGCCTGACGCGACGGTGGGCTGAAACAGGATGCACTTATGCGATTTTCATCTTTCCTGCCCTGGCGGCGCGCCGGGGTTTCTGCCGTGCCCGAAACCAAGGCATCGGGTGTGCTCACGCTGGCGGCCGAGGGCCGGGCGCACTGGTCGAGCCGCGCCTACGCGTCGCTTGCCCGCGAAGGGTTCATGAAGAACCCGGTGGCGCACCGTGCGGTGCGCATGATCGCGGAGGCTGCCGGCTCGGTGCCCTGGCTTGCCTATGAGGGCGAGACAGAGCGGCCGGAGGATTTCCGGCTGGCACTTCTCGCCCGGCCGAACGGGCGCATGGCGGGCATGGATTTTTTCGAGACGCTGTATGGGCACCTCCTGCTATCCGGCAATGCCTTCGTCGAAGGGGTGCGGGTGGGGGAGGACCTGCGGGAGCTACATCTGCTGCGGCCCGACCGGGTGCGCATCGTCGAGGGGCGGGATGGCTGGCCGGAGGCCTATGAATATCGCACGGGCAATCATGTGCGCCGGCATGTCGTCGGCGACGGGGCCGGGGGCGAAGGGCAGGCGGTGCTGCATCTGCGGCTGTTTCATCCGCTCGACGACCGGCTGGGTTTTGCGCCGCTCGAAGCCGCCTCGATGGCGCTCGACCTCTCCAACGCGGCGGCGATCTGGAACAAGGCGCTGCTCGACAACTCGGCGCGGCCTTCAGGTGCGCTGGTCTACCAGCCGAAGGAGGGCGGCAACCTGACGCCCGACCAATACGATCGCCTGAAGGCGGAGCTGGAGGAGGGCTATTCCGGCGCGGTGCGGGCCGGGCGGCCGATGCTGCTCGAAGGCGGACTGGACTGGAAGGCAATGGGGCTGTCGCCCCGCGAAATGGACTTCGTCGAGGCGAAGAATGGCGCAGCGCGCGACATCGCGCTCGCCTTCGGCGTGCCGCCCATGCTGATTGGCATTCCGGGTGATGCGACCTATGCCAATTACCAGGAGGCCAACCGGGCCTTCTGGCGGTTGACCGTGCTGCCGCTGGTGACCCGCACGGCGGCGTCCTTTGCGACCTGGCTTTCCGAGGAGGGGCAAACGGCGCTGCGTCTGGTGCCGGACCTCGATCAGGTGAGCGGGCTCCAGGCGGAGCGGTCCGAACTGTGGGCGCGGTTGGGGGCGGCGGCGTTTCTCAACGATGAGGAGAAGCGGCGAGCCGTCGGCTACTGACAGGACGCAGCCCGAGCCTAGACGGCAGCGGACTGCTGGCCGTCATCATGACGGTTGCACCACCTATTTTTACCACTGTCGATGCGTCAAGTCACAGTCGCGAAATAGTCAGGGACGATCTCGGCTTCAGGCTGGACCGGTTAAAAAAGACTGAAAGAACAGCGCTCTGTGAGGTGTCGCTGAATCATCGCGCCGATCTTCGGAATCGGTTTGTGAAGAGGCTGACTCTGTCTTTGAACAGAAGGGCGCAAGCGATTCAAAAGACAGGCAGATTGCCGCTGCCCGACTCTGCGCGAGGCGGCAGTTTTGGGTGCCCGTGGCCGGGAAACCTGAATTTCCATAATAAACTGAAAGGCTTAACAATGGCTGACTTCGGAAACGATGGCGGGCTGTGGACGGCCCGATTGCTTGGCGCGTCCGCGGGCGCTGCCGTCTCGCTCATCTATCTCCTGCCGAAAAGCCGCCGCGAGGCGGCCTGCCGGTTCCTGACTGGTCTGGCCTGCGGTCTCGTCTTCGGCGGCCCGGCAGGGCTCTGGATCGCGGTCAGGCTCGGCATTGCCAGCTATCTCGGGCCGGCGGAGATGCTGCTGACGGGATCGGCGGCGGCGAGCCTTTCGGCCTGGTGGGGGCTCGGCGTTCTGGCGCGGGTGGCGGACCGGATGCGGCAGTAGCCGCGACCGCGCAATTCCTCAATTCACATCGGAGACTTCCATGACAACCGACGACCTGCCGGTCTGGCGGACGAAGAAATATGCCGATCTGACGCTGTCCGGCGTCGCCAGTGACGGGGTGTTTTCCGGCTATGCCAGCCTGTTCGGCGAGGTGGATCTCGGCAAGGACGCGATCGCGCCCGGCGCCTTTGTCCGCTCGCTGGAAAGGCGCGGGGCCGCCGGCGTGCGCATGCTCTTCCAGCATGATCCGGCCGAGCCGATCGGCCGCTGGCGGGCGATCCGCGAGGACGCGCGCGGCCTCTATGTCGAGGGCGTGCTTTCGCCCGGCGTGGCGCGAGCCCGCGAGGTGCTGAACCTCATGAAGTCCGGCGCGCTCGACGGGCTTTCGATCGGCTTCCAGACGGTGCGCTCGAAGACCGACCGGGCGAGCGGCGTGCGCCGCATCCTGGAGGCGGATCTCTGGGAAATCTCGGTCGTCACCTTTCCCATGCTGCCCTCGGCGCGGGTGTCGAACGTGAAGAATGCGCGGTGGTTCCGCGACCGGGAAACGGAGCTCGTGCGCACCATGCGCCGGGCAGCCCGGATGATGAAACGCTAACAACCGAAGAGGAAGACATGACGGAGATCCAGAAGACCGCGCCGGAAATCAAGGCCGTGCCGGAAACCATGACCGCTGCCTTCGACGACTTCATGGAGGCCTTCGAGGTCTTCAAGGAGACGAACGACCGCCGGCTCGGTGAAATCGAGCAGAAGATGACCGCCGACGTGGTGACGCGCGACAAGGTGGACCGCATCAACCGCGCGATGGACGAGCAGAAGCGCGTGCTCGACCAGCTGGCGCTGAAGAGAGCGCGCCCGGCGCTCGGCGGCAGCGGCGAGGGCAATCTCGAGGTGGCCGAGCACAAGGCGGCCTTCTCCGCCTATATGCGCCGCGGCGACGACGCAGCACTCCGGGCGCTGGAGAGCAAGGCCATGTCGGTCGGCTCGGCGGCTGACGGCGGCTACCTCGTGCCGCCGGAAACGGATACCGACATCGGCCGCCGGCTGTCCGCCGCCTCGCCGATCCGTGCGCTTGCGACCGTGCGCCAGGTGTCCGGCACGGTGCTGAAGAAGCCGTTTGCGACGACCGGCATGGCGGCGGGCTGGGTGGCGGAAACCGCCGCACGCCCGCAGACCGGCAATGCGCAGCTTGCCGAACTTTCTTTCCCGACTATGGAACTCTATGCCATGCCGGCCGCCACCCCGGCACTGCTCGACGATGCGGCGGTGGATGTCGAAAGCTGGATTTCTTCGGAAATCGACATCGTCTTCGGCGAGCAGGAGGGCACGGCCTTCGTTTCCGGTGACGGCACCAACAAGCCGAAGGGCTTCCTCAGCTACACCAACGTTGCCGAGGCAAGCTGGAGCTGGGGCAATATCGGCTACATCGCGACGCGCGCCGCTGGCGCCTTCAAGGCGAGCAATCCATCCGACACGCTGTTCGACACGATCTATGCGCTGAAGGCCGGGCACCGGCAGAACGGCACCTTCGTGATGAACCGCAAGACGCAGGGCGCGATCCGCAAGTTCAAGGATGCGGACGGCAACTACCTGTGGCGCCCGCCGGCTTCAGTCGGCCAGTCGGCCTCGCTGCTCGGCTTTGCCATCGCGGAAGCCGAGGACATGCCGGACGTGGCAGCGGACAGTTTTTCGATCGCCTTCGGCGACTTCCGCTCCGGCTATCTCGTCGTCGACCGCACGGGCGTGCGCGTGCTGCGCGACCCGTATTCCGCCAAGCCCTACGTGCTGTTCTACACGACCAAGCGCGTCGGCGGTGGGGTGCAGAATTTTGAGGCGATCAAGCTGGTGAAGTTCGCGGCGAGCTGAGGCAACGGCTTTCCCCGCGACGGACGTTCCCCCCTCATCCGCCTGCCGGCACCTTCTCCCCGAGGGGAGAAGGGGAAGATCGGCGGCCTCTCGTTTCCCTTCTCCCCGCCGGGGAGAAGGTGGCCCGAAGGGTCGGATGAGGGGGCACCTCTTCCATTGAGTTTCCCCTCGCACCGGCGGTCGTTCCCTGTCGCTGGTGCCGCGGGCGCGGTTTTCCTCCCGGCCGCGCCCGCACCCCTTTCTCCATCGGACAGGATGATCATGACCATCGCCGAACTGTTGCCGCCGCTGGCGGAGCCGATCACGCTTGCCGAGGCGAAGGCCCATTTGCGCCTTGAGACGAGTGACGAGGATGCGCTGCTGGCGGCGCTGATCCGCGCGGCGCGTGAACACCTGGAAGGGCAGACGGGGCTTTGCCTGATCGTGCGACCGCTGCGGCTCTATCTCGACGACTGGCCCGAGAACAAGGTGATTCAGATTGCCAGGGGGCCGGTGCAAACCATTGAAATGGTGACGGTTTACGATGCACTCGGCGATCCCGTCGAGGCGGATGTGGCCGGATACCTGCTGGACGGCGCGGCGCCGCCGGCGCGGCTGGTGCTGCCGGAGCGGCCGGCGACGATGCGGGCGCTCAACGGTATCGAGATCGACTTCACGGCCGGCTTCGGCGAGAGCGGCGCGGATGTGCCGGATACGTTGAAGCGGGCGCTGCTGCTGCATGTCGCAGCGATGTTCGAACTGCGGGGTGTGCTTGCCCTTGACGAGCAGCCGGGCGCGGTGCCGCAGGGTTACCACCGGCTGATCGCCCCCCATTGCATGCGGAGGCTCTGATGGCGCGGATCATCGATCCCGGCAGGCTTTCGGCGCGGCTCGTGCTGGAGCGGCCGGCAGAAACGCCGGACGGGCAGGGCGGCGTCACGCGGAGCTTTTCCGCGCTGGCGACGCTGTGGGCGCGCATCGAGCCGGTCGTCGCAAAGGCGGACGAGGCGGCGGGCGCCTTGCCGGTGACGGTGACGCACCGCATCTGGCTGCGCTGGCGGGATGATCTGGCCGGCGGCATGCGGCTGCGCAAGGGCACGCGCCTTTTCGCGATCCGTGCCTTTCGCGATCCGGATGAGGCGGGGCGTTACGCGCTCTGCGACTGCGAGGAGATCAAATCATGAGCGCGGCTTCCGCCCTGCAGAAGGCAATCTTTGCCCGGCTTTCGGGGGATGCGGCGTTGACGGCGCTTGTCGGCGCCAGCGGCGTCACGGACCGTCGGCTCACCGAACCGGCTGCGCCGCTGGTGGTGATCGCGGGCATCGACAGCCTGGACCATTCGACGGCGAGCGAGCCGGGCGAGGAGCACACCGTGACGCTGGAGGCTTGGTCCGAGGCGGCGGGGCACAGGCAGGTGCAGGCGATCGCTGCGGCGGTGCGGTCGGCGTTGCATGATGCGGCGCTCACGCTTCCCGGCCACCACCTCGTGCTGCTCTTTCATAGCGACACCCAGCTTCGGCGCGACGGGAAATCCCGCTTCCACCGGGCGGAAATGCGGTTCCGGGCGGTGACGGAGCCGGACAGCTAACCTCAATCTCATGGAAAGGATTTCGCCATGGTGGCACAGAAGGGGCGTGACCTGCTGCTCAAGGTCGACAACGGAGCGAGCTTTACGACGGTTGCGGGGCTGCGGTCGAAGCGGCTGTCGTTCAATGCCCAGCTCGTCGACGTGACGGACGGGGATTCGGCGGGGCGCTGGCGGGAATTGCTCGGCGGCGCCGGCGTGCAGCGCGCGGCGGTGAGCGGCACCGGGATTTTCAAGAACCAGGCCTCCGATACGCTGGTGCGTTCGCTGTTCTTCGCAGGCACGATCGTTGACTGGCAACTCGTCATTCCGAATTTCGGCACGGTATTCGGGCCGTTCCAGATCGCGGCGCTCGAATATTCCGGTGCCCATGACGGCGAGGTCGTGTTCGAGATCGCGCTGGAATCGGCCGGGCAACTCGCCTTCGAGGCCCTGTGATGGGCGCGCGGGCGAACCGGCACCGCGGCGAGATCGAGGGCGTGCTCGACGGCGAGCGGCGGGTGCTGTGCCTGACGCTCGGCGCGCTTGCCGAACTGGAGACGGCCTTTGCCGTCGACAGCCTGGCGGGGCTCGCCGAGCGATTTTCCGTCGGCCGGTTGAAGGCCGACGACCTGATCCGCATCATCGGTGCAGGGTTGCGCGGCGGTGGCAACCTGCTGACCGACGAGGAGGTTGCAGGCATGGCGGTGGCCGATGGGCTGGCGGGTTTTGCACGGATCGCAGCCGCACTGCTTGAGGCAACCTTCGGCGCGGGCAGCGAGGCGGATACGCAAAACCCTCCGCTGCCGCATCCGGTGTGAGCGGCGAAGCGCCGGCCTTCCCCTGGGAAGCGGCGCTTCATGCCGGCCTCTGCCGCATGCGGCTTCCTGCAAACGATTTCTGGGCGCTGACGCCGCGCGAACTCGGCTTCTCGCTGGGGCTGATCCGGCCGTCTCCGGCGGTGCCGGCGCGCAAAACCTTCGACGCGCTGATGCGCGCCTTCCCCGATGACAAGGAGTGAACCATGGCGGATGCGGGTGACAAACCTCTCTCCGGAACGCTGCAGGATGCCGAACAGCTTTCGACGATCCTCGATGACCTGGACCTGCGCTCGCGCTCCTTTGGTGCTGCGCTGACGAACGCGCTCAAGGGCGCGGTCGTGGACGGCAAGGGGCTGGACGGCGTGTTGCGCGGTCTTGCGCTGCGCATGAGCGATATTGCGCTTTCGGTGGGATTGAAGCCGCTTCAGGGGCTTTTGACCTCCGGTATTTCCGGGTTGCTCGGCGGTGCCACATCCATCTTTTCCGGCGATGCCACTGGCGCCACTGCTGGCGGCGGTCTGTCTGTCGCCACGGGTGGTCTTTCGCTGTTTGCCGGAAGCGGCGTGACGCCCTTCGCCAAGGGCGGCGTGGTCGCAGCGCCGACCTATTTCGGCAGCGGTGGTGGCATCGGGTTGATGGGCGAGGCGGGGGCGGAGGCGATCCTGCCGTTGCAGCGTGGGCCGGACGGCGCGCTCGGCGTGGCGGCGGCGGATGGCGGTAGCGGGCCGCGCATCGTCTTCAACGTGACGGCGCAGGACGCGGCAAGCTTCCGCAAGTCGGAAGGCCAGATCGCCGCCATGCTGACCCGTGCCGTCGGGCGCGGGCAGCGCAGCTTGTGAGGACCAGACATGACGGCAGGATTTCACGAGGTGCGGTTTCCGCTGCGCGTGGCGCTCGGCACGAGCGGCGGGCCGGTACGACGGACGGATATCGTCAGCCTTTCCAACGGGCGGGAAAACCGCAACCGGCGCTGGCAGGATGCGCGGCGGCGTTATGACGCCGGCTCCGGCGTACGCTCGGTCGAGGACCTGTACGCCGTGCTCGCCTTTTTCGAGACGCGCGCGGGGCAGTTTTACGGATTCCGCTTTCGCGATCCGGTGGATCACAAGTCCTGTGCGCCGAATGCTGCCGTTGGTGCCGGCGACCAGGTCATCGGCACGGGAAACGGCGTGACGGCGACGTTCCAGCTGGTGAAGCGCTATGCGGATGCCGGTGGTGAGACCGTGCGGGTGATCGAGAAGCCGGTGGCGGGGACGGTGGTCGTCTCGGTCGCCGGGAGTGCGGTGCCGGCAGCGGATTTCTCGGTGGATCCCGTGCTTGGAACCGTGACCTTCAAGCCGGGCAAGATACCCACCTCGGGTACCATCCGCGCCGGGTTCGAGTTCGACGTGCCGGTGCGCTTCGACACCGACCGGATCGATATCGACCTGGCGCAGTTCAATGCCGGGCGCATCCCGTCCATTCCGCTGGTGGAGATCAAGCCATGAGGACCATACCGGCCGGGTTGCAGGCCCATCTCGACGGCGGAGTGACGACGCTCTGCCACGCCTGGAAAGTGACGCGGCGGGATGGCGCGGTGATGGGCTTTACCGATCACGACCGCACGCTCTCCTTCGGCGGCGTGGACTATCTGGCGGCGAGCGGCTTCGAGGGAAGCGAGGTGGAGGATACGGGCGGGCTTTCCGCCGAGGGCGGTGACGTGTCCGGCGGTTTTTCCGCCGAGGCGATCCGCATGGAGGATCTTTCGGCCGGGCGCTACGACGGGGCGAAGGTCGAGGTCTATACCGTCAACTGGCAGGACCCGTCGCAGCGGCTGCTGTTGCGCACGGCGGAGCTTGGCGAAGTGCGGCGCGAAGGCGGGCTTTTCCGCGCGGAACTGCGGCGGTTGACCCATGCGCTGGACCAGGTGCGCGGGCGGATTTACGGCCACCGCTGTGATGCGGTGCTGGGCGACACCCGGTGCGGCGTGAACATCGCCTCGCCGGATTTTCGCGGGACGGCGACGGTGAGCACGGTGCTGGACGACATGCACATTCGCGTCAGCGGGCTTTCGGCTTTTGCCGAACGGTTTTTTCGCCATGGCGTGCTGCTCTTCATGAGCGGCGCGGCGAATGGGCTGACGGTGGATATCGAGGACCAGCGCAAGGCAGGCGGGGCGGACGAACTGACCTTCTGGCTGCCGGTGCCGGCCGGTGTTGCCGTCGGCGATACGATGCTGGTGACGGCGGGATGCGACAAGCGTTTCTCGACCTGCCGGACGAAGTTCGCCAACGGGCTGAGTTTCCGTGGCTTTCCGCATATGCCGGGCAGCGACTTCACCTATGGCTATGCCGATGGCGAGACCTCGCATGATGGGAGGCCGCTCTATGAGTGAGGTCTTTGCCGATCGCGTCGTTGCCGTTGCGCGCGGGTTCGTGGGCACGCCCTATCGCCATCAGGGGGCGCTGAAGGGCGTCGGCTGCGATTGTCTCGGGTTGATTCGCGGCGTGTGGCGGGAGCTTTACGGCGTCGAGCCCGAAGTGCCGGCGCCCTATGCGATGGACTGGGCGGAGCGGGCGGGCGAGGAGCGGCTGCTCGATGCCGCGGCGCGCCATTGCGGGGCGATGCTGCCGCTGTCCCAGTTGCGGCCGGGGGATGTCCTTATCTTCCGCTGGCGGGCGGGGGTGGCGGCAAAACATGCCGGCATCGCCGCGCCCGAGGAACGCTTCATCCATGCCTACGAACAGGCGGCGGTCATCGAATCGCCGCTCGTGCCCTCCTGGCGCCGGCGTATCGCCGGCGTCTTCCGTTTTCCGGAGCCTTTCTGACCCATGGCCACCCTTCTTTTCCAGGCGGCCGGTGCCGCGCTCGGCAGCGTCTTCGGCCCGTTCGGCGCAATCCTTGGGCGGGCGGCGGGTGCGCTGGCCGGCTCGATGGTCGACCGTGCGCTCATCAATGGCGGCAACACCATTTCCGGAGCGCGGCTGAACGACGGGCGCGTGCCGGGCGCGGAGGAGGGCACGGCGGTGAGCCGCGTCTATGGCACGGCTCGTGTTGGCGGCACGCTGATCTGGGCGACGCGCTTCGAGGAGGAGGTGATCATCGAGCGGGCCGGCGGCAAGGCGAGTGGGCCGCGCGTGGAGACGTTTCGATACTTCGCGAATTTTGCGGTGGGGATTTGCGAGGGGCCTATCGCCAGCATCCGCCGGGTCTGGGCGGACGGGCGCGAACTCGACCTGACGTCGATCGAGATGCGTCTGCATCGCGGGACCGCCACGCAGCTGCCAGATCCGCTGATCGAGGCGAAGCAGGGGGCGGGCAATGTGCCGGCCTATCGCGGGCTTGCCTATGCCGTCTTCGAGCGGTTGCCGCTCGATACGTTCGGCAACCGCGTGCCTGTCATGCAGTTCGAGGTTTTGAAGCCGGTTGGTTCGCTGGAGGGCAAGGTGCGTGCGGTCACGCTCATTCCCGGGTCGAGCGAGCATGGCTATGATCCGCAGCTGGTCACCGAAAAGCTCGGGGCCGGCAAGGGGCGCAACATCAACCGCAACACGCTGACTGCGGCGACCGACTGGGAAGCCTCGATCGACGAATTGCAGGCGCTGTGCCCGAACCTGGAGCGGGTGGGGCTTGTCGTCTCGTGGTTCGGGACGGACCTTCGCGCCGGTCATTGCAGGATCGTGCCGGGCGTCGAGATTGCGGCGCGCGAGGCCGAGAGCCGGCCGTGGCGGGTTTCGGGCCTGACGCGCGCCACGGCCACGCTTGTGAGCCAGAGCGGCGGTGGGCCATCCTATGGCGGTACGCCGTCCGATGCCAGCGTGGTCGCGGCGATCAAGGACCTGAAGGCGCGCGGCCTCAAGGTCTATCTCTATCCTTTCCTGATGATGGATGTGCCGGCGGACAATGCGCTGCCCGATCCCTATGGCGGTCCCCGTCAGGCGCCCTATCCCTGGCGCGGGCGCATCACCTGCCATCCGCCATCCGCAAACGGCACCAGTGCGGCGCGCGCGCAGGTCGAGGCTTTTGTCGGAAATGCTGAGGCGGGGGATTTTTCCGTTTCGGGCGAGATCGTCAACGGGCCTGCGGGGGACGAAGGGTTTCGCCGGCTGATTCTGCATTATGCGTTGCTGGCGCAGGCCGCTGGTGGTGTCGATGGCTTTATTGTGGGATCGGAGCTGCGTGGCCTGACCTGGTTGCGCGACGGGGCGGGGCAATTTCCTTTCGTCGAGGCGCTGACGGCGCTCGCGGCGGATGTCCGGGCGATCCTTGGACTATCCACGAAGCTCACCTATGCGGCGGACTGGACAGAATATTTCGGCTATCAGCCGGCGGGCAGCGGCGAGGTGCGGTTTCATCTCGATCCGCTCTGGGCCTCGCCGGCGATCGACGCGATCGGCATCGACAATTACATGCCGCTTTCCGACTGGCAGGACGGCGATACGCTCAGCGGTAACCCGGATGGGTTCCGGCATTCAGAAGACGCTGCGGCGATGCGGGGCATGGTTGCGCGTGGCGAGGGTTTTGACTGGTATTATGCCGATATGGCGGCGCGCCGGGCGCGTGTCCGCACATCGATCACCGATGGCATGGCGGGAAAGCCCTGGGTCTTCCGCTACAAGGACCTGGAAAACTGGTGGGGCAACCACCATTACGAGAGGGCTGCCGGTGGTGCGGAACTGCCCACGCACACGGCCTGGGTGCCGCGTTCCAAGCCGATCTGGTTTACCGAGCTTGGGTGCTCGGCCATCGACAAGGGGCCGAACCAGCCGAACGTCTTCGTCGATCCCAAAAGCTCGGAGAATGCGCTGCCCTATCATTCGGGCAGTGCGCGCAACGACGCGGTGCAGCGGCGTTTTCTCGATGCGCATCACGGCTGGTGGCAGGGAAGCGAGCCGGAAGAGGGCATGGTCGATGCCGACCATATCTTCCTCTGGACCTGGGATGCACGGCCCTTTCCGGCCTTTCCGGAGGACACGGCGCTCTGGTCGGACGGGCTCAACTGGCAGCGCGGGCACTGGCTCAATGCGCGGCTTGGCGCTGGCACCACCGCGGATGTCATTGCCGCCATCCTGAAGGACCACGGGTTTTCGGATTTCGAGGTCTCGGGCGTTGCGGGCGATCTCCCAGGCTTCGTGCAGGCAGAGCAGACCTCGGCGCGCACCCTGATCGAGCCGTTGATGGAAGCCTTCCAGATCGATGCGCTGGAGGCGGATGGCAGGCTCGTCTTCCGTTCACGACAGAGATCGGCCTTGCCGCCGGTCGAGATCGACGTGTTTGCCGAGCGTCCGGACGAGGCCCTGTTCGAGGAGAGCCGCGGGCACGCGAGCGACTTTGCCGGCGAGGCGATCCTCGACCATTTCGATGATGCGGGTGGCTATGTGCGCGTGGCGGCCCGCTCGCGCCGCATGGGGGGCGGCAACGACCGCGTCCTGCGGCTGGCGCTTCCGGCGGTCCTGCATGCGGGCGCTGCTGCAACGAGCGTCGAAACGGCCCTGCGCGACCAGCGTGCGGGGCGGCAGCGATTGACGTTCCGCCTGCCGCCGACCGTGCTTGGGGCCACGCCGGGTGATGTCGTGCGGCTGGTCGGTGGGCCCGAGGGGCGGTTTCTGATCACCGGCATCACCGACGGGCTGGTGCGCGAGGTGGAGGCGCGGGCGATCGCGGCGGGAGAGAATCCCGCGCCGGTGCTGCCGGACGGCCGGCGCAATCTGGCGCGCGGTGCCGGTGCGGCGGATGCCTTTTCGCCGGAAATCGCGTTGCTCGACCTGCCGATCTATGGCGCCGGCGATGCTCTGGATTTTGCGCGTGTTGCCGCCTATGCGCGGCCGTGGCGGGCTATGGTCGTGTCGAATTCCCTGACGAGCGAAGGGTTTCGCGCCCGCGCCCGGCTGGAGCGGCCGGCGCGCATCGGCTGGCTGGTCGAACCGCTTGCTCCCGGTGTTGTCGGACGGTTCGATCCGGGCAGGACGATCGTGCTGGACATGATGTCCGGCGGGCTTGCCTCGGTATCAAGGCTTGCGGTGCTGAACGGCGCCAACCGTCTTGCCGTCAAGGCCGCAAACGGGGCGTGGGAGATCGTCGGCTTTACCGGGGCGAGCGAGATCGCGCCGGAGCGCTGGCGGCTGACGGGCCTGTTGCGTGCCCTGAATGGTACGGATGACGCCATGCTGGCCGGTCATGTGGCCGGCGCGCAGGTGGTTTTGCTCGACGATGCCGTCCGGCCGCTCGGTCTCGATGTGGAGGAGATGGGCCGGCTTTCCAACTGGATCGTCGAGCCGGTCGGGGCGGGGCAAGGAAAAGAGGGGCCCTTTGCCTTTGCTGGCGGCGAACGGGCATTGACGCCGTTTTCGCCGGTGCATCTTCGCGGGAAGCGCGGCACGGACGGCGCGGTGCGATTTTCCTGGGTTCGGCGCGGGCGAATCGATTCGGACAATTGGGCGGCGGCCGATGTTCCGCTCGAGGAACCGTCGGAGGCCTATCGCCTCGACATTCTCACCGGCGAGACGGTGCTGCGGAGCGTGGATACGACGATGGCCGCCTTCACTTATCCCACGGCATCTGAGCTTGCGGATTTTGGTGCGCCGCAGACAACACTCTCCATTTGCGTGCGCCAGCTTGGCCGGGCGGTACCGCTCGGTCTGCCGGCGCGCGCGACGATCACCCTTTGAACGAAAGGAAAATCGATGAATGACGACCTGAAGGCCTGGTATCAGTCGCGCACCGTCTGGGGTGCGCTGATCGCGATTCTCGCCTCGCTCGCCAATGCGGCCGGTGTCGAGGTGACGGCCGGCGACGAAGGGGAATTTGCCGATCTCATCGTCGCGGCGGTGGGCACGATCGGCGGGATCCTGGCGCTCTACGGGCGGATTTCGGCGCGCCGGCGGGTGGGGTGAACATGGACGGCCATTCATTTGCCATTCAGCCTGGATCGTTTATTGCTTGCATCAGAATGATCCGCACCTGAAAGTATGTTCATGGCCTCGCCACTTCTCATAACCGCACTTGCGGCCAGCCTGATCCTGCCGGGTCCTGTCACGACGGGCGCCGGCAGCAATGTCGCGCTGATTGCAGGCGATTGCAGCGACGCGGCCGCGCAGGTGTTGGCTCAAACCGGTGGCGAACTGCTTTCGGCGCAGCCGAAGGGTGATACCTGCGTGGTGACCGTGCTGGTGCCCGGCAAGGGCAATGCCCGGCCGCGCAAGGTGACCGTGCGCGTGCCGATATAGCACTTCCGGGTCTTTGAGGCGGGAAGAAAGAAGCAGAAAGAGGGCGAATGCGCATCCTGGTGGTCGAGGACGACGTCAATCTGAGCCGGCAGCTCAGCGAGGCCTTGAAGGAATCAGGCTATGTAGTGGACCAGGCCTTCGATGGCGAGGAAGGTCACTATCTCGGCGATACCGAGCCCTATGACGCCATCATCCTGGATATCGGCCTGCCGGAAATGGACGGCATCACCGCGCTCGAAAAGTGGCGCGCCGACGGCAAGACGATGCCGGTCCTCATCCTCACGGCCCGCGATCGCTGGAGCGACAAGGTGGCGGGCATCGACGCTGGTGCCGACGACTATGTGGCAAAGCCCTTCCATGTCGAGGAAGTCCTGGCCCGTATCCGAGCGCTGATCCGCCGTGCGGCCGGCCATGCGAGCCCCGATATCGTTTGTGGGCCGGTGCGGCTCGATACGAAGGGCTCTAAGGCGACCGTCAATGGCGAGACGCTGAAGCTCACCTCGCACGAGTATCGACTGCTTTCCTATCTGATGCATCATATGGGCGAGGTGGTGTCGCGCACCGAACTGGTCGAACACATGTATGATCAGGATTTCGACCGCGATTCCAACACGATCGAGGTTTTTGTCGGGCGCCTGCGCAAGAAGATCGGCGTCGATCTGATCGAGACCGTGCGTGGCCTCGGCTACCGGATGCAAGCCCCGGCCAATGGCAAATAACGCCAGACGCTCCCGCTCGCTTACCTTCCGCGTTCTTCTTCTCGCCTCGCTGTGGGCGGCCGTCGCCCTCATCGTGATCGCCGTTGTCATCTCGACGCTCTATCGCCAAAGCGCGGAGAAGAGTTTTCGCGACCTTTTGCGGGCGCAGCTCTACAACGTCATCAATTCTGTTTCGACGGGCGAGGATACGCGGCTTTCCGGCAATCCACAGCTCGGCGATCTGCGCTTCTTCCAGCCGAAATCGGGCTGGTACTGGATTGTCGAGCCGATCGGCGGGGCGCTGGCAAGCGAGACGTTGACCTCATCCTCGCTGGGGACGGGTAGCATACCGATTGCCGACACGGACAGCATTCCCTTCGACACGCGTTATGAACGCTTCTACACGACCATCGATTCCTTCGGGAACGAGGTGGAAGTCGGCGAGACGGAAGTGGTGCTCGACGATGAGGGGCGTACGGCGCGCTTTCGTGTCGTCGGCAATCGCGATGTGCTGGAAGCGGATATCGGTGACTTTTCCGGCAGTCTCTATCTTGCGCTAGCCGGCTTCGGTTTCGGCAGCTTGCTGCTCAACGCGGCGGCGATCCTGATCGGCCTCAAGCCGCTTGTCCGCGCGCGCAAGGCGTTGGAAAAGATCAGGGCCGGGGAGAGCGAACAGCTCGACGGCGATTTCCCGCGGGAAATCCTGCCGCTGGCGAGCGAAGTGAACGCGCTGATCGACAGCAACCGGCGCATCGTCGAGCGGGCGCGCATGCAGGTCGGCAATCTCGCGCATTCGCTGAAGACGCCGATTGCCGTGCTGCTCAACGAATCCCGGTTGCTGGCAGCGCCCCAGGGCGATCTCGTGCGCTCCCAGGCGGAAGCGATGCAAAGCCAGGTGCAATCCTACCTCAACCGCGCCCGTATCGCCGCGCAACGCGAATCGGTGCTGGCTCGCACCGAGACACAGCCCGTGCTGGAGCGGCTGGTGCGCGTGATGCGCCGCCTCAATGCCGACACGCAATTTCCGCTGAAAGTCGATCCGCCCGGCCTGGTTCTCGCGATGGAGCAGCAGGACGTCGAGGAGACGGTCGGCAACCTCCTGGAAAACGCCGCGCGATATGCTCGCACCGAGGTGGCCATCCGCGCCTTCGTCGCGCCGGACGATATTCGCGGCAGTGACGATGCGCGCAAAAGCTGGATCGTGATCGAAGTCGAGGACGATGGGCCGGGCCTTGAGCCGGACCAGATCCGCGAAGCGATGAAGCGCGGCAAGCGGCTCGACGAGAGCAAGCCGGGCACCGGGCTGGGCTTGTCCATCGTCAGCGAGATCACGTCGGAATACCAGGGAACCTTCGGACTTTCCCGGGGTTCAGGCGGCGGCTTGCTGGCGCGACTGGTTTTGCCGGCGGTCACAAAGGATGTTGCTTGAGGCGGCGGACAATGCAACAAGGGAGGGGCTCGCGAATATGAGGATCGCGGGATGGACGATTTGCCGGGCGGTTCGCCGCCCCATGCGTGAAGAGAGACGGTTCCACCGGATGAAGACGGGTTTGCGCGGCGCCTTTTTTCCCCTCCTTCTGGCAACAGCGACGGTATCGGGATGCACGACTACGTCAGGCGGCAAGGTTCCGGCTGGCGGGGGTGCGGTTTCGGCTGGCGCGGGGGTCTACATTACCGCGCTGCAGGGCGGGCTCGTCAGCCGTAACACGGCGACGCAACTCTCCAAGGCCGATATGCAGCGCGCGCTGGAGGCCGAGTATCGTGCACTGGAAGCCGCTCCCGGCGGCCAGCCGGTCGTCTGGCAGGGCAGCGGTATCAGCGGCTCGGTCGTGGCGGCTGCGCCCTACCAGGTCGGCTCACAGAACTGCCGGCAGTATAGCCATACACTCACCATCGAAGGCCGCGGGACGTCGACGCGAGGTGCTGCCTGCCGCAACGCAGACGGGGCCTGGGCACCGCTTTCCTAGAGCATTTCCAGCCGAAGCGGCATCGCTTCGGCATGGGATAAAGCGATAAAACAATCTCCTAGAGCAGCTCCGGTGAACCGGATTTCATCGGAATTTCTCTGGAATCGGCCGGTTCCCGTTGCGTGATCGTTTGACCGTTGCGGCGAAACGCCTCAATTTTGCGTCATCGTTCCCTTGGGAATTGGAAACGTCCCGGCGTTCCAGTAATTGATTGTCATGTTTTTCTGGATTCTTGTCGCCATCCTGACGGCCGCCGTTGCCGCCGTTCTGCTTCTCCCTCTCCTGCGACGTCCTGTGGCGGCGGCGGGCGATGCCAGTCATGACATCGAAGTCTACCGCGACCAGCTCGAAGAGTTGAAGCGGGATGAGGCGACGGGCCTCATCGGCTCAAGCGAGGCGGAGCTTGCCCGCGCCGAAGTCGCGCGGCGGCTGATTGCCGCGAGCAAGGACGGGGCAAAGGGTAAGGCCGACCCCGCGGACCGCCGCAACCGGCTGGCGCAGGCCTTTGTCATTCTCCTCCTGCCTGCTATCGGCCTCTGTCTTTACTTGGCGACCGGCCGGCCGGATCTTCCGGCCCAGCCGCTCGCAGAGCGCCTTGCAAATCCGGGCAACGACATCAGCATCCTGATCGCCCGGGCGGAAAACCATCTGGCGCGCAATCCGGACGACGGAGCCGGCTGGGATCTGCTGGCGCCGATCTATTACCGAAGCGGCCGGATGGAAGATTCGGCGAACGCGTTTTCCCAGGCGATCCGCCTGCTCGGGCCGAGCACCGAGCGGCTGGACGGCCATGCGGAAACGCTGATTGCGCTTTCCAGCGGCATCGTCACGGCCGAGGCGCGCAAGCAGCTTGAACAGTCGCTGAAGCTCAAGGCCGACAACCCGCGTGCGAAATATTACCTGGCGCTGGCGCTGGAACAGGACGGCAAGCGGGCAGAGGCACGCGCCGCCTTCGAGGCGATCGCCAAGGAAGCGCCGGCCGGTGCGCCCTGGCTGCCGCTCGTCAACCGGCATATCGCGACGCTTGCCGAAGGGCAGGGCAGCGAGACCGCCGGCCAGCTCGGCAACCCGACGGCGGATGACGTGGCCGCGGCGCAGGACATGTCGACGGGTGATCGCCAGCAGATGATCGCCGGCATGGTGGAAAGCCTTGCGACGAAACTGCAGGACGATCCGAACAATTTCGAAGGATGGACGCGTATCATCCGTTCCTATGTTGTGCTGGATCAAAGGTCGAAGGCCGAGGCCGCGCTACAGACCGCGCTGAAAACCTTCCCGGCGGACAGCGAGAACGGCAAACAGCTTCTGGCACTGGCCCGGGACCTATCGATTTCGGCTGAGGGCGGCGGACAATGACACGCAAGCAGAAACGTCTGGCAGTGATCGGCGGCGGCGTCGCTTTCCTCGTGGCGGCGGTGCTGCTCGTGATGTTCGCCTTCAGCCAGTCGATCGCCTACTTCTATGTGCCGGGCGATATTGCCAAGGCCAATGTGCCGCCGGGCACGCGCATCCGCCTCGGTGGCCTCGTCGAAACCGGCACGCTCAAACGCGGTGAGGGATCGACGATCACCTTCACGGTGACGGATACGCTCGCGACGGTGCCGGTGACCTATACCGGCATTCTTCCGGACCTTTTCCGCGAAGGGCAGGGCGTCGTGGCGGAAGGCGCTTTCGGCACGGGCGGGCTGTTCGTCGCCGATACGGTGCTCGCCAAACATGACGAGACCTACATGCCCAAGGACGTGGCCGACCGCCTGAAGGCGCAGGGCGTCGAACTCTCCGGCAAGGAAACGATCAAATGATCATCGAGCTTGGACACTATGCTCTGGTTCTCGCGCTCGCGACGGTGATCGTCCAGTCGATCCTGCCGCTGGTCGGCACGATCCGCAACGACCGCTCGCTGATGGCGGTAGCACCCGCCGCCGCCCTTGCCGGTTTCCTGCTGGTGCTTTTCTCCTTCTCGGTGCTGACCTTCGCCTATGTCGTTTCCGACTTTTCGGTCGCCAATGTCTGGGAGAACTCGCATTCGCTGAAGCCGATGATCTACAAGATCTCCGGTGTGTGGGGGAACCACGAGGGCTCGATGCTGCTCTGGCTCCTTATCCTCGTCTTCTTCAGCGCGCTGGTCGCGACCTTCGGCAGCAACCTGCCGGAACGGCTGCGCGCCAACGTGCTGGCGGTGCAGGGCCTTATCTCGACCGCCTTCGCGCTCTTCGTGCTGTTGACCTCGAACCCGTTCCTGCGCCTTTCGCCGGCGCCGGCCGAGGGCAAGGACCTCAATCCGGTCCTGCAGGATATCGGCCTCGCGATCCATCCGCCGCTGCTCTATCTCGGCTATGTCGGCTTCTCCGTCTGTTTCTCCTTCGCCATCGCAGCACTCATCGACGGGCGGATCGATGCGGCCTGGGCGCGCTGGGTGCGGCCGTGGGCGCTTGCCGCCTGGAGCTTTCTGACCGCCGGCATCGCCATGGGGTCCTACTGGGCCTATTACGAACTCGGCTGGGGCGGCTGGTGGTTCTGGGATCCGGTGGAGAACGCCTCCTTCATTCCGTGGCTTGCCGGTACGGCGCTGTTGCATTCCGCACTGGTCATGGAAAAGCGCGAGGCGCTGAAGATCTGGACGGTGCTGCTGGCAATCCTCACCTTCTCCATGTCGCTGCTCGGCACGTTCCTCGTGCGCTCCGGCGTCCTGACCTCGGTGCATGCCTTCGCGACCGATCCGACGCGCGGCGTCTTCATCCTCGCCATCCTCGTCATCTTCATCGGCGGCGCGCTCTCGCTCTTTGCCTTCCGGGCCGCGACGCTGAAGGCCGGCGGCCTGTTTGCGCCGATCTCGCGCGAAGGCGCGCTGGTCCTCAACAACCTGATCCTCACGACGGCGGCGGCGACCGTGCTGACCGGCACGCTCTACCCGCTTGTGCTGGAAGCGCTGACCGGTGAAAAGATTTCCGTTGGCCCGCCCTTCTTCAACCTGACCTTCGGCCTTCTGATGCTGCCGCTTCTGCTTGCGGTGCCGTTCGGGCCGCTGCTTGCCTGGAAGCGCGGCGATGTTTTTGCCGCCGGGCAGCGCCTGTTTGCTGCGGTCGGCGTTGGCCTGGTCGCGGCGGCGACAGTCATCTATGCGCAGGGCGGCGGGCCGTTGCTTGCCTATTTCGGCATCGCCATCGGCTTCTACATGATCGCGGGATCGATCACCGATCTGTCGCTGCGCGCCGGCATCGGCAAGGTAACCGGCAATGTCGCCTTCCGCCGTTTCATCGGCCTGCCTGGCTCGGCCTTCGGCACGGCGCTGGCCCATATCGGCGTCGGCGTGATGGTTATCGGCGTCATCGCTGTAACAGCGTTCGAGACCGAGCATGTGGTGGAAATGAAGCCGGGCATGCAGGTGGAGGCGGGCGGCTTTACGCTCACCTTCGATGGCATGCGCCGCGGCCAGGGGCCGAACTATTCAGAAGAGTCCGGTCACTTCACGGTGGCGCGGGGCGGGGTGACGGTGACGGACATCTGGTCTTCGAAGCGGATGTATACGGCGCGCCGCATGCCGACGACCGAGGCCGGCATCCGCACCTTCGGCTTCAGCCAACTCTATGTGTCGCTGGGTGACGCGATGGCGGATGGCGGTATCGTCGTTCGCGTCTGGTGGAAGCCGATGATCCTCTGCATCTGGATCGGCGCGCTGATCATGATGGCGGGCGGCGTCGTTTCGCTCTTCGACCGGCGTCTGCGTGTCGGGGCGCCACAGAAGGCGCGCAAGGTGAAGCCTGTGCTGGAGGCGGCCGAATGATGCGCCGCCTCATTCTGGCTTTTGCCTTTATTCTCACGGCCTTTCCCGCTTTCGCCGTCAATCCGGATGAGGTGTTGGCCGATCCCGCCCTGGAGGCGCGCGCGCGAACCCTCTCTTCCCAGCTTCGCTGCATGGTCTGCCAGAACCAGTCGATCGACGATTCGAATGCGGAACTTGCGCGCGACCTGCGTCTTCTCGTGCGCGAGCGCCTGAAGAATGGCGACAGCGACGAGGCGGTGATCGCCTATGTCGTTTCGCGTTATGGCGAGTTCGTGCTGCTCAATCCGCGCCTGCGTGGTGAAACCCTGCTGTTGTGGGGCGCGCCGATCGTGCTTTTCCTTGCCGGTGCCACGGCCATGGTGCTCTTCGTGCGCAAGCGCGGCGGAAAACCGACGGGAACACCGCTCTCGGAGGCTGAAAAAGCCGAGCTGGAGCGCGCGCTGACGCGCGAATAGACCCGCTTCCCCCGAAATTCTCCAACATTACGAAAAATTCATGCGGCGGATAGTGCGCCGTAATGTGTGCAGGCCTATCTCTTCTTCCATCGGCTGCTGAGCGCAGCCATGAATGAGAGAAAAGGTGCAAAGAATGTCCAAGATTTCCGCATTCCGTCCGGGCCTCAAGACCGTACTGAAGACGACGACCGTCGCCGGACTTGCGGCCGTTATGCTGGCGACCGGCATTCCCGCCCGTGTTAGCGAAAGTTTTGCCGAAGCCGTTTCCGTCCAGGCGCCGCAGGTTGCGAGCTTCGCCGACGTCGTCTCGGCCGTCTCCCCGGCCGTCGTTTCCGTCCGTGTCCAGTCCGATATCAAGCCGGCCAATGACGAGAGCAACTTCTCGTTCAACTTCGGCGGCCGCAGCCTCGATGAACTTCCCGACGATCACCCGCTGAAGCGCTTCTTCCGTGAATTCGGCGGCCCGGATCAGTCTCACGGCGACCGTGGCAAGGATCGCCAGTTCAGCGATCGTCGTGGCCCCGACCGCAAGCCGCATCTGCGCCCGACGTCGCAGGGTTCCGGCTTCTTCATCTCGGAAGATGGCTACATTGTCACCAACAACCACGTCGTCAACGATGGTTCGGCCTTCACGGTCGTCATGAATGACGGCACGGAACTCGATGCCAAGCTCGTCGGCAAGGATACCCGCACGGACCTCGCCGTGTTGAAGGTCGAGGAAAAGGACAAGCGCAAGTTCACCTATGTGAGCTTCGCCGATGACAGCCAGATCCGCGTCGGCGACTGGGTCGTCGCTGTCGGCAACCCGTTCGGCCTCGGCGGTACGGTGACGGCCGGCATCATCTCGGCCCGCGGTCGTGACATCGGCTCCGGCCCCTATGACGACTACCTCCAGGTGGACGCTGCCGTGAACCGCGGCAACTCCGGTGGCCCGACCTTCAACCTGAATGGTCAGGTTGTCGGCATCAACACCGCGATCTTCTCGCCGTCGGGCGGCAATGTCGGCATTGCTTTTGCAATTCCCGCCTCCGTCGCCAAGGGCGTCGTCGCCGACCTGATGAAGGACGGCAAGGTCGATCGCGGTTGGCTCGGCGTTCAGATCCAGCCGGTAAGCCGCGACATCGCCGACTCGCTCGGCCTTGCGGATGCTGCCGGTGCCCTCGTCGTAGAGCCGCAGGCCGACTCGCCCGGTGCCAAGGCCGGCATCAAGAAGGGTGACGTGATCACGGCGCTCGATGGTGATCCGATCAAGGACCCGCGTGATCTCGCCCGCCGTGTCGCCGATATTGCCCCCGGCAAGAAGGTTGATCTTTCGGTCTGGCGTGATGGCAAGTCTCAGAACGTCTCCGTCGAGATCGGCACGCTTGCTGGCGAGCAGATCCAGGCCGCAACGGGCGCCGAGGAAGTCGAGCCGGAAGCTCCCGCCAGCGAACAGGCGCTTGCCGATCTTGGCATCTCGGTTACGCCCGGCGATGACGGCCTGACGGTCTCCTCCGTCGATCCGGACTCCGACGCCAGCGATCGCGGCCTCAAGGAAGGCGATCGCATCACCTCGGTCAACAACCAGGCTGTGAAGTCTGCCGACGACGTGGTGAAGGTTATCGACAACGCCCGCAAGGACGGCCGTTCCAAGGCGCTGTTCCAGATCGAGACCAATGACGGTAGCCGCTTCCTGGCGCTGCCGATCGACCAGGGCTGATCGGCTCCGGCATTGCCTACCCACGGCGCCGCGAGATCGCAAGGTTTCGCGGCGCTGCCATATCCGGATAGGGCGCTGCTAGCCAACGCTCGCCGAACATGCTGTAAGGTCCGTACGATGAAGATATTGATTGTGGAAGACGATCTGGAGGCGGCCGCCTATCTCTCGAAGGCCTTTCGTGAGGCGGGCATCGTGCTCGACCATGCGAGCGACGGCGAAAGCGGCCTCTTCCTCGCGACGGAAAACAGCTACGACGTGCTGGTCATCGACCGCATGCTGCCGCGCCGCGATGGCCTGTCGCTGATTTCGGAATTGCGCCGCCGCAACATCCACACGCCCGTGCTCATCCTCTCCGCCCTCGGCCAGGTCGATGACCGCGTGACGGGCCTGCGTGCCGGTGGCGACGACTATCTGCCAAAACCCTATGCCTTCAGCGAGCTTCTGGCCCGTGTCGAAGTGCTGGGCCGCCGCAAGGGCACCCCGGAGCAGGACATGGTCTACCGGGTCGGCGATCTGGAACTCGACCGGCTCTCCCACACCGTCAGGCGCGCCGGCAGGGAAATCCTCCTCCAGCCGCGTGAGTTCCGCCTGCTGGAGTATCTGATGAAGAATGCCGGGCAGGTGGTGACCCGCACCATGCTGCTCGAAAACGTCTGGGACTACCATTTCGACCCGCAGACCAATGTCATCGACGTCCATGTCTCGCGGCTGCGTTCGAAGATCGAGAAGGATTTCGACCAGCCGCTGCTGCGCACCGTGCGCGGCGCGGGATATATGATGAAGGAAGAGGCGGCGGGCTGATCCATGCAGCGACTGCTCGGCCGGCTGACTGCCCTCTACCGCACCACGGCGGTACGCCTTTCCGCGATCTATCTCCTGCTCTTCGCCGCTTGCGCGGCTTTTCTCGTTTTCTACGTTTCCTCCATGTCGGAGGGCTTGCTCAAGCAGCAGATGCGCGAAGCGGTGGCGCAGGAAACCGAGCAGATCGAACGCGTCTTCGACAACAACGGCATGAACGGCCTGTTGCGTACGCTGGAGCGGCGCACCCGTCAGCCAGGCGCCAATCTCTACATTATCGCAAGCCCGACTGGCGAAGTGCTGGCCGGCAACGTCGCTTCGATCCAGCCCGGCGTTCTGGACAATGAGGGCTGGACGGAGACACCGTTCCGCTACCAGCGCTACCAGGAAGAAACGCGCGGCAACAACCGTCCGATGGCCTATGCGCAGGTGACGGTGCTGTCCAATGGCCTGCGCGTGCTGGTCGGCCGCGATCTCGGTGAGCCGGAGAACTTTCGCAAGCTGGTGCGCCAGGCGCTGATGGTGGCGCTCGGCGTCATGGGCATCGGCGCGCTCGCCATATGGTATCTGATCGGCCGCAATGCCTTGAAGCGCATGGATCGCATGTCCGACGCCAGCCAGCGCATCATGGCCGGCGATCTCTCGCAGCGTCTGCCGACAAGCGGTTCGGGTGACGAGTTCGACCGGCTGTCGGAATCGCTGAACACGATGCTCGGGCGCATCGAGAAGCTGAACGAGGGTCTGAAGCAGGTTTCCGACAATATTGCACATGACCTGAAGACACCGCTGACGCGCCTGCGCAACAAGGCGGAGGCAGCCCTTGCCGGCAATGAAAAGGCCGATTACCGCATCGCGCTGGAGGAGATGATCGGCGAATCCGACCAGCTTATCCGCACCTTCAATGCGCTTCTGATGATCTCCCGCGTCGAAGCGGGGCAGGCGCCGGCGGAGATGAGCGCGATCGATATCAGCGGCATCGCCCATGATGGCGCCGAGCTCTATGAACCGGTTGCCGAGGATTGCGGCCTGAAGCTCCTGACCGAGATCGCCGATGGGGTCGAAATCAAGGGCAACCGTGAGCTCGTCGGCCAGGCGCTCGGCAACCTCATCGACAATGCGATCAAATATGCCGAAGGCAGTGATGACCCGGAGATTCGCGTGTCGCTCGTGCGGCGGGATGGCGATGTCGTCCTATCGGTCGCCGATAGTGGGGCCGGCGTGCCGGACGACAAGCACGACGAGGTCGTCAAACGCTTCGTGCGGCTCGATGCCAGCCGCTCCAAGCCCGGCACCGGCCTTGGCCTGTCGCTCGTTGGCGCCGTCATGGAAATGCATCACGGCCGGCTGGAACTGGATGCGACGCATCCCGAGCGGGAAAACAATCGGGGGCTGACGGTCAGAATGGTTTTCCCCGTCCTTCCGGACTGATACACCTCGTCCTCAAAAAGGCGAGGAGGCATCATGAGCGTGACGGAAACGACGCGGTTTTCCGATCTTTCGACCTCTCCGATCCGGCCCCTGAGCCAGACGGAAGTCAAATCGGTCCTGTCCGACCTCAAGGACTGGGGCAAGGAACAGCCCGCCATTGCCAAACTGCTCGGCGGGAACGAACCCCTCAAGGACTTCCTGGTCGCGGCGTTTTCGCTCTCTCCCTATCTGCGTGATACCGCGCGCATCGATCCCGGCCTGCTTGCCCGCGCGCTCGAAGCGCCGATCCTGCCGATGATCGAGGACGCGATCGCGCGCGCCCGCAACGCCTGGAAGACGGAGGGCGGCGAGGTGACGGAGGCGGTGCTGATGACCCGCCTGCGCGTCGCCAAGCGTGAGGTCGCCTTCCTCACAGCGCTCGCCGACCTTGCCCGCATATTTGACGCACGGAAAACCACGGCACTTCTCACCGACCTCGCCGAGGCGGCGACCTCGGCCGCTTTCGACTATCTGCTGCTGTCGACGCATGAAAGCGGCAAGCTGAAACTGCCGGACCCGGCACATCCCAGCGAAAAGTCGGGCCTCATCGTGCTCGGCATGGGCAAGCTTGGGGCGGCGGAGCTCAACTATTCCTCCGACATCGATCTCGTCGTCTTCTTCGATCCGATGGCGGATATCGCGGTCGATCCGATGGAAGCGGTCGAGACGTTTTCCCGCCTGGTGCGCCGACTGATCCGCATCATGCAGGAGCGCACGGCAGACGGCTACGTCTTCCGCACGGATCTGCGCCTGCGGCCCGATCCGGGCGCCACGCCGCTCGCCATCTCCTTCGATTCGGCCATGCTCTACTATGAGAGCCGCGGGCAGAACTGGGAGCGCGCCGCCTTCATCAAGGCCAAGCCGATTGCCGGTGATCTCGCGGCCGGCGCGGCGTTCCTCAAGGGCCTGACGCCCTTCGTCTTCCGCAAATATCTCGACTATGCGGCGATCGCCGACATTCATTCGATCAAGCGCCAGATCCATGTGCACAAGGGGCATGGCGAGATCGCCGTCAAGGGACACAACGTCAAGCTCGGTCGCGGCGGCATCCGCGAGATCGAGTTCTTCGTGCAGACGCAGCAGCTCATTGCCGGCGGCCGCGTGCCGGCACTGCGCCTGCGCGCCACCGAGCCGATGCTGCAGGAACTTGCAAAGGCGAACTGGATCGACAAGGGCACGGCCAGGGAACTGACCGAGGCCTACTGGTTCCTGCGCGACGTCGAGCATCGTATCCAGATGGTGCGTGACGAACAGACCCATTTGTTGCCGGAAACCGAGGCCGAGCTGAAGCGTATCGCCTTCATGATGGGCTTCGAGGATACGGCCGGCTTTTCTGCAAAACTCGTTTCCGTGCTGAAGACCGTCGAGCGCCGTTATGCGGCGCTCTTCGAGCAGGAGGCGAAGCTCTCCTCCGAGACCGGCAATCTCGTCTTTACCGGCCAGAAGGACGATCCGGACACGCTGGAAACGCTGAAGCGCCTCGGTTTCGAGCGTCCCGCAGACATTTCCCGCACGATCCGCACCTGGCACTACGGTCGCTACCGCGCCACGCAATCCGTCGAAGCACGCGAGCGGCTGACGGAGCTGACGCCGCAATTGCTGCGCGTCTTCGGCGAGAGCAAGCGGGCCGACGAGGCGCTGCTGCGCTTCGACAGCTTCATTTCCGGCCTGCCGGCGGGCATCCAGCTCTTCTCGCTGCTCGGCAACAATCCGGCGCTGCTTTCCCTCATCGTCAACATCATGTCATCGGCGCCGCGCCTCGCCGAGGTGATTGCGGCAAAGCCCCATGTCTTCGACGGCATGCTGGATCCCGGCCTGCTCGCCGAACTGCCGACGCGCGCCTATCTCTCCGAACGCATCGAGGGCTTCGTCTCCGGCGCCCGGCACTATGAGGAAATCCTCGACCGCCTGCGCATCATCGCCGCCGAACAGCGCTTCCTCATCGGCATTCGCCTGCTGACCGGTGCGATCACCGGCAAGCAGGCCGCGCGCGCACTGACGCATGTCGCCGACCTCATCGTCGCCGCGGCACTCAAGGCCGTGCTGGAGGAAATCGAGACCGCGCATGGAAAATTCCCGGGCGGGTGCGTGGTGCTGGTCGGCATGGGCAAGCTCGGCAGCTTCGAACTGACCGCCGGCTCGGACATCGACCTGATCCTGCTCTACGACCACGACAGCGACGCCTTTGAATCGGATGGTCCCAAGCCGCTCGACAACATGAAATACTTTACCCGCATCACCCAGCGCCTGATCGCCGCGCTTTCGGCGCCGACGGCGGAAGGCGTGCTCTATGAGGTGGACATGCGTCTGCGCCCCTCCGGCAACAAGGGGCCGGTCGCAACGCGCATCACGTCGTTTGCCAAGTACCAGACGGAAGAGGCCTGGACGTGGGAGCACATGGCCTTGACGCGTGCCCGCGTGCTCTGCGGCGACGAGAGCCTCATGAAGGAGGCCGACGACATTTTCCGTGCGGTTCTGCGCCGAAAGCGCGAGCCGGCGAAGATTGCCAAGGACGTCGCGGAGATGCGCAGCCTGATCGACCAGGAAAAGCCGCCGAAGGATGTCTGGGACCTAAAACTCATCCCGGGTGGGCTGATCGACATCGAATTCATCGCGCAGTTCCTCGCGCTGCTGGCCCCGGCGCGCGGCGTGCCACAGCCGAAGCGGGCGATGCCGACAGGGGAGGCGCTCGCCGTGCTCGGCGGGGCGATGATGGATCCGAACGACCTCGAAACGGTGCAGAAGGCGCTCTCCCTCTATACGGAGATTTCACAGATCGTGCGCCTATGCGTCGATGGCGGCTTCGATCCGAAAGAGGCGCCGGCGGGCCTTATCGACCTCGTCTGCCGGGCCGGGGACAGCCCGGATATCCGGGCGCTCGAGGCAGACCTCAAGCAGCGGGCGAAGGCGGTGCGCAAGATATTTCAAGCCCTCGTCGCAAAGTCGTAATCGGCCCCGGTGTCCTTTAACTGCGACCGTTGTCTCGCGAAGCCACGTACAATGCCTTGGCGTGGGACCTCTTGCACGTCTGAGCAATTGAGTTGGCAGGTCTCATCATGACGGGGGTACGGGGAGTACCTCGCTGACGTCTCGACCCTGGCGATAGCTCATCCATGCGGCGAACGCACAGGCTACTGTAACGCAAAAGCCGAGGACGGATGCCCCGGCTTTCATCGCGCAAGATCCGTCAGGCCGCCGCCAGATGCAGTGCGGCAAGCCGTTCCCGGTCGGGGATACGTACGGAGATGATCGTGCCCTTGCCTTCGACGGAGCGAATGCGCATTGCGCCGCCATGCAGATGGGCCAGCGAGCGGGAGATGGCGAGCCCGAGGCCGGAGCCGCCCTTGCTCTTGGCATATTGGCTCTGCACCTGCTCGAAGGGCTGGCCGATCTTCTGGAGTGCCGATTTCGGAATGCCAATGCCGGTATCGGCGATCGTCAGCGTGACGGCGCCGTCCACTTTGCGCGCCCGCACCTCCACCTTGCCGCCGGCATTGGTGAACTTCATGGCGTTTGACAGCAGGTTCAGCAGGATCTGCTTCATCGCGCGGCGGTCCGCGATGGTGAGCAAATTCTGTGGGCAGATTTGCTGCACCCGGATGAACTTCTTCTCCGCTTGCAGCATGGTGAGGCGCAGCGTCTCCTCGATCAGCGGTGCCAGATCGACGGTTTCGCAGCTGATGCGCATATGGCCGGCCTCGATCTTCGACATGTCGAGAATGTCGCTGATGACGTTGAGCAGATGTTTGCCGCTCTCGTGGATGTCGCAGGAGTATTCGCGATATTTGTCCGAGCCGATTGGGCCGAACATCTGGTTCTGCAGGATCTCGGAGAAGCCGAGGATGGCGTTGAGCGGTGTGCGCAGCTCATGCGACATGTTGGCGAGGAATTCCGATTTGGCGCGGTTTGCCGCCTCGGCGCGGTCCTTCTCCGCCTGGTAGTTCGCGTTGGCCACGGAAAGTTCAGCCTTCTGCCGCTCCAGCTTGGCGCGGGACGCCGAAAGATCGCCGATGGTTGCCATCAGTCGGCGTTCGGATTCGCGCAGCCGCACCTGGTGGCGCTTCATCATCGTGATGTCGGTGCCGACGGAAACAAGGCCGCCGTCGCGGGTGCGCCGTTCGTTGATCTGCAGCCAGCGCTCGTCGGCAAGCTGGACTTCGCTCGTCTGCGACATGCCCGCGCCATCCGCATCCGCGATGCGCCGCTCGATGACCGGGCGGGCGGCGGCGGCATGCACCGTCGCGCGATCGGTGCCGGGCACGAGCACGTCGTCGGGAAGACCGTAGGCCTGCTGGTAGTGCGCATTGCACATGACGAGACGGTCGTTCTTGTCCCACAGCACGAAGGCCTCGGAGGTGCATTCGATGGCGTCCGCAAGGCGCTGGTCGGCCTCCTGGTAGCGCTGGGCAAGCCGGTGCTGCTCCGTCACGTCCATCGCGATGCCGATGATGTGCATGCGGCCGGAGGCCATGCGGATGACCTGCGCACGGGCACGCAGCCAGACATAATGGCCATCGGCATGACGCATGCGGAAGACCTGTTCCACCTGCTTGGCTTCGCCGCGGGCAACCGCACGGGCCACCTGATAGATGCCGTCGTCATCGGGATGCATCAGACGCGCTGCATCGCCGAAGGACAGCACGCTGTCGCGCGGCGGCATGCCGAGCATTTCATACATGGAGCGCGACCAGAACAGCCGGCGGCTCGAGAGATCGAAGTCCCAGAGGCCGCAACGGCCGCGGGCCAGCGCCGTTTCCACGCGCAGGTTTGATTCCGCGAAGATCGCGTCCGCATCGCGCGCCCGCTTCGCCTGGATGTAATAGGCATAGAGAATGACCAGCAGGATCGCCGAGATGCCGGCAAACAGCGTGACGTTCAATGCCACCTCGTCGCGCCAGAACACGGCAAGCTGGCCGAGCGGATTGGCGACGATGACGAAGCCACCTTTCTTGGGCATCTGAACGAGCGATGCATAATAGTCCTGCCCGCCGATGCGGGTGCGGAAGACGCCTGCCGGTTCACCGAAATATTGCGTTGCCGCGAGTTCCGGCGAGAAGCGTGCAAGGGACTGGCCGACATAGCGCGCCGCCGCCAGCGAGGCACCGAAAACGTGCCCCTTCTCCTCGACGAACAGCACCAGCCCGCCCGGCTGCAGGCGATCCTGCGGAATGTTGAGGGACAGCGCTGCCTCGACCGCCATGCGGTCGGACTTGGTAAGGCTGTCCGCCATAGTGCCGGAGAAAACGGCGCCAACGGCCATGGCCGTCAGCGAGGTCGTGTCCTTGACGCTCGTGTCCATCCGGTCGTGCTCGACCATGATGCCGACCATCCGCGAGATGGCCACCACGAACAGGAAGGCAATGATCAGGATCGGTATCGATCGCTTGAGCACGGGCTCGGCCCGTGTCAAATGCCGCGCGGCAGGCCCGGCGAAAATCTTCGCCTGCCCCGTCGCCTCTTGTCCCCAGGCCGCCATTCCCGGAAATTTGAGACGAGTCCACCCGCCGGCTGCGCGTCCTCGTTGCGCGTCCGCCATAATCTTCAAACCTTGTAAGCCTCTCGCGATTCGGCGCGCCGCTCGCCCGAATCTGCCCTAATGAATCAATTGTGATTCGGCTTGTCCAGAGGAAAAGGTAAAACTTTCTTAACCATATCTCGTCGGTGCGAACTTGTATGCCGCAACGAAAACGGGCGCCGAAGCGCCCGGAATCATTGAATTTTCGGGATATCAGCCCTTTAGCATTCGCTCGACAATATCCGAAACGTCGGAGGAGAGTTTTTCACCCGCCGCAATCGTCCGCAACGCATTGCGCGCGTGATCCGAGCGCACGTCCTCAAGCGCACGCCAGGAGCGCATGGACGTCAGGATACGGGCGGCGAGCTGCGGGTTCTTCGGGTCGATCTCGATAATCTGGTCGGCAAGGAAACGGTAGCCTTCGCCGTCCGCCCGGTTGAAGCCGGTCGGGTTCGAGAAGGCATAGGTGCCGACGAGGGCGCGCATGCGGTTCGGGTTCGACTTGTTGAAGTGCGGGCTCGTCATCAGCGCCTTGACGCGTGCCAGCGCCCCGTCGCCCGGAATGGTCGACTGGATGGAGAACCACTTGTCGATGACCAGCGCATTGTCGGCAAAGCGGGCACGGAAGGTTTCCAGCGCGCTTGCGGTCTCCGGCGCATCCGGGAAGCGGTGCGCGAGAACGGTCAGTGCAGCACTCAGATCGGTCATGTTGTCGGCCGCAGCAAAGGCCTCCGCGGCGCGGGCCGGCGTGCCGTCGGCGACGGCCAGATAGGCGAGTGCCGCATTGCGCAGCGCGCGATGGCCAGCACCAGCGGCATCCGGCGTGAAGGCGCCTTGCAGCTGGTGGCGTTCGAAAAGTGTGGCGAAGACGGCCGGACCACGCTTCGCCACAAAGGCGAGCACCTCTTCGCGCCCGGCGCGGATGGCGTCGGGATCGTTGTTGCTGCCGAGTTCGCGGGCAATGTCGGATTCGGAGGGCAGGGCGAGCGCCTGTGCCCGGAAGGCAGGCTCCAGCGTCTCATCGCCGGCGATTGCGATCAGCGTATCGGCAAGAACCGCATTCGTCTCGACCGGCTCGCCAGCCCGTGCGCTGCGTGCTGCCGCGACGAGGTTCGGCAGCGCCAGATCGTTGAGCGCCTGCCAGCGCGCGAAGAGGTCGGCATCATAGCGGGCGATATGGGCGAGGTCGGCGGGCGCCTGCTCGAAATGCAGGTTGATTGGCGCCGAAAAACTGCGGTTGAGCGAAACGACCGGGCGCGAGGCGATGCCGGAGAAGGTGACCGTCTGGCGGCGCTGCTTGAGATGCAGCACATCGCCGGTCACATCCGCACCGCTGATAGCGCTCGGCGTGGCTTCGGACCCGTCGGCGGAGATCAGGCCGAAGCGCAGCGGGATGTGCATCGGCTCCTTCGCGCTCTGGCCCGGCGTTGGCGGGATCATCTGCTCGAGCGACAGTGTGAACTCACCCTTCGCCTGGTCATAGCTCGACGAAACGCTGACGAGCGGCGTGCCGGCCTGATGGTACCAGAGCGAGAACTGGCCGAGATCGACGCCGTTCGCCTCTTCGAAGCACTTTACGAAATCCTCGATCGTAGCGGCGTCGCCATCGTGCCGTTCGAAATAGAGGTCCATACCCTTCTTGAAGCCGTCGCGGCCGACGATGGTCGCGATCATGCGCGTCACCTCGGAGCCTTTTTCGTAGACGGTCGTCGTATAGAAGTTGTTGATTTCGCGGTATTTCGTCGGGCGCACCGGATGGGCGAGCGGGCCGGCATCCTCCGGAAACTGCTCCGACTTCAGGTGCCGCACTTCTGCGATGCGCTTGACGGCGCGCGAGCGCTGGTCGGCGGAAAATTCGTGGTCGCGATAGACCGTCAGGCCTTCCTTCAGGCAGAGCTGGAACCAGTCGCGGCAGGTGACGCGGTTGCCGGTCCAGTTGTGGAAATATTCATGCGCGATGATCGCCTCGATATTCGCGTAGTCCTGGTCGGTCGCGATTTCCGGGTCGGCGAGCACGTATTTGTCGTTGAAGACGTTGAGCCCCTTGTTCTCCATGGCGCCCATGTTGAAGTCGGAGACGGCGACGATCATGAAGATGTCGAGATCGTATTCGCGGCCGAACACCTCTTCGTCCCATTTCATGGAGCGCTTCAGCGCGTCCATCGCATAGGCCGCGCGCGGCTCCTTGCCGTGCTCGACATAGATCTTCAGCGTGACCTCGCGGTCGGACATCGTCGTGAACGTGTCCTCCACGACGCCGAGATCACCGGCGACGAGCGCGAACAGGTAGGACGGCTTCGGGTGCGGATCGAACCAGGCGGCAAAATGTTTGCCTTCGCCATAACCGGCGCCGCCGAGGAAGTTGCCGTTGGACAGCAGGAGAGGGCAGCTCGCCTTGTCGGCGATGATGTTGACCGTGTAGACGGCCAGCACGTCCGGCCGGTCCGGGAAATAGGTGATGCGCCGAAAACCTTCCGCCTCGCACTGGGTGCAGTAGACGCCGTTCGTGCGGTAGAGGCCCATCAGCTGGGTGTTGGCCTCGGGATTGATCATCGTGGTGATGGTGATCTCGAAGGGCTCGCTTGCCGGCAGGTCGCGGATGGTCAGGCTGTCGGGCGTGGCGTCGTAGCGGCCAGCATCCAGCTCCAACTGGTCGAAGAGCAGGCCCGTCATCGTCAGTTCGTCGCCGTCGAGAACGAGCGGGGCAGCGGGATCGACGCCGTCGCGGCGATGGAAGATCAGGCGGGCCTCGACCTTGGTCTCCGTCGGGTCCAGTTCGAAGGTCAGATCGACGCGCTCGAGAACGAAGTCAGTCTGGCGATAGTCCGCCAGGTGGATGATCTGGCCGTTCTCAGTCCGCATGGATGTGTCCTGCTCTTTGCCGTCCGGTTCCCGTTCCCCTTGTGCATGGAACGATGGATCGCCGGGACGGTCTGCCCCCAAGTTCCACGAATAGATATGCGTATTCGCTTAACATCTCATTTCCGTGGAGATCGGGAAATCACAAATTTGTGCCATGTCGGCACGGCCGTCTCTCCCGCGTCTCCGATCAAAATTATCCGCGATGCATCACCAGAATTCATCCCATCCGGCCATCAACCGCGCTAGAGTTGCAGCTCTCTGAATCGGTTCTCCGGTCTCCCTGAAATCTGTTGCCATGGCTTCCCGGCCATGATGAGTTCCGCATGGACACGCAGTCTTCCGATCCCATGAAGGGGATTTTTCTCAAGGTCGCCTCGGTGGTGATCTTCCTCTGCATGTCGGCGCTCATCAAGGCTGCCGGCAAGGATCTTCCGGCAGGGCAGATCACCTTTCTGCGCTCTGCCTTCGCCATGGTGCCGATCCTCGTGTTTCTCGGCATGCATGGTCAGCTGCGCGATGCCTTCCGCACCAACGACATCTTCGGGCATTTGAAGCGCGGCTTCATCGGCATTCTCTCCATGGGCTTCGGCTTCTACGGCCTCATACATCTGCCGTTGCCGGAATCGATCGCGCTCGGTTATGCCCTGCCGCTCGTCACCGTGGTCGTCGCCGCGGTCTTCCTCAAGGAAAAGGTCGGCATCTATCGCTGGTCGGCGGTCCTTGTCGGCTTGCTGGGCGTTGCCATCATCAGCTGGCCGCGTCTCACGCTCTTGCGCAACGGGGGCCTCGGCTCGTCGGAGGCCATGGGCGTGCTGGCCATGATGGCTTTTGCCGTGCTCGGCTCCTTTGCGATGGTGCTGGTGCGCAAGCTGGTGCAGACCGAGCGTACACCGACGATCGTGCTCTATTTCTCGCTGTTCGCCTCGATCTTCTCGCTTGGCACGCTGCCGTTCGGCTGGATCGCTCTGAGCTGGCAGGCATTGGGCCTGATGGTGCTTGCCGGCTTTTGCGGCGGCATCGCCCAGATCTTGCTGACGTCGAGCTACCGTTATGCCGACGTGTCCACCATCGCGCCGTTCGAATACACGTCGATCGTGCTCGGCCTTATCATCGGCTATTTCCTCTTCGGCGACGTGCCCACCGGCCCCATGCTGATCGGCACCGCCATTGTCGTCAGCGCCGGCATCTTCGTGATCTTCCGCGAGCACCAGCTCAACCTGAAGCGCCGCGCGGAGCTTCGACACAAGCTGCCGCAAGGGTAAAAAGCTATCCCAGCAAAAGTGCGAAGCGATTCTGCGCCTGGAATTAACGCCACTCCGGCGTCGTCGTGTCTTCGACCCGTTCGTCCGTCACAGCATCCGGCTGGAGGGCGGCGGCCGCCGCATCGGCGCCGAGCGGCTGGGCCGACATGGCCTGATAATCCGTCTTGCTGACGAGGCCGTCATTGGCTTCGCGCCGGCTGATGCGCCAGGCGGCATAGGCGCCGTAGAGCGCAAAATAAACCGCCAGTACTGCAAACAACGAGCCAGGCCCGAAGCGATCCATGATGGGACCGACCATCAACGGGCCGGAAATCGTGCCGAAGCCATAGACGATCATCATGCCCGAGGAGACCTCGACATACTCGTTCGGCTGGGCACGGTCGTTCGCATGCGCCACGTTCAGTGCGTAGATCGGGAAGATGACCGAACCGACGAAAGCCGCGCCCGCATAAAGCAGCACCGGCGGCCCGCCGGCCACCATCGCCATCACGATGCAGGAAACGGTGCCGACAATGCCGCAGACGACCATGACGAGGCGACGGTCCATGCGGTCAGAGGCGCGGCCGATCGGAATTTGCGAGAGCGCGCTGCCGAGCAGCACGCAGGCGAGCAGCGTGGCACCTTCCGCGGTCGACAGGCCCGTGCGCTGCGTGAACACACCGCCGAGATTGAGCCAGGCGCCGGAAAGCGCACCGGCAAGAAACGCGCCGACGACGGCGACGGGCGATCGCCGATAGAGTTTTGGAATGTCGAAGCGCGCCTGCGTCGGCGGGGCGGGGAGCGGCGAGGAGGTGAGGGCGGTCGGCAGAAGTGCTACGGAGAAGATGATGCCGCAAAGAATGAACAGCGAGGTGTTGGACGGATCGCCGAGCGGCACGAGATACTGCCCGCCTATCGTGCCGACCATCGTTGTTATCAGGTAGATCGAGAAGACCGAGCCACGGTTCTCATTGGTCGTGCGTTCGTTCAGCCAGCTTTCAATGATGAGGTAACTTCCGGAAATGGCGAAGCCGGAAATGGCGCGAAACAGCATCCAGGCCCGCCAGTCGACGACGAGCGCGCAAAGCAGGATCGCGATGGCAAGCAGCGTGATCAGCGCCACGAAGACCCGCACATGGCCGACAAGCAGCACGAA
Organism: Shinella sp.; assembly: GCF_052438155.1. NCBI lineage: Bacteria > Pseudomonadati > Pseudomonadota > Alphaproteobacteria > Hyphomicrobiales > Rhizobiaceae > Shinella > Shinella sp. The sequence goes on along the minus strand of NZ_JBQVPI010000012.1, from coordinate 46,357 downwards.
TTTCGGTGTGACGATGCAGGAAAGCGTGAACCCGATCGTGTAGCCCGTCGCGATCATCGCGATCGTCTGCGTCGACCAGCCTTCCGCCACCGCCCGCACCGGCACGACATAACTCTGCAGGCCGAACGCCACCATCATCAATAGGGTGGACAACATCAGGCTCAGGATGGAGACAAGGCTCGCCAGCATGGAGGCTCCGGAAGAGGGCGCAGATTGCGCATTCTGTTTCGGAGTGTCGCTCTATTGCGGCGGCGGCGCGCTGTCTACTGCGACAGCGGTTGGCGTAACCAAGAAGATTTTTCAAGAGAATAGGGGAACGAGAGAAGTTCCCGAAAAAGTTGTGATATGAACGCATGTCGGGTGTAGACCCGACAAAACGAAAGGAGGTGAGACGTTTGAGAATCCGGGTTTCGGTTATTGTCAGACTGTTCGGTTGGCGCCTGACGCTGACAGTAAGCCGATAACAAAACGGAGATCGGGCTTCGGCCCGGTCTCCACCGGAGAAAGGCGTCTCACCTCCTCACGATGAAGATAGTATCACGGCGGTAGCCGGTTTCAAAGCCGCGGCCGAACCTCAGTTCGGCAGGAAGGCCTTGAGCGGGTCGCGGCGCTGGACGGAATCGCGCGGCAGCGAGGCCAGCACGGAATATTCCCGGGCCGCGTTCACGGCGGCGCGAATATCGGCAATGTCAGAGATCAGTTTACGGATCTTGGTCATGGCTTGCTCCTTGAATCGTTGGCGCGTGCTCAGCGCGTGATGAACTCGGAGAAGAGCTGAACGGGGCGGCTGATACGGGCAAAGCCCGTGGCCGTGAGCTGCTCGTTGGCCCGGGCAGCGATGCTGCCGAAGCCGTGCCCGGCGCGAAGACCGGAGTGGCGGAGCGTCTCGAAGCTCGAATGAATGGGCCGAAAGCGGGCGGTCATGGGTCGATTCCTTAAATCCTATCCCTCCCGTTTTCATATATTGCGCCGCAGCATTGATTTTGCAATGCGACATTCTACCCGGCAGATATGTGCAATTCACATGGCTGTTGAAACAATTTGTTCATGCTTGAGGCAGGTTTGCGGCGAAACCAATTCAGGGAATCACGCCGTAAAAGCCAAGTCCCTGAAAACGTTGAATATGGACCGGTCGCTTAGCCTTTGAGCCCTGCACGAAAAGCAAGCAGGTCCTGCCAGGCGAGACGCTTGCTGATCGCCGCTGTCACCAGGTCTTGCGGATGCAGGGTCGCAAATGCCGGAATGGCACGCCCGGAAACATCGATTTCCCGCCATTCACCGCGCAGTTGATGGATCGTATCGTTCGAGCGGAACAGGAATCGCGCGGCGAAATTGCCGAGAACGAGAAGGTGATTCGGCTCGGCAAGCGCGATCTGCCGCTCGATGAAGGGCCGGCAGATATCCGCCTCGCGTTGCGACGGCGGGCGATTGCCCGGCGGCCGCCATGGAACGACATTGGTGATCAGCAGGTCTGTGCGGGCAAGTCCGATACCGCCAAGCATGCGGTCGAGGATAGCACCCTGCCGGCCGGAGAAGGGCTGGCCGTCGCGGTCGTCCTCGGCATTCGGCATGGCGCCGACGACCATGATGGACGGCTTTGCATTGCCCTCGGCAAACACGAGGCAGCGGGCGCTGGTCTTGAGGTTGCAGCCGTTGAAGGCTTCCATCGCCGTGCGCAATTCGTCCAGCGAGCGCGCGCTGCTCGCCGCAAACTCGGCCTCGGCCACTGCCTGGCCATCCGGAATCGCGACATTCGGCATGGGAGCAAGGGCCGCAGGGCGCGGCTGCTCCTGGCGCACGGGTGCCTGCCGCGCCGGTTGCTGCGGAGCGGAGACCGTCTCCGGCTGCGCCGGCGCACCCCGTGCTGCACGCATCGCCTCGAATTCGGCAAAGCGATCGACCGGTTCCTCCTCCAGCAGCCATTCCACGCCCGCATCCGCATAGAAATGCAGAAGCGAACGAAGCTGCTCGGGGTGGAGGTCTCTGGCGGCGTTCATGATCGCACCTTAGAACAATCCCGGCAAAAGTGCGAAGCCGTTTTGCGTCAAGCGCTCACGCTGCCCACGTCGCGACGTCGTCGCTTTCGCCGATGAGCGCAAGACCGTGCGCGATGGAAAGAAGTTCCCCGCCGCTCTCGATCTTGCCTGCATCGAAACGACGGGAAAAGATGTCGCGCACTGCCGGCACGAAGGAAGTGCCGCCGGTCAGGAACACCTTGTCGATTTCGCCCGGTGCCGTGTTGGTCTTTTCCAGCACCTCGTCGAGCGCACCCTCGATGCGTGCGAGGTCGGGCGCGATCCAGCGCTCGAAATCGCTGCGCTTGACCATCTTGCGGCCGGCGGCTCCGAGCGGCGGGAAGTTGAACTCCGCCTCGTCCGTCGCCGACAGCGCCATCTTGGCGGCCGAGATCGCCTGATACAGCGGGTAACCCTCGTCATGCTCGACGAGCTCGATGAAGAGTTCCAGCTTTTCCGGCTCCAGCGCCGAGCGCACCAGCGACTTGAGGTCGGTGAATTCGCGCGTCGTCTTGAAAATCGACAGCTGGTTCCAGCGGGCGAAATTGGCATAGTAGCCTGACGGCACTTCCAGCACCTTGTCGAAGCTCTTGAAGTGGGACCCCTTGCCGATTTCCGGCGCGACAAGATGTTCGATCATGCGGGAATCGAAGTGATCGCCGGCAATGCCGACGCCCGAATGGCCGATCGGTGTCGCCGACAGCCGGCCCGCCTGCCGCTCGAAACGGATCAGCGAATAGTCCGTCGTGCCGCCGCCGAAATCGGCAACGAGCACCGTGGCGTCGCTCTTCAGCGTCTGGGCGAAATAGTAGGCCGCCGCAACGGGCTCGTAGACATAGTGGATTTCCGGAAAGCCCAGCCGTGTCAGCGCCGCGTTGTAGCGCTCGAGCGCCAGCGCCGGGTTGGGGCTTGCGCCGGCAAACTGCACCGGTCGCCCGGCAATCACCCGCGATACGTCTGCCGGCCATTCATCCCCGGCATAGGCCTTCAAACGGCGCAGAAAAATTTCCATCAGGTCGTCGAAGGCGTGCCGGCGTGCATAGATCAGCGTGCCCTGGAAGAGGGCACTTGCCGCAAAGGTCTTGATCGATTGCAGGAAGCGGCAGTCGCCGGGATTGTCGATGAACTGGCGGATGGCCGCCTGTCCCGCTTCGACTTTCAGCGCCTGCGCGCCGACGAGCGGATCCTTCATGAAGGACAGCGTCGTGCGCATCGTGTCGGTCTCGCCGACGCTGCTGGTGAAGTGCATCGATTGTGTTTCGCTGCCGCCCGCCGCGAGCGCCATAACCGTGTTCGTCGTGCCGAAATCGAGCCCGAGTGCGCGTGCCATCGCCGTGCCCCTTGTGATCGCCAAAATGTGTTGAACCGGAGCGAGAGGCTCCGCGCGAAAGGGCGCGCTAGCGCGCACCCGAAAATTTGAGAGCGCGCCAGATGGCACAGGGCATGGAGAATGGCAAGGGGAAGGGCGGCTTTTAGACCGACCGCGCCGCCCCGCCGTCGCAACGGACAAGGCTGCCCGTGACGTAGCTCGCCGGCGCACTGCACAGGAAGGCGGCCGTCGCCGCAAATTCCTCGACGGTGCCGTAGCGCCGGGCCGGAATGGCCCTTTCCGAGGCCGCACGGACCTCGTCCACGCTCTCGCCGCTGCGCTCGGCTGCGGCAGCGTCGAGGCTTTTCAGCCGGTCGGTCATGATGCTGCCGGGCAGCAGCATGTTGCTGTTGACGCCATATTGCGCGACTTCGGTTGCCAGCGTCTTCGACCAGCCGGCCAGTGCCGGGCGCAGCGTGTTGGACAGCGCGAGGCCGGGGATCGGCTCGATGACGCCGGAAGAGGCAACGGTCAGGATGCGACCCCAACCCTGTGCCTTCATGCCGGGCAGCAGCCGGTTGGTCAGCGTGATGATCCTGAGCACCATGGAGTGAAAATAGGTGGCGAGCTTCTCCTCGCTCATGTCCTCGGTCGAGCCCGGCGTCGGCCCGCCGGAATTGTTGACGAGGATATCGATGCCACCAAGCTTTTCCTGGACCGCCTTGACGAGGGTCTCGACGAAGCCGTCATCGCCGAGGTCCGCCTGTACCCAGTCGGCGCGGCCCAACCCTTCCGCATTGATGGCATCACAATTGGCTTGCAGCGTCTCGGCACTGCGGCCGCAGAGCAGCACCTGCGCACCCTCACGGGCAAGGGCAACCGCGATACCTTTGCCGAGGCCGCGGGAAGAGGCGAGAATGAGGGCGCGTTTGCCGGCAATGCCGAGATCCATAGTGATGTCGTCCTTATGTTGCGCTCAGTCGGCGCAGTAGGGCACCTTGCCCGGATTGAACAGGTTTTTTGGGTCGAGCGCCGCCTTGATGGCCCGCGCCACGGCACGGCGCGCAGGATTGCCATAGGTAAGATAGGCACGACGCTTTTCCGTGCCCACCCCGTGCTCGGCAGAAAAGCTGCCGCCGAGTTCCGCAACGCCGGAATAGACGGCGTCTTCGATCGGTTCCTTGAATGCGGCACCCGCGACACCATCGCCAATGACGGAAATATGCAGATTGCCGTCGGCGATATGGCCGTAGACATAAGCGTCGAAGCTCACGTCTATCGCCTTCAGCCGTGACCTGAGACCCGTCACATAGGCGTCGAGCGCGCCGGGCGGCACGGAGACGTCGAAGGAGGGGGCAGCCGGAAAATGCCGGTACATGAAGTCGCTGTCCTCGCGCAACGCCCAGAAGCGGCGGGCCTGTTCAAGCGAAGCGGCGACGATGCCGCTCGACAATCCCTGTTCCTCCCAGAGCGCCGCGAGGCCTTCTTCCAGGGCTGCGCGCGCCTCCGCCTCGCTGTCGGCGGAAACCTCCATCAGCAGGACTGCGGGCGTATCGCCCTCCAGCCAGTCGACATCAAACCCCTTTTCCGCCGCGCTGTCACGCAGATAGCGCTGCCACATCAGCTCCGCGCCTTCGAGCTGCAAGGCCGGCTGCGCCCGGAAATGGGCGATGAGGGCAAGCGCCGAGGTGGCATCCCGGACGCCGACGAGCGCTGTGGCGCGCATCGGGTTGAAACTTTCGAGCTTCAGCACGGCGCGGGTAACGAAGCCGTAGGCGCCTTCCGAGCCGATGAGCAACTGCTTGATATCCGGCCCGGCGCTTACTTTCAGCACGCGCGTGAGATCGCTGAACAGCGTGCCGTTCGGCATCACCGCCTCGATGCCAAGAACCTGGTGGCGCATCACGCCATTGCGGAAGGCGAGGATGCCGCCGGCATTGGTGGCGATCATGCCGCCGATCGTCGCACTTCCGCGTGCCGCAAGGTCGATGCCGGGGACAAGGCCAACCTCAGCCGTCGCCTCCTGAAGCGCTTGCAACGTGACGCCCGCGCCAACGGTCACCGTACGGGCGAGGGGATCGATCGCCTCGATGCGGTTCAGTCGGGCGGTGGAGAGGATGAGGTCGCCCGGCCGGCTGATGCCGCCACCGACGAGGCCGGTGCGGCCGCCTTGCGGCACGATGGGCACATTGTGTTCGAGGCACCAGCGCACAACGGCCGCCGCCGCTTCCGGCGTTGCCGGCTCAGCCATGACGCCGGCGCCAAAATTGTCGCGGTGCTCGCCGGGATGCCGGTTACCCAATCGCTCGCTTCCGATAAGGTGAAGATCCTCGCCGAAATGGTTCAAATCACGCTGGAGCGATCGGATAATCTCGGACATGGCTGGTGATCCTCTGGCGGCTGGATAGCTCAAATGCCTATTCCTGCATGCGGGCGGAATCAAGCGAGCAGATCGTTGCGTCTCCGACAAACGGTTGACGTTTACGTTAAAGTCAATAAACTTTCGGCGCTGTCATGAAGTCATGCGCAAAAGCGGGGAAACTCTGTCGCAGAACGGCTCGACAAGGCCGGCCGCATTTGTCATGACAGGCCAACATGAGGGATTTTCCGCGGCTTTAGAGGGGTTGCGGGGTGGAGAGGCGAATGAGCGAAGCAATGGAACTCCCCGAGCGCGAAAGCATGGAATTCGACGTCGTGATCGTCGGCGCTGGTCCTGCGGGCCTATCGGCTGCGATCCGGCTGAAGCAGGTCAATCCGGACCTCACCGTCGTCGTGCTGGAAAAGGGCTCGGAAGTCGGCGCGCATATCCTCTCCGGCGCCGTCGTCGATCCGATCGGTATCGACCGCCTGCTGCCCGATTGGCGCGCGGACGATAGCCATCCTTTCAAGACCGAAGTGACGGACGACCATTTCCTGCTGCTCGGCCCGGCCGGCTCCGTGCGCCTGCCGAATTTCGCCATGCCGCCGCTGATGAGTAACCACGGCAACTACATCGTCTCGCTCGGCAATGTCTGTCGGTGGCTGGCGACGAAGGCGGAAGAACTCGGCGTCGAGATCTATCCGGGCTTTGCCGCCACCGAAGTGCTCTACAATGACGAGGGCGCCGTCATCGGCGTCGCGACCGGCGACATGGGCATCGAGCGCAATGGCGAGCCCGGCCCGAATTTCACCCGCGGCATGGAACTTCTCGGCAAATACACGCTGATTGGCGAAGGCGTGCGCGGCTCACTCGCCAAGCAGCTCATTTCCAAGTTCAAGCTCGATGAGGGCCGCGAACCCCAGAAATTCGGCATCGGTCTGAAGGAACTCTGGCAGGTCAAGCCGGAAAACCACAAGCTCGGCCTGGTGCAGCACTCCTTCGGCTGGCCGCTCGGCATGAAGACCGGCGGCGGTTCCTTCCTCTATCACCTGGAAGACAACCTCGTCGCCGTCGGCTTCGTGGTGCACCTCAACTACAAGAACCCCTATCTCTTTCCCTTCGAAGAGTTCCAGCGCTTCAAGACACATCCGGCGATCCGCGGCACGTTCGAGGGCGGCAAGCGCCTCTCCTATGGCGCGCGCGCCATCACCGAGGGCGGCTACCAGTCGGTGCCGAAACTGTCGTTCCCCGGCGGCGCGCTGCTCGGCTGCTCGGCCGGCTTCGTCAACGTGCCGCGCATCAAGGGCAGCCATAATGCGGTGCTTTCGGGCATCCTCGCCGCCGAAAAGCTGGCGGATGCCATCGCCCATGGCCGCGCAAATGACGAGCCGATCGAGATCGAGCAGGGCTGGCGCGACAGCGCCATCGGCTCGGACCTGCGCAAGGTCCGCAACGTCAAGCCGCTGTGGTCGAAGCTCGGCACGGCGCTCGGTGTCGCGCTCGGCGGCCTCGACATGTGGACGAACACGTTGTTCGGCGGCTCGATCTTCGGCACGCTGAAGCACGGCAAGACGGACGCACAAAGCCTCGAGCCGGCGGCCAAGCACAACAAGATCGACTATCCGAAACCGGACGGCGTCCTCACCTTCGACCGTCTCTCCTCGGTGTTCCTGTCGAACACCAACCACGAGGAAGACCAGCCGATCCACCTTCAGGTGAAGAACCCGGAGCTGCAAAAAACGTCGGAACTCGACGTCTATGCCGGCCCGTCCACCCGCTACTGTCCCGCCGGCGTCTATGAATGGGTGGAGAAGGACGGCAAGGACGTCTTCGTGATCAACGCGCAGAACTGCGTGCACTGCAAGACCTGCGACATCAAGGACCCCAACCAGAACATCAACTGGGTACCGCCACAGGGCGGCGAAGGGCCGGTCTATCCGAATATGTGAGGGACACTCACTGCAATGAATTGGCCGCCCTGGAGGCGGCCTTTTTATTGCCATGCACCTTAATATGTCCTGCAACCAAAGCGCGCCGCTTAACCATCGGTTAACCATAACCACATAATTTTCAGCCCTGAGGATCATATATTCAAAGGGCTTTAACCATGTCGATTTCCCGCCGCGGATTCCTGCTTGGCGCATCTGCCGTATTGCTCGCAGGCTGCGCGACGAACGGCACCAGCGACCATGCCAATTACAGCGATCGCATGGAGGAAAAATTCCCGCTGAAGGCGATGCCGCTCGACAAGATCAAGCCCGAGCTTCGCCGCCAGGAAGTCGCCTATGTCACCCCCCATGCGGCAGGAACGGTCGTCGTCGATACGCCGGAACGCCGGCTCTACTACGTGCTCGGCAATGGCAGGGCGATGCGCTACGGCATCGGTGTCGGCCGGCAGGGCTATTCGCTGGCGGGCAGCGCTTATATCGGCCGCAAGGCGGAGTGGCCGACCTGGACGCCGACGCCCAACATGATCCGCCGCGACCCGAAGAAGAACCTGAAATATGCCGGCGGCGTGCCGGGCGGCCTCAATAACCCGCTCGGCGCGCGCGCCATCTACCTCTACCAGGGTGGCAACGACACCATGTTCCGCATCCATGGTACCAACCAGCCGTGGTCGATCGGCCAGGCCATGTCGAGTGGTTGCGTGCGCATGCTCAACCACGACGTGATCGACCTTTACGAGCGCGTCAAAACCGGCGGCCGCGTCCACGTTATCCAGGGTCGCCGCGAAGCCTGATTTCGCATGCGTCTGCTCCAATGTCGCAGAAAGGCAAGGCCGGCGCATGCCGGCTTTTTTGTTTTTGCGGTTTGAAAAAGCTGAATTGTATCATACCATTGCCTGCGCGGTCCCGAGCTTGGACAATGTCGGGCGGGTCTCGAAGAATTGACCTCTCCATGACGCATTGGGGCCAATGGCAGACGCATTCGTACCGGCATTCGACTTTGTAGCTGCAACAGTCGAGATGCGGTATCGCGGAACAAGCATGGCCCTCGAACGGCCCTGTCCGAGAACGATCCGCGTGAGGATCACGGGCCCGGCGGCGGTGCAGCGGGCCCTTGTCGGCATAATGACACCGCCGAAATGAGGGAACGGATATGAAACATCTTCTTGCTTCCACCTGCCTCGTCGCTGGCCTCTTCGCCATGACCGGTGCCGCGCGCGCCGAATGCGGTGACGTAACCATTGCCAGCATGAACTGGCAGAGTGCCGAGGTGCTCGCAGCCCTCGACAAGTTCATCCTGACCGAAGGTTACGGCTGCAACGCCGAAGTCATTGTCGGCGACACGGTGCCGACCATCACCTCGATGATTGAAAAGGGCGAGCCGGACCTGGCGCCTGAAGGCTGGGTCGATCTGCTGCCGGACGTCGTCAACCGCGGCATCGAGGAAGGCAAGCTGGTCGGCGCGGCGGTCGCGCTTTCTGACGGCGCCGTTCAGGGCTGGTGGGTCCCGAAATACATCGTCGATGCAAACCCGGATATCAAGACGATCGAGGATGCGCTGAAGCATCCGGAACTGTTCCCGGATCCGGAAGACAAGGCAAAGGGTTCCGTGCACAACGGCCCGCAGGGCTGGGGTGGCACGGTCGTGACCGGCCAGCTCTACAAGGCTTATGGCGGCGAGGCGGCGAACTTTACGCTGCTCGACACCGGTTCTGCTGCCGGCCTCGACGGCTCGATCGCCAAGGCCTACGAGCGCAAGGAAGGCTGGGTCGGCTACTACTGGGCCCCGACCGCGCTGCTGGGCAAATACGAAATGGTGAAGCTCGAGCACGGCGTGCCCTACGACGCCGCCGAGTGGAAGCGCTGCAACACGGTTGCCGATTGCGCGGATCCGAAGAAGAACGACTGGCCGAAGGACAAGGTCCAGACACTGGTGACCAAGCCGTTCTCCGAACGCGCCGGTGCCGACGTCATGGGCTACCTCAACAAGCGCGCCTGGAGCAACGACACGGTCAACAAGCTGATGGCCTGGATGACCGACAACCAGGCAAGCGGCGACGATGGCGCCAAGCATTTCCTGGAAGAGAACGAAGCCCTCTGGAAGGACTGGGTCTCGCCGGAAGCTGCCGAAAAGATCAAGGCCGCTCTCTGATCGCCTGATCAATGAAACCGGGCGGCGCGTCATCGGCGCGCCGCCCTTTGCCTTCGTTTTAGCGCATGCCTTTGGCGCAAATCGCCGCGCACTCTCCCTCGGCATGCTTCAGGGTTGGCTCATGAAACCGGCGCAAGACCGGCCGGAGCCGGAAGGGGATCGATATGGAATGGTTCACGAAATTTCCGACAATGGACGCGGGCTCGCTGCGCGACCTCAAGAAGGTGATCGATGAAGGTTTTCGCGCCTTCACCCGCGCCTATGGCGACAGCATCGAAACCATTTTTGTGCCCTTGCAGCACTTTCTCATCTGGTCCGAGCGTTTCATGACGCGCACGCCATGGCCGATCATCATTCTGCTGATCGCAGCCGTCGCGTGGTTCGCCAGCCGCAACTGGAAGATCGTCGCCGGCGCCGTCGGCACGCTTCTCCTGATCGGCTACTTCGACATGTGGGACGATACGATGAAGACGGTCTCGATGATCTTCGTCTGCACAGTCCTATCCATCGTCATCGGCATACCGATCGGCATCCTCATGTCGCGGTCGGATCGCGTGCAGAGCGTGATCAACCCGATCCTCGACGTCATGCAGACGATGCCGAGTTTCGTCTACCTGATCCCGGTCGTCATGCTGCTCGGCATCGGCAAGGTGCCGGGTCTCATCGCGGTGGTCATCTACGCCATCCCGCCGATGATCCGCCTCACCAATCTCGGCATCCGCCTCGTCGACAAGGACGTGCTGGAGGCTGCCGACGCCTTCGGCTCGTCGAGCTGGCAGAAGCTGAAGAACGTGCAGATGCCGCTGGCGTTGCCCACCATCATGGCCGGCATCAACCAGACGATCATGATGGCGCTCGCCATGGTGGTCATCGCCTCGATGATCGGTGTGCAGGGCCTCGGCCAGCCGGTGTTGAAGGCGATTTCCAACCAGTATTTCACGCTCGGCATCTTCAACGGCCTCGCCATCGTCGGCATCGCGATCATCTTCGACCGCGTCAGCCAGGCCTTTGGCAAACGTCTGCAAAAACACCGCGAGATCATCCACGGCTGATCCAAACGCAGACATGGAAAAGGGCGCCCCGGCGAGAGCCGCGGGCGCCCTTCTTTTTCCGATTAGCGCTTCGGCGAAAGGACGCCCGTGGAGAGCGCGACACCTGCGCCGACGACGATGGCTGCGGTGATTTCGGCAGCGCCAAAACGTTCGCCGAGGAAAATCGCCCCTCCGAGCGTCACTAGAACCGGCGTGATGGCGGTGAAGGCGGCGGCCTGGCTGCTGCCGAGCGCCCGGATCGCGGTGCCGTAGGCGAAGGTGGCGATGAGGCCTGAAAGAATGCCCTGGCTTGTCACCTGGAGCGCCAGGTCGGGAAACGATGCCGCCGCCAGATGCGTGCCATAGAGCGCGGCCAGCACGAGATGGATCAATAAGGACCAGACGGCGATGAGGGCAGCACCTTGCAGTGCGGTGAGGCCCGAGCGGCGGAAGGCATGGGTGAAACCCGCCCAGAGCGTGGCGCCGATGGGCAACAGCATGAAGCCGGTCATCGTCATACCGCTCTTCTGCATACTGGCGGCAAGCAAGATGACGACACCGGCGACGATCGCGGCAAGTCCGAACAGGCGCATCCGATCCGGCCGCTCGCCGAAGAGGGCGATGCCGATCAGTGCGGTGGCGAGCGGCATGGAGCCGCCGAGCAGAATGCCGCCCGGGGCTGCGGGCGTCACATGCAGCGCCGCAGCTGTCACCTGGAAGAACAGGGCACCGGCCCCCGCCACCATGACGACAACGAGTTTCAGCGGCACGTCCTTCGGCAAAAGCCCAGTTTTCAGCCAGACCGGCGCAAGCAGGATGGCCGGCACGCCGTAGCGGATGAGGCCGATATCGATCGTGCCGAGCGGTGTCGCGGCCGTGTGCCGCGTCGCCAGCACCCAGGCAGCCCATATCAGAACGGTGACGACCGCACCGGAATAGCCGGCCGCCAGCGGATTGGATTTTTCGTCGGTAGAAAGCGATAGCATGGCCATGGCGACGTCCTTGTCTCGGCTGAGGCGTAAATCATGGCCAAATTCTAGCGCCGGCAGCCGAGGCATGTCCTTGCGAGTTGTGCCCGTATGGATGTATCTTGCGCATGATCATGCCAAAAATGACGAGATAAGTTTCCGAATATGCCAAATCTTGATAAATTCGATATCGCCATCCTCAAGGTGCTGCAGGAGGATGCGCGGGCGACGAATGTGGAGATCGCCGAGCGGGTGAACCTCTCGCCGTCGCCTTGCCTGCGCCGCATCCGCAACCTGGAAAAATCCGGCGTACTGCGCGGCTACCGTGCCGATATCGACCGCAAGGAGGTCGGGCTCGGTCTCACCGTCTTCGTCGAAATCAAGGTGGGGCGTCACAGCCGGGAAAACGCCATGGCCCAGCAGGAGGCGCTGCTCGCCGTGCCCGAGGTCGTGTCCTGCTTCCTGATTTCCGGCAATGCCGACTTTCTGGCGGAAGTGGTGGTGGAGGATCTCTCGGCCTATGAAAGGCTGCTGACCGAAACGCTGCTCACCATGCCGGGCGTGACCGATATCCGCTCCAACTTCGCAATCCGCAGCATCAAGACCGGCGGCCCCCTGAAACTGCCATCGCTCTAACCACGAAAACCGCCCCGACGGGCAGCGTCGGGGCGGCGGGGACGGCCGGAGAGGCAGGGCCGTCCTTCCATGGACGCCGCCTCCGGAGAGAAGGGCGGCGCCCGGCCTGTCGTCAATGCGCAGGGACGACAGGCGCTTTCGCGGATTTCCAGGCGACGACCATCAGAGCGCCGATGACGGTGATGTGCTCCATCACCACATAGAATTCGATCGTGCGGATCGGCTCCTGCATGGTCCAGAAATTGTGGGCGATCGGGATGGTCAGCGCCGTGAAGACGGCGAGCATGCCGGCACCGAGCCAGGTCCAGCGGTTGGCGATGATGAGAGCCGAGCCGACCAGTTGCGTAACGGCGACGGCGATGTTGAAGGCCATGGCCGGCTCCAGGCCGAAATGCGCCATCTCGGCGACACCGGCATTGAAATCGGCGATTTTCGCGATGCCGGAAAGCCAGAACATCGAGGTCAGGATGGTGCGGGCCAGGAAGCCGAAGACGCGGCTGCCGGTGATGCTGTCGATAAGGGCGGACATTCAGTATCTCCAATAGAATTCATGGGCTTGCGGTCCGTCGTTTCTTGCGTCGTTTCGGCGGGCTGCGATGGCCTATGTCTAGCAGAGTCCGGGCGCGGCCCTGTCACCTTGGGAACAGGGTTGGCGCGTGTCCATAAAAACGAAAACGGCGCCCGATGGGGCGCCGTTGTGATTGTCCTGGAGGCAGTTGATTACTCGGCAGGGCAGACTGGCGTTGCCGCGCGATCCATCTTTTCGAGCGACAGGGAGACGAGGAACACGCCAAAGCCGATGACGGCGGTTGCCGCGCCGACGAAACCCATCGATTCGTAGCCATAACCGCCGCTGATCGCCAAGCCGCCGAAGAGCGCGCCAAGCGCGTTGGCGACGTTGAAGGCGGAATGGTTGAGTGCTGCGGCAAGCGTCTGCGCGTCACCCGCGACATCCATCAGGCGCGTCTGGAGGGCAGGGCCGACGACGAAGCTGCAACCGATCAGGAAGCAGCAGATGCCGAGCAGGATCGGGTTATGCGCCGTCAGCGACAGGCCGATGAGCACGAAGAAGTACAGCACCAGCGACCAGCCGATGGTGCGCATCAGCGACAGGTCGGCAAGCTTGGCGCCAAAGATGTTGCCGACGATCATGCCGCAGCCAAAGATCGCCATGATGACCGGCACCATGCTGACATTGAGGCCGGCGACTTCGGTGACGATCGGCGAAATATAGGTAAACACTGCGAACATGCCGCAGAAGCCGGAGGCTGCGATGCCGAGCGTCAGCCAGACCTGCTTGCGCTTAAACGCGCTCAGTTCCGTCAGCGCATTGATGCCCTTCGGCACCTTGTCGCGCGGCAGGAAGATGGCGATGAGCGCGACGGTCAGCAGCCCCGTGATGCCGACGGCGATGAACATGTACTGCCAGTCGAGCAGCTGCCCGAAGAAGGCGGCAAGCGGCGTGCCGATCAGCGTCGCGAGGGTGAGGCCGAGCATGACCTTGCCGACCGCCTGCGTGCGCTTGTTGACCGGCACCATGGAGGCCGCGACCAGTGCGGCCACGCCGAAATAGGCGCCGTGCGGCAGGCCGGAAAGGAAACGGAGCAGCATGAAGCTTTCGAACGTCGGAGCTACGGCGCTGGCAAGGTTGCCGGCGGCAAAGACGCCCATCAGCACCAAAAGAAGGTCGCGCCTGCGGAACCGGGCGCCGATGACGGCGATGATCGGGGCACCCACCACGACGCCGAGGGCATAGGCGCTGATGACGTAGCCGGCCTCGGCGTTCGTCACGCCGAAGGTACTGGCAACGTCAGGCAACAGGCCCATGATGGCGAATTCGCCGGTGCCGATGCCGAAGCTGCCGACGGCGAGGGCAAGGATGATCAGCGTGACGGTAAGCGAGGAAACGGGCAGCGGCCCCGAGGAGAGGGCAACATTCGGCATGGGATGTTCGGACACGGGGTGGCTCCGCAAGGGTGGCCCATGCGCGGCAAATCCAGCGACAGACCCTGCACGGGCGGCCACTCCTCCTGGCTGCTGATGCGGTATGGTCTGGCCGAAAAGGCCACGGTAGGGAAGAAAACAGTCTGGCCGGCAAGCGCACTCCCGACGCAGGCGACCGTGCGGCAATATATCAGAGACGAGCGTCCTGCCTACTGCGATTTTTGACCTCTTGTGGATTTGATCGGGTGGGCCGGTGCTCACGATTTATTGCGCTGTATTTCGCGATCGCCTGTTAATCGCCGTTTTCGCGACTATCTAATGGATCGACAATCACCGTTCAGGCGTTCTCGGCTGAGACGCGGAGTAAACGAATGAGAATTCAGGCGATATTTAACAGGGACGGGGGGACGTTCCGCACCACCGACATGGAGGCGTTTGCCCGGCATGCGGAAGAAGCTTTCGCCGCGGCCGGGCATCACCTTGATTGCGATATCGTCGAGGCGGCCGATATCGAGATGGCGCTGAAGCGCTGTTCGGACCGTACGGATCTCGACGCCATGTTGGTGGGCGGCGGCGATGGCACGGTTTCGGCCGCGGCCGGCCTTGCCTGGCAGAGCAAGATGCCGCTTGGCATCGTCCCGGCCGGCACGATGAACCTTTTTGCCCGCTCGCTGAACATTCCGCTCGATATCTGGCAGGCGATCGACGCGTTGGCGGATGGAGATATCGCCGCCGCCGACATCGGCACGGCCGATGACCGCGCCTTCGTGCACCAGTTCGCCGCCGGCCTGCATGCCCGCATGGTGCGCCTGCGCAATGCCATGACCTATCGTTCGCGCGTCGGCAAGATTGCGGCCAACACCCGTGCCGCCTTCGGCGTGATTCTCGATCCGCCGGAATTCGAGGTCGAGTTCACTGTCGATGGCGTCGAGGAACACCGCAATGTCTCCGCCATCAACGTCTCCAACAACCGCTTCGGCGAGAATGGACTGCTTTATGCCGACGATCTCACCGGCGGCCATCTCGGCTTCTACACGACAAAGCCGCTGAAGCCGGCGGGTGTCGCCAAACTCGCTTTCGATATCCTGCGCGGCAAGCTGCGGGAAAACACCGATGTTATTGAAATGACGGGCACGGCGGTCGACCTGCATTTCCCGAAGGTCGACCGGGCGATCAACTGCGTGATCGACGGTGAACTCTTGCCGATGGACCGCGACGTCTCGATCCGCCTGCATCCGGGTGAGTTGAAGGTGATGGTGCCGAAGGTCCAGGCAAAGATCATGGCGACGACCGAGCCGGCCGCCGCCTGAGCCGCGTTAGATGCGCGGCAGATAGGTCTGGTAGTCGAAATCCGAGACCGTGCGCAGGAACATGATCGCTTCCTTGCGCTTCGTATCGCCGTAGAGCTTCTGGTATTCCGCGCCGAAGGCATCGGCGATGAAGGGTGACACGGAAAATTCCTCGACAGCCGTCAGGAAGTCATGCGTCAGCCGCTTGGCATCGGGTGCATCCTTGCCGGGTTCCGTCACCGGGCCTGGATCGAGTTCGTTGTCGAGGCCAAGCAGGATGCCGCCGAGGATTGCCGTCAGCAGCAGGTAGGGGTTCACGTCGGCACCCGCCACGCGGTGCTCGACGCGTGCTGCCGGACCGTCCTTGTCCGGAATGCGGATCGCGGTGCCGCGATGGCCAAAACCCCAGGTGAGATCGACCGGCGCAAACGAGCCCGGCTGGAAGCGGCGATAGGAATTGGCAAAGGGCGCGAACACGAGCTGCGCGTCGCGCATCGTGGCGAGCATGCCGGCGCAGATCGACTTCAGCTTCTTCGGTTCGCCGCCCTTGGCGTCGAGGATGTTCTTGCCGTCCTTGTCGATGACGCTGCAATGGACATGCAGGCCCGAACCCGCGTGCTCCGCATAGGGCTTTGCCATGCAGGTGGATTTGAGCCCGAACCGCGGTGCGGCCAGCTCGGCGATGCGCTTCAGGTAGATGCAGTCATCGGCGGCGGCGAGTGCGTCCGGCCGATGCAGCAGGTTGATCTCGAACTGGCCCGGCCCGAATTCCGCCGTCGTCGCATCAGCGGGCAGATCCATGGCCTTCGCCCAGGCGCGCACCGTCTGGAGATAGTCGTCGAGCGCGTCGGTCGCGCGCATGTCGTAGAGCTGAAAACCGTTCGGCTCGCCGCGGTACATCAGGGCTGCCGGCGGGCGCGGCTTGCCGGTCTCGCGCCAGTCGTCCTCCACCAGATAGAATTCGAGTTCGGTCGCGACGACCGGTGTCAAACCACGGTCTTCAAACCGCTTCACCATGCGGGCGAGGATGGCGCGCGGATCCATGAAGGACGCGGTGCCGTCGAACTCGTGCATGGTGGCGAGCACCTGCTGGGAACCCTCCGGCGCCCACGGCATCACGGTCAGCGAACGGCGGTCGGGGATGCAAACGCCGTCCGGGTCGCCGACGGAAAGGGAGAGGCCGGTAATGTCGTCATTGTCGTCGCCCCAGATGTCGAGCGACTGGGTGGAGGAGGGCAGGCGCACCGAGCCGTCCCAGATTTTCTTCTCGCCTTCGAGCGGAACCTGCTTGCCGCGCAGGTCGCCGTTCATGCCGACAAGAAGGATTTCGATACGGGCCGGGGCATTGGCGGGCGGCGAACCGGCTGCCTTGGTGTGATTTGTCATGGTGCCTGCTTCAGTTTGGCGGGAAGCCTGTACAAGAAATTTTGCTTTCGCTCGATCACTTGCCAAATGCTTGTTGTATGGGCATTTTCGTAACTCATTCTGTCCCGCCGTTCAATAAGGCGGAACCTACCCCTAAGGATGTATTCAAAATGTCGAACAGCAATGTAGCAGCCATATCCAACCTCGGTGCCCTCGATGCTGCCCATCACCTTCATCCTTTTTCGGACATGAAGAAGTTGAACGCGACCGGCACGCGCATCATCGAGCGCGGCGAAGGGTGCTACATCTTCGACAACCACGGCAAGCGCTATCTCGACGGTTTTGCCGGTCTCTGGTGCGTCAATGTCGGCTATGGCCGCAAGGAAATCACCGATGCGGTGATGCGCCAGATGAACGAGTTGCCCTACTACAACACCTTCTTCGGCACGACGACGCCGCCGGCCGTGCTGCTCGCCCAGAAAATCACCTCGCATGCCGGCCCGAACATCAACCGCGTGTTCTTCACCGGTTCCGGCTCGGAGGCCAACGACACCTGGTTCCGCATGGCCCGCGTCTATTGGGGCGCCATGGGCAAGCCGACCAAGAAGGCGATCATCGCCCGCAAGAACGGCTATCACGGCTCCACCGTCGCCGGCGCCTCGCTCGGCGGCATGAAGTGGATGCATGAGCAGGGGGATCTCCCGATCGCCGGCATCCACCACATCGACCAGCCCTTCTGGTACGCCGAGGGCGGCGATCTGACGTCCGATGAGTTCGGCCTGAAGATGGCCCGCCAGCTGGAAGAGAAGATCGATGAACTCGGCGAGGACAATGTCGCCGCCTTCGTCGCCGAGCCGATCCAGGGCGCGGGTGGCGTCATCGTGCCACCGGCGACCTACTGGCCGGAAATCGCCCGCATCTGCAAGGCGCGCAACATCCTGCTCGTCGCCGACGAAGTGATCTGCGGCTTCGGTCGCACCGGCCACTGGTTCGGCCACCAGCATTTTGGCGTCGAGCCGGATCTGGCGCCGATCGCCAAGGGCCTGTCCTCCGGCTACCTGCCGATCGGCGGCGTCATGGTTTCCGATCGCGTCGGCAATGTGCTCGTGGAAGAAGTCGGTGATTTCAACCACGGCTTCACCTATTCCGGCCACCCGGTCTGCGCTGCCGCGGCCCTCGAAAACCTGCGTATCATCGAGGACGAAAAGCTTGTCGAGCGCGTGCACGACGATATCGGCCCCTATCTCGCCGCCGGCCTCAAGTCGCTGGAAGACCTGCCGATCGTCGGTCAGGTCCAGCAGGTCGGCCTGATGGCCGCCGTCCAGCTTGCCGAGGACAAGGCAACGCGCAAGCGCTTCGAGGACAAGGAAAAGGTCGGCGTCACCGTGCGCAACCATTGCCTGGAAAGCGGCCTGGTGCTGCGCGCCACCGGCGACCGCATGCTCTTCTCCCCGCCGCTCGTCATCAGCCATTCGGAGGTCGACCAGATGATCGACATCACGCGCAAGGGCCTTGAGCATGCCTGGAAGGTGATGACGGCCTGATTGGAAACAAAAAAGGGGCGGTTTACCGCCCCTTTTCTTTGGCTTCTATCGCCGTTTACTGGAACGCCGTTTCGAAGAAGCTCCTGAGCTTGCGCGAATGCAGCTTCTCTGGCGGCATGCCCGCCAGCTTCTCCAGCGCCCGAATACCGATGCGCAGATGCTGGTTCACCTGCGTGCGGTAGAAGGCCGTCGCCATGCCCGGTAGCTTCAGCTCGCCGTGCAGCGGCTTGTCTGAGACGCAGAGCAGGGTGCCGTAGGGCACGCGGAAGCGAAAGCCGTTGGCGGCGATGGTGGCGGATTCCATGTCGAGCGCGATGGCGCGGGACTGGGAGAGACGCTTGACCGGGCCGCGCTGGTCGCGCAGTTCCCAGTTGCGGTTGTCGATGGTGGCGACGGTGCCGGTGCGCATGATGCGCTTCAGGTCGTAGCCTTCGAGGCCCGTCACCTCTTCCACGGCGCTTTCCAGCGCCACCTGCACTTCGGCAAGTGCGGGGATCGGCACCCAGACCGGCAGGTCGTCATCGAGCACGTGGTCCTCGCGCACATAGGCGTGCGCCAGCACATAGTCGCCGAGCGTCTGGCTGTTGCGCAGGCCGGCGCAATGACCAAGCATCAGCCAGGCATGCGGGCGCAGCACGGCGATATGGTCGGTGATCGTCTTGGCGTTGGAGGGGCCGACGCCGATATTGACGAGCGTAATGCCGCCATGGCCCTTCTTCTTGATGTGATAGGCCGGCATTTGCGGCAGGCGTGCGAGCGTCAGGTCGGTCTCCGGCTTGTCGGCGCCGGCGGGCGTGGCGATGTTGCCGGGCTCGACGAAGGCGGTGTAGCCGTTGCCGCCCTCGGCCATCTGCTGGCGTGCCCAGGCGCAGAATTCGTCGACATAGAACTGGTAGTTCGTGAAGAGCACGAAATTCTGGAAGTGGTTGGCGCTCGTCGCCGTGTAGTGGCTGAGGCGGGCGAGCGAATAATCGATGCGCTGTGCGGTGAAGGGCCCGAGCGGTGAGGGTTCGCCGGGGCCTGGCTCGTAGGCGCCATTGGCGATTTCGTCGTCGGTGGTCGTGAGGTCGGGCGCATCGAAAAGATCGCGCAGCGGCAGTTCGATACCCTCGGCGATCTCCGCCTCGACATAGGCGCCCTCGCCAAAGGCGAAGTGCAGCGGGATCGGTGTCGTCGATTCCGACACGATGACGCGAATGCCGTGATTGCGCATCAAGAGGCCGAGTTGTTCCTTGAGGTAATGCCGGAAGAGTTTTGGCCGGGTGATGGTCGTCGTGTAAACGCCGGGCGAGGCGACATAACCGTAGGACAGGCGGGAATCGACATGGCCGAAGCTGGTCGTCTCGATTGAGACCTGCGGATAGCAGGCGCGGAACCGCTTGTCGGGTGAACCGGACTTGCCGAGCGCCACGAAAGCGTCGGTCAGGAAGGTCGTATTGCGCTCGTAAAGCTCTTGCAGGGCATCGACCGCGGCCACTGGATCATCGAAGGATTGCGGCTCGTACGGGGCCGGCGTGGCGAAGGAAAGCGGCTTGTGAGAGAAGATTCGTTTGCTCATGGTTGATTATAGTGTGTTGTTTTTTACAAGCAAACGACAACTTGGGCGCGCCAGCGAAGCTTATCGAGGGGCCGCGAGAATGATGCCGGCGCCGACAAGCGCGAAGCTCGCGCCGACCATATCGAACCGGTCCGGCCGCATGCCTTCGGCCAGCCACAGCCAGAGCAGGGACGCCGCAATATAGACGCCGCCATAGGCGGCGTAGGCACGGCCGGCAAAGGCGCTGTCCACCTGTGTCAGCATCCAGCCGAACAAGGCGAGCGAGGCCATGCCGGGGAGAAGCCAGAGGATGGATTTGTCGAGCCGCCACCACGCCCAGAAGGCAAAACACCCGGCGATTTCGGCGAGCGCCGCGACGGAAAAGACGAGAAGGGATTTCATCCGGCGCTCCGGGTTTGCGGCGAAAAGCCAGCCCGGTCTAGCACGGATTTTTGTGAAGAAAAGCCTGGGTTAGCTCATCGACTGGCGCTGGAGGGTGATGAAGAGCACGAGGCCTGCCCCCTGCTTTTCGATGCCGAGACCACCTGCATTGCTCCAGGCGAGTGCGCCGACCGGCGCGATCATCATTGCCGAAAGGGCGAGGATGCGCAGCGCGACGACGGAGGTGTGGAACAGGGCAATGGTCATTTCGGTTTTCCCGGTGTCGTCAGTTATCAGAGCGAGGCGCGGCACATGTCCGGGGTCGAGCAGGCGACCAGCTTGCCGGTGGTGTTGTGCGTGCTGCGGCGGTAGTCGGTCTCGACGGCTGCAGCGAGCATGATCGCGAAGATAGCCATCAGCAGGGTGATGATGGTGAGGCGGCGTGCGAGGATGTCCATGGTGTTGTCCCTCATTCAAATCGTTCAATATGACCCTTGTCGCATTGCGGGACTGAACGCTCCCTGAGAGGGCAGTTCATCTCCTGTTCAGGAATGGTGTGATTCGTTTTTTGGTCTGGGCTTGAAACGAAAAAGCCGGCGCAAGGCGCCGGCTTGGGGTCTGACAAAGCGTTGTGATCTTCGGGCGCGTTTGCGCTCAGAGCCGCGACCAGGTCTGCGACTTGCAGAGCACCGCGAGCACGCAGCCCTTCATCTTCAATGATTTTCCGTTGACCGCGCCCGAACCGCTATAGGTCTTGTCGGTCTCCGGATCGGTGATCGAGCCCGAATAGTCGGAACCCGAGCCGTCCAGCTTGCCGATGCTTTTGCCGGCATGTTTGCCCGTCTTCAGCGTGATGCAGAAGCTGCCGCCGCATTTCGCGATCACGGCGGTTGCGCCGCTGGCGGTCTTCCAGTTGCCTTCGATCGGCTCGGCGGCAAGGGCAACGCCCGGCACGACGAAAAGAGCGGCGGCAATCCATGTCCTCAGTTTCATTCTCTTCCTCCTCCAGAATGAGAAGCGCAGAATATCTTACGCGAACGTAAAGGTAAATATCCTGCAAATCCGATTTTCTCAGGCCGTTTCGGGTGTCCGGGAAGGCGCAAAACCGGCATCCGGAAAAACCGGACCGTTTTGCGTGGTTACCGAAGGGTTGAAATCGCCGGTTGAACAATTCGTAAATTTTGAAGCAAATCCGCTCGTTTCCAGCGGGTCCGATGTTTAACGAAAACCCAATTTTACCAAGCGTTTGGATTTTGTTTGCCTCCAGTTAATCATGCATTTTAAGCGCATTTTGAAAGGCCCGCGGCATAGTGGAGCCATAAGACGAGCACGGAAAAACCGGCCGGAAAAACTCTCACGGAAGACCATGCCACAGAAGATGGCAGGCGCCGGGAGAGGCCCGAAAGGGCAGGTAAAACAGGGCACTAAAGCAGTAAACCAGTCAGACAGGGACAAAACGCAATGGCACGCTTTGATTTTCAGAATACCGAAACAGCCGCCATGACGGGCGGCGAGAACCGCGCCGAAACCTTCTGCGACATGGGCCTCATGTATGCGACGGGCAGAGGCTGCGACATCGACGTGGTGCAGGCCCACAAGTGGCTCAATATCGCCGCCATCAAGGGTTGTGATCGCGCCGCTGAACTGCGCGCCGACCTTGCGGCGACGATGACCAAGACCGACCTCGCTCTGGCGCTGCGCGCCGCCCGCGAGTGGATGACGATCCACTGAGAAATGCCGGCTGGCGCCGGCGATCAGAAAAGCATCACGGACATCAGGGCGATAAACGGCGCAAGAACCGGATCCGCCCCGCTGACCTCAAGATGCTCGATCGCTCAAGCCAGCTGCTTCAAGACCCGCGGCAAAGCTTCCTCGAGCAACGCCATATCGTTATCCGGCCCGACGCTGATGCGGATGCATCGGTTGAGGGGGGCGATACCCGGCATGCGGATGAAGACGCCATGTTCCATCAACCCGTCGACAATGGCCTTGGCGTGGGTGCCGTCCCGGCCGCAATCGATGGTGACGAAATTGGTGGCGGAGGCGAGTGGAGACAAGCCGTTGGCATGCGCGAGCCGGGAGATGCGCTCCCGGGATGCGGCAATGCGGGCGATGACGTCCGAAAGATAGGCCTGGTCCTTCAGCGCGGCGAGTGCCGCCTGAACCGAAACCCTGGCCATGCCGAAATGATTTCGGATCTTGTCGAAGGCCTGCGCATTGCCGAGCGTGCCGATCGCATAGCCGATCCGCGCGCCGGCAAGGCCGTAGGCCTTCGAGAAGGTGCGCATGCGCAAAATGTTCGGCTGGCCGATCAGCGCATCGATCGACGGGATCGTGCCTGCCGGTGCCGTCTCCCCATAAGCTTCGTCGAGAATGAGCAGCGTCGTTTCCGGTAGCGCCCGCGCGAAGGACACGACGCTGTCGGCGTCCCACCAGCTTCCCATCGGATTATCCGGGTTGGCAAAATAGACGAGTGGCGCATTTTCCTGGCGCACGGCCTCCAGCAGGCCTTCCAGATGTTCCCTGTCGCCGGCATAGGGCACGGTGACGAGCCGTCCGCCAAAACCATTCACATGATAGTTGAAGGTGGGATACCCGCCGAGCGAGGTGACGACCGGCGTGCCGGGCTCGATGATCAAGCGCGCGATCTCGCCCAGCAGCCCGTCGATGCCGCCGCCGATCGCGATGTTGTCGCGTGAAACGCCGTGATGCAGGGCGAGGGCTTCGCGCAGTTCGAAATTCTCCGGATCGCTATACATCCAGGTCGTCGCGGCAGCCGCGTGCATCGCCTCCAGCACGGAGGGGGCGGGGCCGAAACCGCTCTCGTTCGCGCCGATGCGGGCCTTTGCGGCAAGGCCGCGGTTGCGCTCTATGGCTTCCGGCCCGACGAAGGGAACGGTGGTGGGCAGGGTCTGGGCGAGGGCGGTGAAGCGGGAGAATGCGGACATGAAAACGCCTGAAGATCGATGGATCGGTCTGGAAGCCGCCGGCCGAACGCCGAAAGGCGCCCGCCGGAATCAGTCTTCCGGGGGCACCCTAACCAATAAAGCGCAAAGGAGAAATGCTCAGGTGGTGGCGGAGCTGCGGCCGCTCTTTTCCACACCGACCATGTAGCGCCGCTCTTCCTTCTTCGGCTTGGCGGCGATGCCACCGGTAAAGTACTCGGAGCGCACGATCGTGTGCAGCAGTTCCTCGTCGATTTCCTTGATGAACTGCACGCCGATGCGGTTGTCGTTGCGGTAGACTTCCGCACAGCCGATGCGCGAGGTTACCCCGACGATGGAAAGGTAGTAGTGGAACGGCAGGCCGATCGTCGTGGTGACAGTGAAGCTTGCGCCCCCGACCGAGATGTCGACCAGCTTGCAGCTGCGCATCTTGGGCGCTGCCAGGTCCAGGCCGACGCTCATCAGCATGCCCTGCCGGTTGACGGTGAAGCGCTCCCACTTGCGTTCGTAAAGTCCGCTGCTAGATCGCTTGTCTGCACCAATAGCCATTGCCCATTCTCCCGATGGGGACGTCATGTCCAGTAGAGATGAGGGGGAGTTTTGCAGGTGAGTATTTTGTTTCGTTGAAACAAATACTTAAAAATTTAATTGCCGTGCGTTTCGGTCTCGCGGCCGAGCACATGGTTGAGGAAATCCGTATCGAGGAACATGTTGAAGCGCACCACCAGCTCGTCGCCGTCGCGCTTGAACTCCGTGCAGGGGATCTCGTCGCGGATGCCGTGGATTTCCAGGTAGAAGCTTTCCGGCAGAGTCAGCGTCTTGTTGATGGAGAGCACCGCGCCAGCGCTCGAAATGCTACGGATGAGGCAGGTGTAGCGCATCGCCGTGCTGAGATGATGGCCGATCGGCGTGATGAAGCCGGGCCTGTCGATGCGATACTGGACGAAGCTGCGCTTGGGGTGGCGCAGGTGAAGCTGTTCGTGGATGCCGTCGAGGGGCATGGTGCCCTCCCGCTTCTGGTGTTGGGTTTGAACTGTATCGAAACGGGATGGACAAAACGTGAAAACGGCCGCTCGCATTTGAACGAGCGGCCGCCGAATGTGTGTAAGGACAAGCCTGGCTTACTGGAAAGCCTGAAGGCCGGTCTGCGCGCGGCCGAGGATCAGCGCATGGATGTCATGCGTGCCCTCGTAGGTGTTGACCGCTTCGAGGTTCATGACGTGGCGGATGACGCCGTATTCGTCGGAAACGCCGTTGCCGCCGTGCATGTCGCGCGCCACACGGGCAATGTCGAGCGCCTTGCCGCAGTTGTTGCGCTTCATCAGCGAGATCAGTTCGGCCGGCGCGCGATGTTCGTCGAACAGGCGGCCGAGGCGCAGTGCGCCCTGCAGGCCGAGCGAAATCTCGGTCTCCATGTCGGCGAGCTTCTTCTGGATGAGCTGGGTGGCGGCAAGCGGCTTGCCGAACTGCTTGCGGTCGAGCGTGTACTGGCGGGCGGCGTGCCAGCAGAATTCGGCAGCCCCCATGGCGCCCCAGGCGATGCCGTAGCGGGCGCGGTTGAGGCAGCCGAACGGGCCGGCAAGGCCGGACACTTCCGGCAGCAGGTTTTCATCGGGAACGAAGACGTCCTGCATCATGATCATGCCGGTGACGGAGGCGCGCAGCGAGAACTTGCCCTCGATCTTCGGTGTCTCGAAACCCTTCATGCCGCGTTCAAGCACAAAACCCTTGATCTTGTTGTCATGCGCATCGGATTTCGCCCAGACGACCGCGACATCGGCGATCGGCGAATTGGTGATCCAGTTCTTGGCGCCCGAGATGAGATAGCCGCCATCGACCTTCTTGGCGCGGGTGATCATGGAGGAGGGGTCCGAGCCATGGTCCGGCTCGGTCAGGCCGAAGCAGCCGACCCACTCACCGGAGGCGAGCTTGGGCAGGTACTTCTTGCGGGTCTCTTCGGTGCCGAAAGCGAAGATCGGGTGCATGACGAGCGAGGACTGCACGGACATCGCCGAGCGGTAGCCGGAATCGACGCGCTCGACTTCGCGGGCGACGAGGCCGTAGGAAACGTAATTGGCGCCGACGCCGCCATATTCTTCCGGCACGGTCGGGCCGAGCAGGCCGAGTTCGCCCATCTCGGTCATGATCTCACGGTGGAAGATCTCGTGGCGGTTCGCTTCGGTGACGCGGGTGGCGAGCTTGTCCTGGCAATAGGCACGCGCCGTATCGCGGATCATGCGCTCTTCTTCGGTCAGCTGGTCTTCCAGGAGAAAGGGATCGGCCCAGTCGAAAGGCGCCATCTTGGCGCGCGCCTGTTCCGGGGTGGCGCTGTGGTGCTCGCTCATGGATTCCCTCCTGTCGCGTTTTGTCGTTGCAGAAGTGCTACATCAGCCGCTCCGTCTCCGAAAGGGCTGGAACGAAAAGGGCAGGCCGACGCTTTGGCTATTTATGAATGCCCTCATGAGCCTGGAGAATGAGCTTTTGGCCGATTTCAGCATTTTTGCCTTGATCCTGCCGCTCCGTGTGAGCAAGTAACCTGACAATGAGCAATTCCCCCACAAGGAGGCCAAGCATGCGCGACCGTTTCAAGCGATCGGTCGAACGGCTTCTGCCGACCGATGCCCCCCTGGGCGACCTCTTCTGGCCGTTTTCCCGTGATCCCGAGCGCAAGGCGCCCGCCGTTCGGCGCCGGCCGGCGGGCTCTTCGCCTCTCCACGAAGTCGTCGGGTTCGGCAGCAATCCGGGCGGCCTGCGCATGTTCGAGCATGTCCCCGAAGGCCTGCCTGCCGGTCGCCCGCTGGTGCTGGTGCTGCATGGCTGCCAGCAGGATGCGGAAAGCTACGACCGCGCCGCCGGCTGGGCCTCGCTCGCGCAAGAGCGCGGCTTTGCGGTCGTCTATGCCCAGCAGCGCGAGACCAACAATCCGCGGCTCTGTTTCACCTGGTTTCGTCCAAGCGAGGTGACACGCGACCGCGGCGAGCTGATGTCGATCCGCCAGATGGTGGCGCATACGGCTGAAAGGGTGGCAAGCGATCCGCAACGCATCTTCATCACCGGCCTTTCTGCCGGTGGGGCAATGACGGCCGCCATGCTCGCCAACTATCCGGACCTCTTTGCCGGTGGCGCCATCATCGCCGGCCTGCCGTTCGGCGCCGCGCGCGATGCGAGCCGCGCCTTCGATGCCATGGCGGCGGCGCCGGAGCGGACCGCCGACGAGTGGAGCGATCTCATCCGCACCGTCTCCCCGCGCATTGCCCGCAAACCCGCAATCTCGATCTGGCACGGCACGGCGGACGAGACCGTTTCGCTATCGAACGGCGTTGCCCTCGCCGAGCAATGGCGCGACCTCTATCGGCTGCCAAAAGAGGCCTTCGTGGAAAAGCGCATGAAGGGTCGGCGCACGCGCATCTGGCCGGACAAGGAGGGCAGGGCGCTCGTCATCTTGCACGAGATCGACGGCATGGGCCACGGCACGCCGGTTCTGCGCGGTGAAGGCGGCGGCTATGCCGCCTCCGTGGAGCCATTCATGCTGGAAGCAGGTTTTTCCTCGACGCTGGAAATCGCCAAGGAATGGGGACTGACACGGAAGTGGAAGCGGTAGCGGCCGGCACGCCGATAACCCGCTCGGGCTTGCCGAAAAGTCCGCGCACGCCTATCCGAAAAAGCCGTCGGCCTTTCCTCCGTCATGGTCGGGCCTGACCCGACCATCCACACCTCACCCGCCGCCTGGATCCTCGGCTCAGGGCCGAGGATGACTTCAGTGGGGTGGTTGCATGCGGGCGGCTCGCGGCACCCTGAAGTCCCTGCTCAGGCCAGCAGCCATTCATGCTCCTTGGCGTTGTGGAACTTCCAAACCCGCTTCGGGCCGGCCATGACGTTGAGATAATAGAGATCATAGCCGTGAATGGTGGCGCAGGGGTGATAGCCCTTCGGCACCAGCGTCACGTCGCGGTCCTCCACCGCCATGGCCTCGTCGAGCGAGCGGTCGTCCGTATAGACGCGCTGGAAGGCAAAACCCTGCGGCGGGTTGAGGCGGTGGTAGTAGGTTTCTTCGAGAAAGCTCTCGTTTGGCAGGTCGTCCTGGTCGTGTTTGTGCGACGGGTAGGACGAAGTGTTGCCGCTCGGCGTGATGACCTCCACGACGAGCAGAGAATGGGCCGAATTGTCGTTTTCCGGCATGATATTGTAGACGTGGCGGACGTTCGAACCCTTGCCGCGGCTGAGCTTGGGGTGCGTGCCGGGTGGAATTTCCTTGGCCTGGTAGCCGCCGCCGCCCGGTGCCGAGCAGACGGCGAGTTCCAGATCGGTCTCCGCCGTCACCGACCAGTTGGAATCGGCCGGTATATAAAGCGCATGCGGCGCACCCTCGAACGGGCTCATGCGTTCGCCAAGAACGCCGAAATCCTGGCCTGCCCCCGTTGCCTTGCCCTTGCCGGAAATCCAGACGAGGCAGACCTCGCGGGTTCCCGTTTCCGCGGCGAGAATTTCGCCGGGCTTCATGCGGTGCACGTCGAACCCCACATAGGTCCAGCCGGCGCTTTCCGGCGTGACGTGGCTGACGCGACCGTGCGCGCCGTCCGGCTTTACGAGAAGTTTCGGCATGGGCTTGGTCCTTTCATTCGGCATACGGTTGAGGCTTATCCTTTCGGAAAGCCTTCCGTCTCCACGGTATAACCCGCGGCGGTCATGACGCGCATCAGTTCCGCATAGCCGACTTCGGCCATCTTCTGCGGCGGTGCCTTGCGCGGGTCCTGTTCGGCCTCGACGACGAACCAGCCTTCATAACCATAATCCGCGAAGCGCTTTACGATGGCGCCGAAATCGAGCGAGCCATCGCCCGGCACGGTGAAGGCGCCAAGCGCCACCGCGTCGAGGAAGGACTGCCGGCTGCGATCGAGCCCATCGACCACCGACTGGCGGATGTCCTTGACATGGACGTGGTTGATGCGGGCGTGATGGTTGTCGATGGCGCGCAGGACATCGCCGCCGGCAAAGGCGAGGTGCCCGGCATCGAGCAAGAGCGGAATGCCTTCGCCGGAATTGCGCATGAAGGCGTCGAGTTCCGGTTCGGTCTCGACGACGGCGGCCATGTGGTGGTGATAGGACAGCGGCATGCCCTGTTCGGCGCACCATTCACCGAATTGTGTGAGGCGGCGGCCATAGGCCTTCATCTCATCGTCCGACAGGCGCGGCTTGGTGGCGAGCGGCTTGGAGCGATCGCCCTGGATGGAGCGGCCGACTTCGCCATAGACGATGCAAGGCGCGTTGACCGCCTTGAACAGCTCGATCATCGGCGCGATGCGGTCCTTGTTGGCGGCGAGTTCCTCGTCGACCAGCGTGCCGGAAAACCAGCCGCCGCACAGCGTCACGTCGGCGGCGCGCAGGATGGGCAGCATCACCGCGGGATCTTCCGGGAAGCGACGGCCCTTCTCCATACCGATAAAACCGGCACCGCGCGACTGGCGCAGGCATTCTTCGAGGGATACGTCGTCGCTGAGTTCCGGAAGATCGTCGTTCCACCAGGCGATGGGCGACATGCCGAGTTTGGCTTTCATTATCGTCTCCTTGGCGGGAGGCTACGGCCTCCCTTGTCACTGTTCTTGTCTCTACCCGTTCCTCCGTCATCCTCGGGTCAAGCCCGAGGATGACGGAGGGGAGGAGAAGGACGTTATCTATTCTAACCGATCCGCTGGGCCTCAAGCGCCTTCACATAGGCTTCGCGCGCCTTGTTGACCTCTTCACGCGGGCTCACTTCCGGCACTGCCACATCCCACCAGTGGCCACCCTCCTTGGTGGTGATCAGCGGGTCGGTGTCGATGACGATCACCGATGTGCGATCATTGCCCTTGCTGTTCTGAATGGCCGTTTCTAGATCGGCAATCGAAGAGACCTTCACGGCGACCGCGCCCATGCTTTCGGCATGCGCCCGGAAGTCGATATCCGGCATCATCTCGATCATCGAGTCCTTGAGCAGGTTGTTGAAGTTCGCGCCGCCGGTGCCCATCTGCAGGCGGTTGATGCAACCGTAGCCGCGGTTATCCAGCACGACGATCGTCAGCTTCTGGCCGAGCATGATCGAAGTCGAGAGCTCGGAATTCATCATCATGTAGGAGCCGTCGCCGACCATGACAACGACATCGGCCTCCGGCCGTGCCAGCTTCACGCCAAGGCCGCCGGCAATCTCGTAGCCCATGCAGGAAAAACCGTATTCCATGTGGTAGCCGCCCGGCTTGTGAGCCTGCCATAGCTTGTGCAGCTCGCCCGGCAGACCGCCGGCGGCGCAGACCATCACCGAATTCTCGCCGCCGATCGTGCGCTGCACCGCGCCGATGACCTGCGCATCGGAGGGCAGGTCCGCATTGGTCGGAGCGGTCGCACGATTGGCCGCTGCCATCCAGGCTTCCTTGCGGGGCTTGGCAGATTCCGTAAACGAAGCAGGCGCCTTCCAGCCGCCGAGCGCTTCCGACAGCAGCGTCAGGCCCTCGCGCGCATCGGCGACGAGCGGCTGGCTGTCGCGCTTCGCGGCGTCGAAGGCCACGGTGTTGAGGCCGATCATCCTGACGCTGTCATTCTTGAACAGCGCCCAGGAGCCGGTGGTGAAGTCCTGCATGCGGGTGCCGACGGCGAGGATGACGTCCGCTTCCTCGGCAAAGGCATTGGCGGCCGAGGTGCCGGTGACGCCGACCGAGCCCATGCAGAGCGGGTGATCGTCCGGCAGCGCCGACTTGCCGGCCTGGGTGACGGCGACCGGAATGCCATGCATGCCGGCAAAGGCCTTGAGTTCCGCCGTCGCCTGCGAATAGAGCACGCCGCCGCCGGCGATGATCAGCGGCTTTTGCGCCTTGCGCAATGTCGCGATGGCCGCCGCAAGCTCCTCCGTGTCCGGCCGCGGACGGCGATGCGTCCAGACCTTCTCGTCGAACAGGCTTGCCGGGTAGTCGTAGGCTTCGGCCTGGACGTCCTGGCAGAGCGACAGCGTCACCGGGCCGCAATCGACCGGATCGGTCAGCACCTGCATGGTGCGCTTCAGGGCGGGGATGATCTGTTCTGGCCGCGTGATGCGATCGAAATAGCGCGACACGCAGCGGAAGGCGTCGTTCACCGAGACTGTGCCATCGCCAAAGTTCTCGATCTGCTGGAGAACCGGGTCGGGAATGCGGTTGGCAAAGACGTCGCCGGGCAGGAAGAGGACGGGCAGGCGGTTGACATGCGCCACACCTGCGGCGGTGATCATGTTCAGCGCGCCGGGGCCGATCGAGGTCGTGCAGGCCATGAAGCGCTGGCGAAAGCTCGCCTTGGCGAAGGCGACGGCGGCATGCGCCATGCCCTGTTCGTTATGGGCGCGCAGCGTCGGCAGGTCATTGCGCACCTGGTAAAGCGCTTCCCCCATGCCCGCGACGTTGCCGTGGCCGAAAATACCCCAGACGCCGGCGAAGATCGGCTGTTTCTTGCCGTCGACGACCGTCATCTGTGCCTTCAGGAAATGCGTGACGGCCTGCGCCATCGTCAGCCGGATCGTCTTGCCCATGGTATTCCTCCCAAATTCTCTTCATTTGCCGCAATCCCGGGCGGAAAACCGCCCATACTTTTCCTGGGATTGCTTTAGAGACCGCGCGTGCGCAGCCAGGCGTCGGTCAGTTCGCGGAAGCGGCCGGCCATGTCCGATATCGCTGCCTCGTCGTCCATCTTGCCGGCCATCCAGGCGCGGGCGGCATCGACAAAGATCGTACGGCCGACGGCAAAGCCTTTGACGGCCGGTGCGACCTTCGTTGCCTCGAACGCCTTGACCAGTTCCTCCGTCGGCGCCTCCAGGCCGAGCAGCACGATACCACGGCAATAGGCGTCATTTTTGGCGATCACCGCCTCGATGTTTTCCCATGCCCCGCTCGATGCCTGCGGCTCCAGCTTCCACCAGTCCGGCTTGATGCCGAGATCGTAGAGTTCCTGAAGCGCCGTCGAGACCGTATCATCCTTGAGCGGCCCGTTCTTGCCGGCGATGATCTCGACCAACAGTTCACGGCCAACCCGGCGCGCCGCCTCAAACAGGGTGCGCAGCTTTTCCTGCTGCTCCTTCTTGAGCGCTGCCGGATCGTCCGGATGATAGAAGCACAGGCACTTGATGCAATGGTCGAGCGGCCATTCCACGAGCTGCGAGCCGATGTCCTGGCTGAACTCGAAGCGCAGCGGCTTGGAGCCCGGCAGTTCGACCGGGCGGCCGAGCCAGGAGAAATTCTGGGCGGCGGCATCGAAGAAGGCGTCGCGGCCGAAACGCTCGTCGATCAGCATGCCGTAACCCGGCCGGCCATCGGCGACACGGGCGGCGGCCTTGACGGTCAGGCGCTTGAACTCGGAAATCTTTTCGTGCGGTACCTTCAGTTCGTCGGCGACGTCGACGAGCTGCATACGGTGATCGCAGGCGAGCGCCATCAGAAGCGGAATGTCGGCCTGCTTGCGGTTGGTCGCCCAATGGATGTGATTGATCGCCTCGTCCTTGCGTAGCGCGCGGTGTTTGCTGCCGTTCTTCAGGAAGAACTCCAGCTCGTCCCAGCTCGGATATTCCGGCGAGCAGAGCAGGCGGGAGACGGCGAAGGCGCCGCAGGCATTGGCCCAGGTCGCCGAGGTCGCATGGTCCTCGCCACGCAGCCAGCCTCGCAGGAGGCCCGACATGAAGGCATCGCCGGCACCCAGCACATTATAGACTTCGATCGGGAAGCCCTGGCCGATAATGCCGTCTTCCAGATCGTCGGAGATCGGGCCGTCATAGACGATGCAGCCCATGGCGCCGCGCTTCAGCACGATGGTGGCGGAGGAGAGGACACGGATCGCCTTCAGCGAGGAAAGCACGTCATCGGCGCCGGACGCGATCATGATCTCCTCTTCCGTGCCGACGATGAGATCGCAATCCGGCAGGACGGATTTCATGATGGCGGAGACACGGTCGGACTTCACATAGCGCTCGAAGCCCTCGGCATGGCCGGCAAGGCCCCAGAGGTTCGGGCGGTAGTCGATGTCGAAGATGACCTTGCCGCCGTTTTCCTTGGCGATGCGGATCGCCTTGCGCTGCGCGGCCTCGGTGTTGGGTCGCGAAAAATGCGTGCCGGAGACCAGCACGGCGCGGGATGAGCGCACGAAGGCCTCGTCCACGTCGCCCTCGTCGAGCGCCATGTCGGCACAGTCGGTGCGCACGAAAATCATCGGCGAGACGCCTTCGGATTCGATGGCGAGCAACACCAGCGCCGTCAGGCGGTCCTTGTCAGTCTTGATGCCCTCGACATTGACGCCTTCGCGGGCGGATTGCTCGCGGATGAAACGGCCCATCTGCTCGTCGCCGACACGGGTGATGAGCGCCGACTTCAGACCGAGGCGGGCGGTGCCGATCGCGATGTTGGCCGGGCAGCCACCGACGGATTTGGCGAAGGAGGCGGTGTCTTCGAGCCGCGTGCCGAGCTGCTGGCCGTAGAGGTCGACGGACGAGCGGCCGATCGTGATGACGTCGAGCGTCCTGTCTTGTTCCGTGTGCGGCATGTCTTCCTCCCGGTCTTGCGGCGCCGCCATCTCACTGCGGCGGTACGTCGAGAAAATGAAACATGAATTCCATTATTCTGTCAATTCGGAATATTCATTCCGTTTCTATTCCGCAGCATTTCATTTGGTTGAGCGCCGCAGGCTGCGTCGCTTTTCGGCAATTGCAACGGGCAGCGCCATCGCAAGCGCCATGGAGGCGGAAAGCGAGCGGAAGCCGGCATAGTCGGCTTCCGAGACTTCGAACCAGTATGTCGCGGAGGCGGCGAGCGGCGAGAAAACCGAGTCGGTGATCGCAACGATCGGCACGCCGCGTGCCGCAAGTGCCTGCGCCTGCGTCAGACTTTCGGCGGCGTAGGGCGCAAAGCTCGCCGCGATGACCGCATCCTTGTTTGTCGCAAACTGCGTCATTTCGGGGTCGATGCCATTCGGCGAGGCGATGATCTGGTGGCGGATGGCGAGCTTGCCGAAGGCATAGGCGATATGGGCGGTCAGCGGATAGGAACGGCGCTTGGCGACGAGATAGATGGTTTCCGCGCGGGCGAGTAGATCGACGGATTTCGAAAAGGTCTCGCCGTCGATGGTGCTGGCGAGCCGCGCAACGGACTGGCTTGCCGCCGTCAGGAAGCCGGAGAGAAGTTCCGTATCAGTGTTGACGGCCGGTCCCGCTTCCAGGGTGAGAAGGCGCTCTTCGTAAGACAATGTACGGTCGCGCAGGCGGGCGCGAAAAACGTTCTGGAGGTCTGAAAAGCCTTCATAGCCAAGGTGATGGGCCAGCCGCACCAGGGTGGAGGGCTGCACATCCGCCGCCGTTGCGATGCTTGCCGCGGTGCCAAACGCCATTTCGTCCGGGTTGGAAAGCGCGTAGGCCGCCACCTGCGCCAGTCGCTTCGGCATGGTCGCCTTGCGCTCGATGATCACGCTGCGCAGGCTGTCGAAATCGCGCGGTACACGTGCCAGGGCCGCTTCGGTGTCGTTCATGGATCAAGTCCTCCTCGTGCGGCCATTCTGCTACGAATGAAATAAATATTCCATATTGCCAGAAAAGATAGTTTTCGTTCCAAATCTTTCCCGCTATGCATGATGTGAAGCGCTCTTGTGGCGAGATATAGCAAGTCCAGCAAAACTGCGTAGCGGTTTTGCGTCTGGGACTGCGCGGAGACACAGCGGAGGAAATGTCATGAAGGCCTTGGGAATCGGATTGATCGGCACGGGCTATATGGGCAAGTGCCATGCGCTCGCCTGGAACAATGTCAGCACGGTCTTCGGCGATGTCGACCGCCCGCGCCTCGTGCATCTCGCCGAAGCCAATGCGGATCTCGCGGCAAACCGCGCCCGCGAGTTCGGTTTTGCCAAGTCCACGGCCAATTGGCGGGACCTGCTCTCCGATCCTGACGTCGATGTCATTTCCGTCACCACGCCGAACCAGTTCCATGCCGACATGGCCATCGCCGCGCTTGAAGCCGGCAAACATGTCTGGTGCGAAAAGCCGATGGCGCCGGCCTTTGCCGATGCCGAACGCATGCTCGCCGCGCAGCGGTCCTCCGGCAAGATCGCGGTCATGGGGTATAACTACATCCAGAACCCCGTGATGCGGCACATCCGCTCGCTGCTGGATGAAGGCGCCATCGGCACGGTCAATCACGTCCGCATCGAGATGGACGAGGATTTCATGGCCGATCCGGAGGCGCTGTTCTACTGGAAGAGCGAAGCGACCTCCGGTTACGGCGCACTCGACGATTTCGCCGTGCATCCGCTCTCGCTGCTGTGGAGCCTGTTCGGCCATGTCGAGGCGGTTATCGCATCGCTCGCCAAGCCCTATGCCGACCGCCCGCTGAACGACGGCAACCGCCGCGACGTCGAAAACCACGATATCGCCAGCGTCCTGATGCGCCTTCCCGGCGGCATTTCCGGCGTGCTGATGGCCAACCGCTCGGCCTGGGGCCGCAAGGGGCGTATAGCGCTGCAGATCTATGGTTCGAAGGGTTCGATTCTCTACGATCAGGAGCGCATGAACGAATTCCAGCTCTATACGACGGACGGCCGCGCCACCGAGCAGGGCTTTTCCACGATCCTAACGGCACCGCACCACAAGCCTTACGATCGTTTCATCCCGGCGCCCGGCCACGGCCTCGGCTTCAACGATCTCAAGGTCATAGAATGCCGTGAGCTTATCGCCGCCATTGCCGGCACGGCTTCGCATTCCATCGACTTCAACCATGGCCTGCGCATCGAGCAGTCCGTGCACGCCATGGCCGAATCTTTCCGGCAGGGTCGCTGGGTGGAAATCGCCGCCGAATGAGTTTCCAGCGACCGAGCCAAAAAAATCCGGTCGCTTCCTCATTGAAACAGCACGGGCCATACGTAATACTCTCGGCAATAATGCCGGAGGGATGGGCATGTTCAAGCAAATGCAGAGACGCTGGGCGCCGGTCCTCTTCGTCTCGATTGCTGTCATCGTGTTCAACGCGAACGCCGCAGAGGCGAAACGTGTTGCACTGCTGATAGGCAATCAG
This sequence comes from Shinella sp., assembly GCF_052438155.1. Taxonomy (NCBI): domain Bacteria; kingdom Pseudomonadati; phylum Pseudomonadota; class Alphaproteobacteria; order Hyphomicrobiales; family Rhizobiaceae; genus Shinella; species Shinella sp. Next base: position 10,898 of record NZ_JBQVPI010000012.1, on the reverse strand, counting down.
AAATACGAAGAGACGGCCCAGCTCAACAATCCTGCGAACGATGTGGAGCTGATGCGCGCCTCGTTCGAGGCCGCGGGTTTCGATTCCGTCAAGACGGTCCTGGATCTCGACCGCGCCGCCATGGTGAAGGCGTTGCGCGAGTTCGAGGACGAGTCGGCTGACGCGGACATGGCGGTGGTCTACTATTCCGGCCACGCGATGGAGATGAACGGGGTCAACTACCTTATCCCCGTCGATGCGGCGCTGAAGAGCGACCGCGACGTCGAGGACGAGAGCGTGGCCATCGACCGCGTCCAGCGGTCGCTGGAAGGCGCCAAGAAGCTGAAGCTCTTCATTCTCGACGCTTGCCGCAACAATCCGTTCTCGCAGTCGATGACCCGTTCGATCGGCACCCGTGCCGTGACGCGCGGTCTTGCCCGCGTAGAACCCGAATCGGCCGACACGCTGATCGCCTTCGCTTCGAAGGCCGGTACGGTGGCGCTCGATGGCGAGGGCATGAACAGCCCGTTCGCGACGGCACTCTCGAAATACCTGACGGAGCCCGGCCTCGACGTGCGCATCGCGCTCGGCAAGGTGCGCGACGAGGTGGTGGAAGCCACCAACCGCGAGCAGGAGCCCTTCGTCTACGGCTCGCTCGGCGGTGCGCAGATCTTCCTGAACATCAAGGAAGTGAACATCAACATCTCCAACAGCGGCAACACGCAGGAGGTCTCGCCGAACGGCCAGTCCGAAGCCGCCGCTGACTGGCAGAACATCCGCGATCTCGCCGATGAAGACCTGATCAATGCCTTCATCTCGAAGCATGGCAAGGATCCCGTCTACAAGATGCTGGCGGAAAAGAAGCTCGCCAGCCTCAAGGAGGCGACCCAGAACGATGGGCAGGATGCGGCCGCGATCGCCTGGGACGCCCTGAAGGAATCGACCGATGCGGCCGCCCTCCAGCGCTTCATCGAGCGCTATCCGGATAGCCAGCATCGCAGCAGCGCCGAGCAGCTGATCGCAGCACTCGAGCCGAAAAAGGGCCTGAGCGTCAATCTCGCCTCCAAGGAAACGGCCGCCTCGCGGGATTGCTTCCTGCTTGCCGGTGAACCGCAGTCGCTGCCCGGCTTCCTGGGCGTCAACTTCCTGAAGATCGATGCCAAGCGGGCGCTTTCCGCCTGCGCGCAGGCCGTCAACGAGAACCCGTCCGACGGCATGCTGGTGAACCTTCTCGGCCGCGCGCAAGACGCCGACCGCAACTATGTCGAAGCCCGTCGCAACTACGAAAAGGCGATCGAGCTCGGCAACATGTATGCACTCACCAACCTTGCCTGGTTCTCGATCTACGGCACGGATGGCCCGGTCGACGTGCCGAAGGGCCTCTCGATGCTCGAGAGGGCTTCGACCGCCGGCAATTCCTATGGCCAGGCCTCGCTCGGCTGGCTCTACCGCGAAGGTTATGGCGGCACGCGCCAGGACTATAACGAAGCGGTGAAGTGGTATCAGCAGTCGGCCAACCAGGGCTACGCCAATGCCATGGCGACGATGGGCTGGTTCTACCGCGAAGGCCTCGGCGTTTCGCAGGATTACGTCCAGTCGCTCACCTGGTATCGCAAGGCTGCGGATGCCGGCGACGCCAACGCCATGTCCTCGCTCGGCTGGGCCTACCAGAACGGCCTCGGCACGGCGCAGGACTATGCGGAAGCCAAGGTCTGGTACGAGAAGGCCGCCAATATCGGCGATTCCTACTCGATGGCCTCGCTCGCCTGGCTCTATGACGTCGGCAACGGCGTGAAGCAGGACTATGTCGAAGCCCGCTACTGGTATGAAAAGGCCGCCAATTCCGGTAGCGCTTACGCCATGGGCAACCTGTCGCGTCTCTACGACCAGGGTCTCGGCACACCGGCAGACGCCAAGGAGGCTGTCCGCTGGGCAGCGGCCAGCGTCGAAAGCGGCGATCCCGCCAAGCTGAAGGAACTCAAGGAAACCCCTGCCAACTTCACGGTCGCCTTCCGCAAGGAGCTGCAGAACCTTCTCAAGGAACGCGGCTACTACAGCGGTTCGTCGGATGGCGAATTCGGTGCCGCGACGCTTGCGGCAATCGACAAGCTCGCCGCCGGCCGCAACGACAGCAGTTCGCTGTCGAGCACGACGACAACCACCACGACCGACCAGTCGACGCTGACGCTGAGCGGTTCGGATGCCGACCAGTGCTACGAACTTGCCGGTGAACCGAACCTGCGCCCGGGCTTCCTCGGCAAGCTCTTTGCGCAGATCGACTATGGCCGCGCGATCTCCGTCTGCGAAACGGCACTCAATGCCAATCCGTCGGACAACTCGATCCGCAACATGGTGGGCCGTGCTCATGACGCCGCAAAGAACTTCCCCAAGGCGCGCGAGCACTACCAGAAGGCTGCCGACGAGGGGAACCTCTACGCACTGACCAACCTCGCCTGGTACTCGATCTACGGTACCGACGGTGCGGTCGACATGGCCAAGGGCACCCGCATGTTCGAGCAGGCCTCGAATGCCGGCAACCCCTATGCCCAGGCCTCCCTCGGCTGGCTCTATCGCGAAGGCTATAACGGCACGCGCAAGGACTATGACGAGGCCATCAAGTGGTACCGCAAGGCGGCCGAACAGGGCTATGCCAATGCACAGGCCACGATGGGCTGGTTCTACCGCGAAGGCCTCGGCACGACGCGCGACTATGCGGCCTCGCTCGACTGGTACAAGAAGGGCGCGGAAGGCGGCGATATCAATGCCATGTCCTCGGTCGGCTATGCCTATCAGTCCGGTCTTGGCGTGGCGGTCGATTATGCCGAAGCGCGCAACTGGTATGAGAAGGCTGCCGCCCAGAACGACATCTATTCGATGGCCTCCATCGGCTGGCTCTACGACGTCGGCAACGGCGTGAAGCAGGACTATAACGTGGCCCGCGACTGGTACGAAAAGGCGGCGAATGGTGGCAACACCTACGCCATGGGCAATCTCTCCCGCCTCTACGACCAGGGCCTCGGCACGCGCGCCAACGCCAAGGAGGCTGCCCGCTGGGCCGCCGCCAGCGTCGAGGGCGGCGATCAGGGCAAGCTGCAGGAACTCAAGGGATCGGCGGCGAATTTCACGCCGCAGTTCCGCAAGGAGTTCCAGCAGATCCTCAAGGATCGTGGGTATTATAACGGCCCGATCGACGGTGATTTCGGTGCCTCGACGCAGAACGCGATCGATCGCCTCGCCGCCCGCACCTGAACCATCTGGTCGGGATTGAAACAAAAAGCCGCTGGAAACAGGTCGTTTCCAGCGGCTTTTCTTTGGGCTTCGGTCAGGCGGCCAATTTGAGCAGCCAGGCGTCGTGATCCTTCAGAAAGTCCTTCAACCGTTCCGGATAATCCTGCGCCACCGCCGTGCGCACGCTCGCGCGTTGCATCAGGGCTGCCCGCCAGGCGGCGACTTTTTCAAGCCTGTCGAAAACGCCGGTGGGCGTCAGCGTGTCGAAGACGTCAAAATAGCGGTAGATCGGGGCGAAAACGGCATCGACGAGGCAAAAACCTTCACCCGCGAAGAACGGACCACTGCCGAGAGCGGCTTCGACCCGCGTGAATTTTTCGATGAGAGCCTTACGTTTCACCGCGTAGGTTTCAGCGTCCCTGGCAGTCTCGAACCCCCAAAGATCCGACAGGATGGAGGAGCCGAACTCCATCCACCCACGATGCTGTGCCCGCACGAGCGGGTCGGCCGGATGAAGCGGTTTGTCCGTCTGCGTATCTTCCAGATATTCGCAGATGACCGCACTTTCGAACAACACCGCTTCGCTGCCATCCTCCCGTCGGATGACGAGGAGCGGCACCTTGCCGAGGGGCGACATGGCAAGAAACCAGTCGGGCTTTGCGGCAAGGTCAATCGTGCGGCGTTCGAAGGCCACGCCCTTTTCGGCAAGTGCTATGGCGGCGCGCTGCACATAGGGGCAGAGGTGATGGCTGATCAGGGTGAGCGTAGCGCCAGTCGGGGAAGCGGGGTGGGGCATGGCGTGTCTCCGGTTCGAGATGGATGCAATTGCATATATGTAGCCTTGCCATCTCCGTCAAGATGCATGTAATTGCATCTATGTCCGACGCATCGCCCGACCAAACCCGCCCCCCCTCCGCCGCCACGACACGGCTCTGGATCGCACTTATGCGCACGCAGCGCATGCTGCTGGCCGCCATCGAGCAGGATCTGAAAGCCGCGGACCTGGCTCCGCTCGGCTGGTACGACGTGCTGTGGGAACTGGTACGCGCTGAAAAGGGGAGGCTGCGGCCCTTCGAAATCGAGGCGCACACGCTGCTTGCGCAGCACAATCTCTCCCGGCTTCTCGACCGGATGGAAGAGGCAGGCCTCGTTCGCCGCGACGTTTTTCCGCAAGACGGCCGTGGCCGCTGGGTGCTCGTCACCGAGACGGGCCGCGCGATGCAGCAGCGCATATGGACGGTCTATGGCGCCTCCATAGAACGTCATCTCGGCGAAAAGCTTTCCGATTCGGATGCCGATCAGCTTGCGGACAAGCTCGCACTTCTGATTCGCGGGTAAGCACAAAAGCAAACGCCGGAGCAAGAAGCCCCGGCGTTTGTGTGTCTGCGTGCCTGTTTTGGATCAGAGCAGGAAATCGTCCGCGATGTACTTCGCCAGCCCGGCATTGATCTCAAAATCCGCCCGGCCGTCGCCATTGATGTCGCCCGAGATGACCGTGCCGGAGTAGCGCAGTTCGCCTGCCGTGCCGGAGAACGAAGCCTTGCCGATGAAGTCAAAAGCCTGGTTGCCACTGCGACCGGTATTGGCGTCTATGTCGCGCAGGTCGATGACATCGCCCTGGCTGTCCGGGTTGAAGTCGTCGATGACGTCGCGCAGCGAGCCCACGCGGCTGTCGGAGGTTTTCATGAAGCGGAACGTGTCGGCGCCGGTGCCGCCGACGAGGAAGTCGTTGCCCGCACCGCCAACGAGGAGATCGTTGCCGGAGCCGCCGACGAGATCGTCATTGCCGTTGCCGCCATACAGACGGTCGTTGCCGGCCTCGCCATAGAGGTCGTCATTGCCGTCGTCGCCGTAGATGATGTCCACGCCGTTGCCGCCATAGAGCCGGTCGTTACCGGCAAGCCCTTCGAGCTGGTCGTTGCCGCTGCCGCCCTTGAGGAGGTTGTTGCCCGAAGTGCCGATCAGCGTGTCAGCGTAAGCGGTGCCGACGACGTTCTCGATGCTTGTCAGCTTTTCCAGTCGGCCGGTGACGGCCTTCGCGAAGCCTCCGTCAAGATCGACATATATGCCGCGGCCCTTTTCGCTGCTCGAATCCTGCAGCGAATAATTGATCGTGTCGGTGCCGGAGCCGCCGTTGAAGGTGTTCTTGAAGCCGACGGAGTAGAAGGTGTCGTTTCCGGCGTCGCCGTTATAGACGCTCTGATAGGTCTTCACCTTGAAGACGTCATTGCCGTCGCCGCCGCTGACGACGTCATACTCGCCTGCAGCCTTCGCTGCGCCGCTGTGGATGTAGATGTCGTTGCCTGAGCCGAGATAGATATCGTTGTTGCCCTCAAAACTGTTGCGAACGATATCATTGCCGCTGCCGGCCTCGACATAATTGTCACCGCCGCGGCTATCGATGCGGTTCAATATGATTTCGTCGTCCCCGCCAAGGGCGAAGACATCCATCGGGCCCCGGGAATTCTGTACGATGAGATCGTCACCGTTCGTACCTCTAACAACCACAACCATTTCCGTTTCCTTTCCGCATCAACGACCTGTTGCACGATATCTATCGCCGACAAGCTGAACAGTTGTTGAACAGAGTTGCTGCGGGCGGCGATTTCGAGGCGGAACGGGGGAATTTTGCGGGCAGGGTCCCGCGAAGCGGCTTCAACGTCTCTTTCGGCTCTCCATTTGCGCCTCTGCCGGCAGTTTCCGCGTGTCGAGCCGCTTCCCGGTCGAACATACCTGTATATATCCAAAGCGCTTTTCAGCCTTTTCTCCAAAAAGCTCTTGATCACCGAGGGCTTTGCCCGTATCAGGGCGGCGAGCGGAGAGGTGGCCGAGTGGTCGAAGGCGCTCCCCTGCTAAGGGAGTATACCCGGAAGGGTATCGTGGGTTCGAATCCCATCTTCTCCGCCAGTTTGCCTGTTTTATTGCATTTTTTGGCTTTTATCTCTGGTTGTCAGAACCTGAGAGTTTGTTCGTAAGCACGAAACGCAAAAAAACAGCTTCCGAAGGGGCGGAAAGCCTCCGCAATAGCGGGCCAGAGATACCTAATCCCATCCCCCAACAGGATATCCCGTCACCGGATCATATCCTTGAATGATTCGCTTGAACGTCCTGCGCCCGTCCGCTTGCTCTTCAAAAGAGCTGGTATCGGCCCGAATCGGTCATTGCAACACTGATCAGGCCCTTCTTGCGCCTGTCGCGAGTAGCGCGTTCCAAGCCGTTGAAGCGTCTATGCGGCAGCTTATACGCCAAATGGCGGCATCCCTTTACCTGTTCATGATTGTCCGCTCTCAACCCCGCTTGGGCCATCCGCGACGACGCTGATAGTGCTCGAAACCGGACCTTGCGCATGACCGCGCTGCGAGGGGATATCTGCCGCAAAAGTCAGGTACAGGATTGTCGCGCTAATCGGGATATTTGCGACTGGAAGATAGCGACGGAAGCGGCAGAGACGATTTTTGAAGGGGCGATGAACTGTCTCACGCCGTCGTGAAGGGCCGGGCACAAAAGCCACCAGATTCATCACGATATGTACAACAAGTACCTTCTTAGCGAATGGTTGGCCCGTTCAAGGGGGCATCGTCGCTGGGCGAAGCGGGTTAATGTCCAAGGTCTGAACCAGGGAGATTGTTATGGCCGGTAACGTAATCCTCGTGAAAGATAGCGCCTCACTCCAAGAGGCCGTCTATCTGCAGGCCGCCCATATCGAGGTGGCAGGGAGGATCACAGACCTCCCGAGCCTGAAACTTTCCCCCGGAACCCGCCTACGTGGCGTGGGTCCCGGTGTGGAACTGCACTTCAAGGAAGGGCTACCCGGCCTACTGCTCAGCGCTGATCACCAGATTGCCAATTTGCGTCTCGTGACCGATGAAACCCAGATTGCCCTGGGCCTTGCCGATGACGCAGACGATCTCGGCACTTTGACGATCAGTAACGTGAGAACGCTTGGCCGCGTCCACCTGGAGGGCAGCCGAGCCAAACGCGGTGCCCTGAAACTGGATGGCATCCACGTCGAACGCGCGGATGCGCGGATGGCCGCTCACCGTCCCGCAGGTTTCGGGGTGGAAGTCCTGATCGGGGGCCTCACGGTCTACAATTTCTCGAAAGATAAAAGTAGCCGCTGGACGCTGGACGCCCGCAACCTGTCGGGCGGCAGTAAGGACCACCCGCTACTTGGCAGTGGAGTGTTCATCTTCGGTGGCTGGTTTATTCCGGTCGATGCGGACCCAGGGCACGCGCCCGCCCCGACGCAGGAGGGCGGCACCATTGAGCTGACGCTGCTGACAACGGGTGAGATTCATGCGAATGGCGGCATTCCCCAAGGCACGTCCAACCTCATCACCGGGGGTGTTTTTATTGGCTCGGGTGTGCACGCGCAAAGCGTCGTTAACGAGGGCCCGACCACGACCTATGGACCCAATGATATGGTGCTCGACAACTGGGGCAAGGTCGCTTCATGGATTGCCCGGGCGACGGTCACGTCACACGGGAGCAGCGGCATCGGTTTTGTAAACTTCGGGGACATTGACACTCTGAAGGTTCAGGCGCAGATCGAAACTCACGGGATGGGCGCACGCGGCTTCAATCTCTATGACGGCTCGTTGAAACAAGCCGAATTCCAGAGCATCACAACCAATGGCGACGGCGCAATTGGGATGCAGCTCTTCAAGCCGTTTGGAACCATCATCGTGGAACAGGACATCCGCACCAAAGGCGGCGAAGGGGACAGCCTCGTGCGTGGCAAGCTGGTTCATCTCAAGGCGCATGCGCTGAGCCTTAAGCCCGGGGCCAAGGGGAATGAACTTAACGTTAAGGGGCAGGCAATCGCCGAGAATAGCGCCGTCCCCGGCTGTGATTTTTCGACACCGCCGAGCGTGATTAGCAAGATCGAGATTGGTGGAAAGCCGATCACCTGATCCTAGGAATGCGCGCGATTGGCAGTGGTCTGTCCCTTCACAGGGGTAGAGGCGCCTTTTGCGTCTCAGACACCTGATTTGCTCAAAAGTTCGATTAACGACCGAACTTTTCCTGTCGCGTAGACGATGTCTTCGCTCGGCATGTGGACAGTGATCTCAACCTCTTTCCAGCCGGCGCCATTCTCGCGAGCATAAACTACGGCGGCCTTCAACGAGGGCAATACCACAACTGCATGATCTGCCGTCCAAAGCTGAACGGAACATTCAGCATCGGCGTATTTTGAAAATGCGCCAATTGGATCGAAAGCCATAATATTCTCCAGTCATTCGCCGGATGAGATTCAGGCACCTCGGCACGTCGCAACTCTTACCCATTTCTATAGCAAAATCAGGCCGTGCACATACTTAATGTCGCCGATAGCCTAAATCGGAAGAACGGTCCTTTCAGGTTCCTCACCGGCGTAGACCGCGATCCGCCCGTTGGGCAGGCATACGCTGGGCATGATCGTAGATGGGTGGCCTCTCTACTACGAAGACAACGAGACGCCGCCATCGACGGCAAACTCTGCATCGTGAAGACGATCGATGGGCGGATCCCTACATGCAAGGTGAGGATGTGCGCGAAGAGGAAGCAGAGCAGCCGAGCGTTCATTCCGCCCTGTTGAATTTATAGGGTTTCAGTATCTCTGCAGGGAACATCGCGACCGTATCTTTGGTTTCAAGAAATAATGAACACAAGGAGATCGAGATGTTCCAGGCGTCTCTCGGCGGCGGCTTTGGCGCGCAAGGGTATGGCCTGCGCGCTTCTATCAGCGCTGCGGTCGCATATGACGAAGTGTGCAGCCGACATGTAGTCGATATCTCTTACGAGCCGCAGGCGATTATTATCCGGGGCCGGCTTCCGCCTGACGTCGTCCGGCGTGTCCGCACCATCATCGTAGAAATCGCTGGCGCCGTTCCGGTCTGGGATCGAACGTTTTGGCTGGGGTGAGCGGTTCCGATTCGAGCGAACTCCCCAACCTCTTTTGCCGCCTTCAGAAACGCCTTCCGAGCCGCGGCAGGCCCTTCATCTGATGATGGACGACTTTCAGGCAAAGCTCTCAGCGATAAATTTAATTTTTCCGTCTACGGCATTGTTCACTGCGACAACTATATCTCGATATTTTTGGGGGTCGGCTCCATTCTCTATGCAGCGCGCTTCATAGAGCAGGACATAATAAGGAAGGCTCCAAAAAACTAGAATAGCACTCCTCATATTGGTGGGGTCGATGGTGAAAGTTCGGAGATTATCAATAAAAATCTGCGCAGCAGAATTGCTAAATATCATTCTTCGAGCATTTTGGATGAAACTATCTTTGTCTATCTCGTCAAGGATCTTGCCTGCTTCGATATTTACCATGCCTCTCCACCTTGTAATAATAAAACAATATCTTCATCCGGCAGTTAGCTCGCCTGAAACAGGATCGTCGACAGGCCGAGTTCCCTCAGCACTGGAGGGAATCGGTGGTGACATGCCGCGCGAGCAAAACGAGGAGGCCACAAATGATGATAAAAAGAACGCCGAGAAGGTAGGTCATGTCGGTGCTTTCAATACTGCATAATACCAGCGCAGAAGGGAGGCCGCGTTAATACAGAAATCAATTCTACAGGGGCTTGCAGAGACGTTTCAAGCCAGCACCACAAGCTTGGTTGTCGCCATCGTCGCTGTTCTCTTCGCGGCACGCCCTAAGCGTCCCGCCACAGGTGGCGCCTGGTCTCTTCACGGGAGGCGGATCCACAAGTTGTGTAGGCGAAGGCTTCGAGGTGATGGACGGCGCTGTCTTAATCACACAAAGGCAGGCGGGCGAAGATCACCGGAGAATGCGTCGACCACCCAATGCAAGCCGCCCTTCCAGCCATTTACCGCATCGCAAAATGATCCTCCCTGGATTCGATTTCAAGAAATGCGGAAATGCTCCAGCCTCAAATTGAATTGACTGCGCTGTGAACGTCATGCGAGCATCCAGGCTTTATACGGAGGATGTAAGGATATGGCTGTTTTTTCGGGTACGGGCGATATGCGCAGCGCCGGGCTGGATTTTCTCGCGAAGTGGAAGGCGGCCGCCGAATGGGAGCCGGGCACAACGATCACGAGTGAAATTCACCATGCCGAAGAGATGAGCTTCCAGATCAGAGAGTATACGCTCTCCGGATCATTCGAATATTTTGTCGATCCCGATACGATGGAATTGGAAACGTTGGTCGGAACAGTCAACAAATTCGAATTCTATTTCGAGGATTTTATTGAGACCCGCGTGTCATCGTTCAGCATTTCCAATTTCAGCATAGACATCAGCAAGTTTGACGGTTCTCTGACGGGGGCGCAGATCGTTGCGCTAATTTTCGACGGAAACGACAGGATAGAGGGCGGAAATGGTGACGATTTCCTCCTCGGTTACAATGGCAATGACACCGTCATCGGCGGGTTCGGCGACGACCATCTTGATGGCGGCGTCGGCCGGGACATCATGATGGGGGAGGCGGGAGACGACACCTATTATGTCGACAACTACCGGGATGTCGTCTGGGAGTTTTCCGGCGAAGGGACGGATGAGGTCTTCAGTACGATTTCCTACACACTGCCGGAAAACGTTGAAAGGCTGTACTTGACAGGAACCGGGGACGACATCGGCATCGGCAACGCCGTCAACAATGTTTTGAATGGCAACGCGGGAGCGAACACTCTGGATGGCCGTAAAGGTCGAGACTCCATGTATGGCGGTGCAGGTGATGATACCT
>NZ_JBQVPI010000011.1:0-197249 GCF_052438155.1 Shinella sp. | reverse complement strand
CTCGTTCACTTCGTGGGCGATCTCCATCAGCCTTTTCATACAGTCCTGGAAGAGATCGGCATGAACAACCACTCGGTAACAACGAGGATCGGGGGTGAGACCTGCGGGAAGAGCTGCGCGTTCTACCAATTGAAATCCACCGACGAGAACCTTCACACCGTTTGGGACAGTAGCCTAATCAAGAAGGAAGTTTATGGGTGGGGCGCATATGTCGATCGCTTGGAAAGCGGCTGGCTGGAAACGGCGAACGTAGTGACCGTTCAGGCTGGTGATCCGGCCTCGTGGGCAGTCGAAACCCACGTTGTTGCGATGAAAGTCTATGCCGACACCCCTACCGACAACTTCCTTGATGATGCCTACTTCGACAAAGAGATTGGGGTCGTTGATCAGCAACTCGGCCGCGCTGGGCTTCGCCTCGCGAAGCTGCTGAGCGATCCTGTTTCCTGCCAGTAGAGTCGATCAAGGGGGATGCGGTCGATGGCGAAACGAACCACACCGGGCAAGCTGAGTAAGGAAACAAGGACACGCCTATACGCGACCCGGCGCACGCTGCCGCTTTCGGTCCAAAGTGACGTTGGCCTGCGTTTCAACGTGAACGTCTATTTCAAGGACCCGCTCGTCGCCAAGAACAATCCGGGTGCGGATATCGACAAGGATTTCGAAGTACCTTGGGAGCCGGGCATCACACACGGGCCGACCAGTGCCAGGTTCGCGGTTGTCGACTACGACTCCAGCTCCGGGACGCTTGAGGAACCTGCGCAGTGGGACGAAACGGCCAATGCTTTCCTTGGTCCAAAAGGTGTTGATCTGAATACTGCCAGGGGAAGGAGCTTGGCTCAGTTCCGGCAGGTCAGCGTCTGGGCGACTGTGCAGCATACCTTGGATTTTTTCGAGGGCGGTCGAGGCCTTGGAAGACGGATCGAATGGGGCTTTGAAGGCAATCGACTGCTCCTGGTCCCGACAGCCGGATATGGTGAGAATGCCTATTACGACCGTATGAGCAAATCCCTGCAGTTCTATTGGTTCGTGGCAGACGCTGGCAGGGTGAACACATGCGAATCCAGCGACATCGTGAACCACGAATTCGGACATGCTGTGCTGGACGGGCTGCGACCATACTATTTCGAGAGCATCCTCACCGAGACAGGTGCCTTCCATGAATTCATGGGCGATCTTACGGCACTGTTGATGGCCTTTCGAAACAATGTTTTCCGCAAAAAGATCGTCGAACAGAGTAAGGGTGATCTCGCGGACGCGAGCCTCTTGGCCTCATTGGCCCAGCAATTCGGGGAGGCGGTAACCGCTCAACCCTATCTCCGTACTGCGCTTAATCAGATGAAAATGTCAGATGCGGCGACTGCCAACTCTCACACCATGTCGCAGGTCTTGACGGGTGCGGTCTTCGACGTGATGATCTCCCTGCTGAATATAAGAAAAGCCCGAGAGTTAGGTCGGCAGGCGGCCAATCCGGCGTACAAGCTTGCCTCGCTCGAACGCTTGTTCTGGTACACCATCGATCACATGCAGATGTGCGCTATCCAGCCACTGGACTTCTTACCGCCATGTGATGTGACCTTCCGTGACTATGCTCTGGCAGTGCTCCGCGCCGAAAAAATCACGAACCCGATCGATCCAGACGGGTTTCGGAAGGCAATCTTCGAGGCGTTCCTTCACAGGGAGATACTGACGGAGGGGGATCGAAGCGTCCTTGATCCAACACCGGTCTTTACGCGCCCCGGATTGGCGGTATTCCACAGCATCGACGATATCTCCGCGTCGCGGGGCAGCGCCTATCGCTTCCTCGATGACAATCGCCGCGAGCTATTGATACCCCCGACGGTCGATCTCACGGTCGCTGATATCGCGCGGGCTCGCAAACTCACGACAGAGGGGCGGCAACAGTCTGACCAGATCGTCCTGCAGTACATCTGGAAGGAAGAGATTTCCCTGAATGGTGCCCAGTTTGGGAAATTCGATGGAGAGCGCACTGCTATGTTGTGTGGCGGGACGATCGTACTCGACCAAAACGGCAACCTCATCCATTGGTCACGCAAGCCAGGGACAGAGGTGCTGGGAACGGATGACGCCCGGAAGAACGAGAGGGCTGACGGCTTGGCCCGTCGCTCAAAGTTCCTGGAAGACCTGGCCAAGCGAATCAAGCTTGGCATGATCGGGGACACGCAGTTCAGTCCGCTCGGCGTTCTTGCCCGCGCCATTCCACCTTATGAAGCTGGCCGTCAGGATGGTCTTCTGACCTTCGGCATGTCTCCGCATTTCAATCTCAACCACGACGATGACCAGGAAGTTGGAGGACGCCAGTGGCAGATCAGCTCCTGATCCGGATGTTTTACGTCGGCCTTGGCGACTTCATCTACTGCCGCATTCCCGGAGCCCATGAAAATGGGGGCGACTTCCACATTGTCATCGACTGCGGAACGTTGAGCGGCGAGGGGTACCTGCGGGATGCGGTTCCCCTCTTGAAAAAGGAGTTGCCGGAAGAAAATGGCAAAAAGCGCCTCGATCTTCTCATCGTAACGCACAAGCACAAAGACCATATGGCTGGCTTCGGGCTGCCCTTATGGGACGACGTGGCAATCAAGGCCATGTGGATGAGCGCGGCGATGAAGCCCGGGAACCCCCAGGCAAAACGGGCCAGCAAGCTCCACGAACTGGCCGGACAGGCATTGACGCAAGCCGTAACGCTCAATCTCGGTCCAGAATTCGACGCGCTTTTCGGTGCCTATGCAGCCGACAACGATACGGCCGTTCAAAATCTGACGAAGAACCTTCCGAACTCGAATGGGATCGAGCCCGTCTATGTCCATGCAGGTCAGTCGACCGGCGGAGATCTCAAGCTACCGATAGCTGGCGCGACTTTCCACATCCTGGGTCCGGAAGAGGATATCGACCATTGGTATCTCGGAACGCCGGAGGATTCCTCGATCAGCAAGCTAGTTCAACTCGCCGATGACGGTAAGGTAGAGAGCTTCATATCTGTGCCGCGCGGGTCGGAGGCATTGCCTAGAAATGTGGCTCCCATCGATTTCCGCAACCTTCAGAGCAGGATGCTGTCGAGTGCTTTAGCCTTCTCTGAGGGCGATGGGGCACTTGTGAACAACACCAGCGTCGTCTTGCTCATCGAATGGAACGGCAAACGACTGCTTTTCGTCGGGGATGCCGAATGGCAGCCGAAATTCAAGGAAGGCAAGGGCAACAGCTCCTGGAACACGATTTGGAATCGACACAGGGCGCTTCTCGATAAACCGGTCGATTTCTTGAAAGTCGGGCATCACGGCAGCATTAACGCGACGCCGTGGGGCGAGGGGATCGACCGAGCGCCTGGCACTTCCTATGAACCGGTCGACATACTGAACGCGATATTGCCTCCGGGATCCAAGGCACAGGCTGCAGCTTCGACGGAGCGAGGTCGGTATAAGACGATTCCAGAGGCCAAGCTTCTCGTAGACCTTGGCGGACGCATCGGCAATTCGAAGAAGTATGCTCCAGCTTTCAAGGCGGCCGATATTAAGCCAGAGACCATCAAGCTTTACAAGGAGTACGAGGTGCTGTCTTTCTCGTCGCCACAGCCGCCTCGGACTGATTTCGAGAAGTTGGCCGCGCACGCTCCCTGGGTGGACATAATGATCTGAGGTAGAATGGAAAGAGGCTTTGTGGATTACATTGTTCTAGAGCTTTAATCAGTCAATCGGCAGGCTACAGACGAAACAGCAACTTGTGAAAAATGTAGTCGACTTGCGGCTCTTCGACCAGACGCTATACCGCCGATCTGACAATTTTTATGCGGATATCCAGGATTTGCCGGGATTGTTTCCCGTTAAAGCTTGAGCACATATCAGCACGATTGCTCTGATGGTGAACCTAGATCCTTACGGGCTGCTCCAAAAGCTAAGTTTGATATTATACGTTTGATGTAGATAGGCCTGCACCGAACCGAGGATTGGCAAATGGTCAGGGGCAGTCCTAGCCTTGGAATAGCCCGGCTGAACAAGGGTCATACTAAACCGCGTTACGAGGTCTCTGCGGTTTGTCAACCAGTCATCCAGAATTGGGCGATCGCCACTGATGAATCGAGTTTGTTGGCCAGCCTTCTGCCTGTTCTCCTCCTGTCGGCGAAGCCTCTGCAGGAACTTACTCCGCGGGTCAGCCCATCGAACGGCCTTCATTGCCTGTC
This sequence comes from Shinella sp., assembly GCF_052438155.1. NCBI lineage: Bacteria > Pseudomonadati > Pseudomonadota > Alphaproteobacteria > Hyphomicrobiales > Rhizobiaceae > Shinella > Shinella sp. Next base: position 193,057 of record NZ_JBQVPI010000011.1, on the reverse strand, counting down.
CGCAGATCTCGTAGAGATCGTCAACGCGAGCGCCTGGTTTATCCTTCGACGAGAACTTGCAATGATAAAGCTCGACATCGAGGAACCGTCCTTGCCTACGAATGGCAACGATGTCCGCCACCTCGCCGGAAGCGTCACCATCGAAAATCACGTTATAAGCCGGCTCCGCCGCGAGCAGCCTGGCTATCGTCGCATGCTGAATCGTCCCCGACTTTCGTAACGGGCCTTGCGACTCTTGCGTGATATCGACGCCCTCCCATGAAAACGCTTCCATCGTCGTCACATCGAAAAGCGGCTTGTCGTCTCCCGGCGCGGAGGCTAGGTCGGCGCCGATCAACATGTCTCCGTCCGTGAATCGTATTGCAGGAGGATCTTCGTGAAACAGGTCAAGAATATCACGCGTGCGCTTCCCCCGGGTGATGGCTACCAGGGCACCGAAGCTTCGGCGGAAGGTCGAGACGCCATCGCGGATGTCGGCCTCGAACTCAGCCGACAATCCTGCACTTCGCAGTCGGAACCGCACCGGCGCGCCGGTCTCGAAAGCTGAAATTTCTAAATCGCACTCTGACAGCGGGGTCGAGTGCTCGCCGAAGGAGATATCTGTGCGATCCTCATCCGACACAGAGAGACCTTCTGGCCAATCGATCGAAATAGGGATTTTCCCAGTAGGAAACACTTGCTGACGCTTAGGACGAAGTACGTTGCGCAGTACCATCTCAGTGTTTATCGACTCGTCAGCGATTTTGGGACCGATCGTCTGGCACCAACTGACCCAGTCGTCCGGTGAGACAGTGCCCTCCTGGGACCAGATCTTGCCCTTGGTTGAGCATCCGATGCTTCTCTTCCCTGCTTGTACTTCATCGACGTCGTCGCCCGCATAGATAGGCTCGTCCACATATCCGGTACCGAAAAGATTTGTCTTTATCCTCGATCTGTTCTCGACGGTGAGTTCGAGCTGCTCGGTAATGTCGATGCCGGTCGACAGCTGAAAACGGATCGGCTTCACCTGCGTTTCCTTTACGCCTAGGTTTGTTAGCATCACCCGCCTGAACCCGTGAAGCACGCGAAAAACGGCTTCGCCGTCCAAAAGTTTGACGTTAGTGCCGCATAGAAGACGGGCAATAGTGACAACTAGGCCGTCCTCCGGGTAGCTTTGCATATAGAGCAGTTCTTTTTCCTGATCCCAGTGCGCCATTACTAGATTGTAGATGACGTTGGTCGGCTCCTTAACGCGGGTCCAGCGAAGGCCGTCCTCGTGGCGGGTGACCGCCATCACAAGTCGCAGCTCGTCATTGACGATCGGGCCTTCGACCAACTCGACGGAGGGTGTCTCGATCGCTTCCAATGCCTGTGGGTCCCAGAGTTCGCAGTGGGTTCTGAAGACGTGCGCGTTGAGCTTAGGCGTGACGGTTTCGACGGGAATGGCTTCGAAATCCGCATCGAGGCCGGTGTAGAGCTCTTCGCGTCGCCGTTGATGCTCGACGCGGCTTTCGCTTCCAGTTTCGAGAAGTGTGTTCCAGTCAGCGTCCTCTTTATAGAGCGCGTTGAGCCATTCCTTTGGATCTTCGAGTGACACCCCCGCGATCACAGTGGCGTCGCCAAGACCTGTTTCGGCGCGAGTGAACCGGCCAATGAACTGTAAGGTCACCGCCTCGCTTCGATGGCGATCATGAAGGCCTGCGATCTTGAGACGAGGAAGGTCGAAACCTTCTCCGAGCATGTCGACACACACGATGATGCGGATTGCCCCGCTACGCAGCCTCCGCAATGCGTCCTCGCGTTCGCTCGCCGGCATCTTGCTATGGACCAGCTCTGCGGCATGTCGGGGCAGGTGCTTCCTATAAAGGGTCAAAAGGGTCTGTGCCCTGTCTATGACACTTGTACGGGCCATCGCCAAATGGTCTAGCCCCTGAAGCAGGTCGCGATCGAGCGCCTCACCTACCTCCCGGATAATCGACAGATCGGCCTGAGCGGGATCGGATTCCATTACGGGGATATAGTTGACAGGCCGAAACAGGTGTTGCTCACGGGCCCGCCGCAGCGGGTAAACGAAAATGAATTTACCATCCACTCGCCTTTTGTCGTTCCGGTAGGGCGTCGCTGTGAACTGCAGGATCAAGCGCTTCTGCCGGACGAAATGGGTCTTGAAAGCTTTCCACGTCGTCGCGCCTATGTGATGTGCCTCGTCGACGAAGAGATGCGTGACATGCGTTGCGATACGATCCTTAAGCTCAACGGTTAGTCGCGAGACCGACTGCATGGTGGCAACAACAACCTGCGCGCGGCCGAAAATGGCGTCGACTTCCTCCAGAGAAGTAGGTGCCTTCTTTAGGGTAGCCACAACTGGATAAAGAGCCGTTCCTTTTATTAGGTCGAACTGCTTCAGCACTCCGAAGTTGATGAACTTTTCGCTGATCTGCGTGCGTAGCTGGTCGGACGGGACGATAACAAGAAGCTTATCGACATCGCTAGACACGAAGACGCTGAGCATGGTTTCCGTCTTGCCAGTCCCTGTAGGCATCACGAGCGTTGAAGGGGCATCGGACACAACCCAATGCGCCTTGATCGCATGAACGGCACCGATCTGAGGCGGCCGAAACCCCGTGATGACGCGCCGATCGCCTTCGTATTGCTCCTCTCGCAAGGAAAGAGCATCGTTCCAAGTCGCTCTGATTGATTTGTGCCGCTCCGAGAAATCTTGGAGGGATATCTTGGCCGGCTCTAGAGGTGCTGGCCTCTGCCAGCGCACCGATGGGCGGGACAGTACTGCTCGGATCGATGAGATTGGCACCACCTCGTCAATACGAACAATCTGATCGTAATTCGAAGGCGGCTTTATTCCCCTTCGTAAAAGGGCGATACTCGGTTCATCGGCTAAATCGCTAAAATAGCCTTTTGTGTTGGCATCCAAAGCGACATCAAGATCTGTCCGAGGTGCAGCAAGTTGCCGAATGAGGTTCCCTGCGACACGGCCACGCAGCAAATATCGCTCAGGCAAAGATATGGAAACCCGCTGTGTAAACAAATCAGCCAAGTAAGACCCCACCAGTTTGAGTTGTTTATACTGCGATTCGCTCGCCTTGTTTGGAGAGTTTCGGAGTATCCACCGCCAAATCCACTTGTGGCGCTTACGATACAAATCAATTGACACTGGGGATTGGTTTGGTTTGGCGCGCCAGGACGACGACTAAAATCAACTATCGGAAGCAGAGGCATGATTGGGATTAAATTCAGGATGTTAGCGCATCTCTGCCGTAGAACGGCGGTTCGATTCCGTTCAAGACCATTAAATGGCACTCTCTATTTTCGCTCTCTCTCTCGCGCTGTCTACGGAGCCGTTAGACCCATTCGTCATGCCTCGTCATGCCTCGTCACGCCAACGCTTGGCGCGACGTCGCGAGAAACCCGGCGATAAAATCGACAGTGTCGTCGCCATCTCTCAGACCAAGGTGGATGCTTTTCTGGATCCCAGCTGTTCCGATCCTGACGGGACGAAGGCCGAGCGCAGCCGCCTCCCGGTGCACCAGCCAGTCGGGAATGGCGCTGACTCCGCGGGATGCCGCAACGAGCTGAAGCATCATCTCTGTCGTCTCGACATTGCGGTGGTGGCGCGGCCGGCTGTTGGCGGGGACAAGGAACTGGGTAAACACATCCAGTCGTTCCGGCGGTACGGGATAGGTGAACAGCGTCTCATTCAGCAGATCCGCAGGTTCCGCGTGGCCTTTCAGGGCCAGCGGATGATCGGCGGGCACGGCAAGCACGAGCTCGTAGTCGAATACCGCGAGATAATGAATGCCGGGCATCTCGATCGGATCCGGCGTGATCAGAATATCGATTTCGTATCCTGTCAGCGCCGCCACACCGCCGGCGGCAAACGACGTCGTCAGTTCGAGGCTTACCTGCGGCCACTCCATGAGGTAGGGCTTGGTGACACCCATCAGCCACTGGTGGCAAGGATGGCATTCCATGCCGATCTTGAGCGAGCCACGCTGGCCTTGGCGATAATCCGACAGGACATCCTCGGCTCGTTCGATCTGCGGCAGAACGCGCTGAGCGAGGATCACGATGTATCGTCCGGCCTCGGTGAGACGGAGGTTTCGTCCATCCTTCTCCCACATCGCCACGCCATAGCGTTCCTCCAGCTTCCGGATAGTGTGGCTGAGAGCGGATTGGGAGACGTTCAGGCGCTCTGCCGCCGCCGTCAGGCTACCGAGGCGGTCGACTTCGCGCAGGATCGATAAATGTTGTCTGTCCAGCATGGTTAGGCCCGCCCTTGGTGATCAGCGACATCGCCGCTCTCGCACGCGGGAACCGGCCGATGATCGGCGTCGACCGCGACCATGGTGAAGTGCCCGGCGGCTGTGAGTTGCCTCTCGCCGGTCAGTAGGTTCTCGGACCAGAGTTTCGTCTCGATCGACGTCGAACTCCGGCCCACGCGCTCGACGCGTGCCTCGGTCTCGACGATTTCACCTATCTCGATTGCCCTCGCGAAATCGATACGCTCGGATGACGCCAGGACCACCAGCTTACTGGAATAGCGGGACGCTGCGACGAATGCGGCCTTGGTCATGTAGGAGATTGCTTCGCCCCCGAACATCCGGCCGGCACTGTTTGCCTGATCCGGAAAAACAATCTCGACCATGGTGACGGTATCGCTGGTGCCCGGCGCGGCTTCCGCCTCCGGAAGCAGTGCGGGCAGCGAGTAATTGGCGCCGTCCTGTCCCTCCGGTCTGGCGACCATATGGAATAGACCGCGTGTACAGGTATGCCGCTCACGACCGACGATGGCCTCAGCCACCATCTCGACCTCGACCGTCAGGGAACGGCGCCCGGCTTTGACCGGTCTGGAGGTGAGTTCGACAATGTGCCCGATGCGCGCGGGCTGCCGGAAGTCGATCCGCTCGCAGGACGCCGTCACGAAAGGCACCCGCCCGAACCGGGTCGCCGCGATAAAGGCGACGCGATCCATCAGAGCCAACCCGGCTCCCCCAAACAGGGTGCCGTGATGATTGGTATCTCCGGGGAAAACGATATCGATGAGATTGGTTGTCGAGCCATGCCGGGCAGGCTTGCCCATCGTCGCAGTCTCAATCCTCGGCCCAGTCCTCGTCTCAGTCATCGGCTCTACCATCAGGTTGCGGCAGGGCAGTGGCATGACGCAGAGACGATGGCACGGGAACACCGATCGCGAAAGCGGCACTCCGGGACACCCCGCCCGTGGACGTTATCTATCGTGGCAGGTCTCCTGGCTTACGGGTCTTCGCTCTGGTCCGTCTTCCCGAGGCAGGCCTCAGTGACTTGGATGGACTTTCGCTCGCCGCTTACAGTTGCGGGGGCAGCTTCGGCTTCGGGCTGTGATCAAGCCCCTCACCGAATTCCCTCTTAGCTCCGGAGCATTTGCGCGCCGCAGAACCACGATGACGAACCAATGTCGCATGTTGCTGAAGTGGTCAAGCCGCCTGCGAACCGGTCTGCGACCACTCATGAGCACGGCTCATCGTTCAATGAGATAAAACCAATATTTCTCGACCCAGGCCTCGGGCATAAAGCACGCACCGCGCCTGATTATCGACAATATGAAGGAAGCGGGCTGAGAAAGTCGGGCGGAGAATTGTCTCGGCTGGAAGACGACGAACCAGGGTTTGGTTCTATATCGAGAACTGAGGAAGACGGATGGCAACGAACGAAGATCTCGCATTTTCTATCAAAAGCATTCGCTTCGATGAGGATTATCGTCCCTCCGACAACACGCGTGCCACGACGAATTTCGCAAACCTGGCGAGAGGCGACAACCGGGCGGAGAATCTTCGCAACGCGCTTAGGATGATCGATAATCGCTTCAACGCCCTGGCGCATTGGGATAATCCCAAGGGCGATCGCTATGCGGTCGAGCTCGAGATCATTTCGGTTGAGATGACGATCGGTGCTGGTGTAAAAAATGACGCCTTTCCACTCATCGAAATCCTGAAGACGAATATCGTCGACAGACAGACTGGCGAACGCATCGAGGGCATCGTCGGCAATAATTTTTCCTCCTATGTCCGAGATTACGACTTCAGCGTCGTATTGCCGGCTTACAACAAGGATCGCCCCGCATTCGCCACGCCGGATGATTTCGGCGACCTGCATGGAAAGCTGTTCAAATCCTTCCTGAGTTCAGATGCTTACAAAAAGCGCTTTCTCAAATCCCCGGTCATCTGCCTGAGTGCCTCCAGCAGCAAGACATACCGTCGGACTGGAAACCAGCATCCGGTATTGGGCGTCGAATACCAGCAGGATGAACAGTCTGCGACGGACTACTACTTTAAAAAAATGGGGCTGCAGGTTCGCTTCTTCATGCCGCCGAATAGCGTCGCGCCTTTTGCCCTCTATTTTCTCGGCGATCTGCTCGACGATTACACCAATCTCGAGCTGATCAGCACCATCAGCACGATGGAGACGTTTCAGAAGATTTATCGGCCCGAGATTTACAACGCCAACTCCTCGGCAGGGGCCTGCTATCAGCCAAATCTGAAGCACCAGGATTATTCGCTGACGCGTATTGTCTACGATCGTGAAGAGCGCAGCCGGCTCGCCGTGGTGCAGGGGAAATTCGCCGAGGAGCACTTCATCAAGCCGTACAAGACGGTTCTTGAGCAATGGTCTGCCAATCACGCCTTTTGACGAACCAAAAACATAAGGTAGCCCAACATGAAAAAACTGTTGCCCACGTCAACCGCCGGTAGCTTGCCCAAACCCTCGTGGCTTGCAGAACCTGAAAAGCTCTGGTCGCCCTGGAAGCTGCAAGGCGAGGAGTTGCTCACGGGCAAGCAGGATGCGCTGCGGCTTGCGCTGGACGATCAGCAGCAGGCGGGCATTGATATCGTCAGTGATGGTGAGCAGACCCGCCAGCATTTCGTCACAACCTTTATCGAGAACCTCGACGGGGTCGACTTTGAAAAGCGTGAAACGGTCAGGATCCGCGATCGCTACGATGCGAGCGTGCCGACGGTCGTGGGTGCCGTGTCTCGCCAGAAGCCGGTATTCGTCGAAGATGCCAAATTCCTACGTCAACAGACCAAGCAGCCGATCAAATGGGCTCTGCCGGGTCCGATGACCATGATCGATACGCTTTTCGACGGCCACTATAAAAGCCGGGAAAAGCTGGCCTGGGAGTTCGCCAAAATCCTCAATCAGGAGGCCCGGGAACTGGAGGCCGCCGGCGTCGACATAATTCAGTTCGACGAGCCCGCCTTCAACGTCTTCTTCGACGAGGTGAATGATTGGGGCGTCGCGACCTTGGAAAAGGCAATCGAAGGCCTCAACTGCCAAACCGCGGTCCATATTTGCTACGGATACGGCATCAAGGCCAACACGGATTGGAAGAAGACCCTGGGGTCCGAGTGGCGGCAATATGAGGAGACGCTCCCCAAATTGCAGAAATCCAGCATCGGTATGATCTCGCTGGAATGCCATAACTCTCACGTCCCAATGGATCTTATCGAACTTGTTCGGGGCAAAAAGGTGATGGTGGGGGCCATCGACGTAGCATCCGACATCATTGAAACCCCAGAGGAGGTCGCCGCTACCCTTCGAAAAGCACTCCAGTTTGTCGATGGCGAGAACCTTTGCCCTTGCACCAATTGCGGCATGGCGCCTCTCTCGCGCCGGGTAGCGCGGGGCAAGCTGAATGCTCTGAGCGCGGGCGCAGAAATCGTCCGAAAAGAGCTCACGGCTTAGTGCCGGCTGGGTATCCAGAGGCCGGCATGACTATGGTGGATCACCGCTTCGACCCTGTCGACAAGGCGACGTTTCGCGACGGCATGTCGCGCCTCGGCTCGGCGGTCAACGTCGTCACCACCATATCTAGCGGCACGCGTTACGGCTTTACGGCCTCGGCGGTCTGCAGCGTTAGCGACACACCGCCGACACTTCTCGTCTGTATCAATCGTGCGAGCTCCTGTTTTCATGCCTTCGAAAACGCGGCGCACTTTTGCGTCAATACATTGATGCCGGGCCACGAGTGCATCTCCGACCATTTCGGCGGGAAAACGTCGACGGAAGACCGTTTTTCCGTCGGCGATTGGGAAGTCGGGCTCACAGGTGTACCTGTCCTGGCCAACGCTTCGGTCAGCTTTGAATGCGGCCGCATCAGCAGCGTTGACGAAGCGACCCATCACGTATTCTTCGGCCGCGTCATCGATATCCGTCAGAACGATCAACGGGCGACGCTGCTCTATTGCATGCCTACCTCCATGCCTAGACCACACGAGGGCTCAGTCTCGAGGACCGGAGATAGGCTTGCAGTCTACACTGGGCCGCCAGTGAGCCTTCATACGAAGGCTAAATTGGTGCCTATTGTGCAGGGTCGGACCACCGAGTTCCGATAAGAGGCTAGGGTTACAGGGCCTGACCGAATGTGGAGGGACTACCGCGCTACCCAATCCCCAGCCTTTTCTTGGCTCAACACTCATAGTCGTTGACGAAAAGTTCTCCTCATCTACTATATATAGTGTTCGAGGTTCTTCCGATTCGCGTCGGAAGCTAAGACGGGAATACGGTGCGCCAGGTCCAAGATGGGCCAGGCAATGCCGGAGCTGCCCCCGCAACTGTGAGCGACGAGCATCCGCTCGGTAACCACTGAGGCCCCAAAGCCTCGGGAAGGTGAGATGGATGTGATGACCCGCAAGCCAGGAGACCTGCCTCAAACGAAAACGTCCACGGGCGGGGTGTCCGGAAGGTCGCGTAATGGTGCGGGATGTCTCCGCGCCTGCGCTTCCCCGAACAGTCCGCATGAACCACTTCGGGGTGAAGTCCTATGAGTTCGAGTTTTTATCCATGTCGACGCGAGTGACGGGCGCTTAAGCGCGACCGGCGGCTTTCTTTTGCTGCTTTCAAACCAGTTTTTGCCCGGATATCGGCGGATGTCCGAATGCTTTCGCACGCCTATTCCATACGAGGGGACGACCATGACCATCACCGTTTACAGCAAGCCCGCCTGCGTTCAATGCACTGCTACCACCCGGGCGCTCGACCGCCAGGGCATCGACTACACGATCGTCGACGTTTCAGCTGATGCCGAAGCTTACGAACTGGTGCAGGGCCTCGGCTATCGTCAGGTACCGGTGGTGATCGCGGGTGAGCAGCATTGGGCCGGTTTCCGTCCGGACATGATTAGCGGTCTGTCTGCTGCTGCCTGATTTGAGGGGCCTGAACGTGATGGGTGGTCTCGTCTATTTTTCCACCAAGTCGGAAAACACCCGCCGTTTTGTCGGCAAGCTGGGCCTCGAGGCCCGGCGCATCCCGATCAATAGCGATGAGCTTCTCGACGCCGATGCCCCTTACGTTCTGATCGTCCCGACCTATGGCGGCGGCGAGCAAAAAGGCGCGGTTCCGAAACAGGTGATCCGCTTTTTGAATAACGCGGACAACCGGAAGAACATCCGCGGCGTGATCGCCGCCGGAAACACCAATTTCGGCGCAGCCTTTTGCAGCGCCGGCAATATCATATCCGCCAAGTGCCAGGTGCCTTTTCTCTACAAGTTCGAGCTTCTGGGCACGCAGGAAGATGTCGATCAGGTCAAACACGGATTGGAACGATTTTGGACGCGACAAGCAATTCTGTAATGCGGGATGCAAGCGAGGCTCCGCTCGAGGCCGTGGCCCATTCGGGCGGCAAGGCCGTGATCAAAGGTCCAGACGCCGCACTCGATTACCATGCATTGAACGCCATGCTGAACCTCTATGACGAGGACGGCAAGATCCAGCTCGACCGGGATCGGCAGGCGGCCAAGCAGTATTTTCTGCAGCACGTCAACCAGAACACCGTGTTCTTCCATAACCTGCGGGAGAAACTCGATTACCTTGTCACCGAAGGTTATTACGAACGGGAGGTTCTGGACCAATATTCTTTCAATTTCGTCCGCGACCTGTTCGATTACGCCTATGACAAGAAGTTCCGCTTCCCGACCTTCCTTGGTGCATTCAAATATTACACCAGCTACACGCTGAAGACGTTCGACGGAAAGCGTTATCTTGAGCGCTACGAAGACCGCATCTGCATGGTCGCGCTGACGCTTGCGCGCGGCAATGAACAGCATGCCCGCAACATGGTCGACGAGATCATCGCCGGCCGTTTTCAGCCGGCCACGCCGACCTTCCTCAATGCCGGCAAGAAGCAGCGCGGGGAGCTCGTGTCGTGCTTTCTACTGCGCATCGAGGACAATATGGAATCGATCGCCCGCGGGATAAATTCGGCGCTGCAGCTTTCCAAGCGCGGCGGCGGCGTTGCCTTGTCACTGACCAATCTTCGCGAGGCGGGCGCGCCGATCAAGCAGATCGAAAACCAGTCCTCCGGCGTCATCCCGGTGATGAAGCTTCTAGAAGACAGTTTTTCCTATGCCAACCAGCTCGGCGCGCGTCAGGGCGCAGGTGCGGTTTATCTCAACGCTCATCACCCGGACATCATGCGCTTCCTCGATACCAAGCGCGAAAATGCCGACGAAAAGATCCGCATCAAAACACTGTCGCTGGGCGTCGTCGTGCCGGACATCACCTTCGAACTCGCCAAGAACAACGAGGATATGTATCTGTTCTCGCCCTATGACGTGGAGCGCGTCTATGGCGTCGCCTTCAGCGAGATTTCCGTTACGGAAAAATACGAGGAGATGGTCGCCGACAGTAGGATCAAGAAGAAGAAGATCAAGGCACGCGAGTTCTTCCAGGTGATCGCCGAAATCCAATTCGAAAGCGGCTACCCTTATATCATGTTCGAGGATACGGTGAACCGCGCCAATCCGATCGCCGGGCGCATCACCATGAGCAATCTCTGCTCGGAAATCCTGCAGGTCAGCGACGCCAGCACTTACACGGCCGATCTGTCCTACGATCACATGGGCAAGGATATTTCCTGCAATCTCGGTTCGCTCAATATTGCCAACGCAATGGATTCAGACGATTTCGGCAGGACGATCGAGACATCGATCCGGGCACTCACGGCGGTTTCCGAGATGAGCAATATCACCTCCGTGCCTTCGGTTGCCAAGGGCAACGAAGACAGCCATGCGATTGGCCTCGGCCAGATGAACTTGCACGGTTATCTCGCCCGCGAGCGCATCTTCTACGGTTCGGACGAAGGCGTCGACTTCACCAACATGTATTTCTACACCGTGACCTATCACGCCATCCGCGCCTCGAACCGGCTGGCGGTCGAGAAGGGTAACAGCTTCAAGGGTTTCGAGAACTCGAAATATGCTTCAGGTGACTACTTCGACAAATACACCGAACAAGAATGGATGCCCGCGACCGAGCGCGTCACCGAACTGTTCGAGAAAGCCGGCATCCACATCCCGACCCAGCAAGACTGGTCAAACCTGAAAGCTGCCGTCATGCAAGGCGGGCTTTATAACCAGAACCTGCAGGCCGTGCCGCCGACAGGCTCGATCTCCTACATCAACCACTCGACCTCCTCGATCCACCCGATCGTCTCGAAGATCGAGATCCGCAAGGAGGGCAAGATCGGCCGCGTCTATTACCCGGCCGCCTTCATGACCAACGACAATCTCGACTACTATCAGGACGCCTACGAGATCGGCCCGGAAAAGATCATCGACACCTACGCGGCGGCCACCCAGCACGTCGATCAGGGACTATCGCTGACGCTGTTCTTCCGCGATACGGCGACGACCCGCGATATCAACCGGGCGCAGATCTATGCCTGGAAGAAGGGCATCAAGACCATCTATTACATCCGCCTTCGCCAGATGGCGCTGACCGGCACGGAAGTGCAGGGCTGCGTATCCTGCGCACTCTAACGCCGGTGAGCCACATGAATATTCAAGTGAAAACTAAAAGCCAGGAACCCGCAGCCGCCATCCGCGCCATCAACTGGAACCGCATCGACGACGACAAGGATCTCGAGGTCTGGAACCGTCTGACCAGCAATTTCTGGCTGCCGGAAAAGGTGCCGCTGTCCAACGATATTCCGTCTTGGGCGGCGTTGAAAGCCAACGAGCAGCAATTGACCATCCGGGTCTTTACCGGCCTTACCTTGCTCGACACCATCCAGAACGGTGTTGGCGCGGTGCGGCTGATGGAGGATGCGGTCACCCAGCATGAGGAGGCCGTGCTGTCCAACGTCTCGTTCATGGAGGCTGTGCACGCGCGTTCCTATTCCTCCATCTTCTCAACGCTTTGCTCGACGTCGGATGTCGATGATGCCTATCGTTGGTCGGAGGAAAACGAATTCCTGCAGCGCAAGTCGGCGCTGATCATGGAGCAGTATGATAGCGGCGATCCGCTGAAGAAGAAAATCGCTTCGGTCTTCCTCGAAAGCTTCCTGTTCTATTCCGGCTTCTATCTCCCGATGTACTGGTCCAGCCGGGCAAGGCTCACCAACACCGCCGATCTCATTCGCCTGATCATCCGCGACGAAGCGGTGCATGGCTACTATATCGGCTACAAGTTTCAGCGCGCCGTCGAGCTTCTGCCGGAGGCAAAGCGACAGGAGATCAAGGATTTCGCCTTCGATCTGCTGCTCGAACTCTACGACAATGAAACGACGTACACCGAAGCCTTGTATGATGATGTCGGGTTGACGGAGGACGTCAAGAAATTCCTGCACTACAATGCCAACAAGGCGTTGATGAACCTTGGTTATGAAGCCTTGTTTCCGGCCGAGGCCTGCAAGGTCAACCCGGCAATCCTGTCCGCGCTCTCACCCAATGCCGATGAGAACCACGACTTCTTTTCTGGCTCGGGATCATCCTATGTCATCGGCAAGGCGGTGGCGACGGAAGACGAGGACTGGGACTTTTAAGTCTCTGACCTCGCTGGCAGTTCTCGTGAGATCGAATTAGAAATTAGCGGGGTTGAGGGTTCGACTCCGCTCAAGGCGACGATTTCTTGTTGGCTTGTCGGGTGTTGTGCGGCTGGGTAGGTGACTTGTCTCATCTGCCCCAGCGCCGAAGCACCCATTTGCGGACCTCGCCGAACCAAAGGACGCTGCTGCCGATGGCCACGCAGACGAGCCACTGTTCAAGCGGCAGGGGGACTGTCCCGAACGCCACGTTGAGCGGTCCGAAATTGACGACCGCAATCTGGAGTAGCACTGACAGTCCAATGGCTGCCCACAGCCACCGATTCGTAAACAGATGGCGGAAAGCACTGGTCGTCTCAGAACGTGCGTTGAAGCAATTGAATAGCTGGGCAAGAACCAGGACAGTGAACCCGGCAGTTCGAGCCTGATCAAGGCTCTGCGAACCTTCAATCAGCCCACCCGGCAGGTAAAGATCGATGGTGAGAAGCGTGGCTAGCGCCATTACGAGGCCGATTGCGATCACTCCTCGCCACATGCGCGCGTCGATGGCGCGCTCGTTCACCTTGCGAGGCGGACGCCCCATCACATCGTCGGTTTCCGGGTCGATGCCCATCGCAAGCGCGGGGCCGGAATCAGTGACCAGATTGATCCAAAGGATCTGGGTGGCCAGCAACGGCAGCACCAACTCGCCGCCAACGTCACCCAACCCGATCATGCCAGCTCCGACGACGCCCAAGAACACGGTCAGAACCTCGCCCATGTTGGACGACAGCAGATAGCGGAGGAACTTGCGGATATTGTCGAAGATGGCGCGCCCTTCGCGCACCGCCTCGACGATGGTAGCGAAATTGTCGTCGGCCAGTATCATCTTGGCCGCCTCCTTGGTGACCTCCGTGCCGGTGATCCCCATGGCAACGCCGATGTCCGCGGCCTTTAGCGCCGGAGCGTCGTTGACGCCATCGCCAGTCATGGCGACTACGTTGCCGTCTGCCTGAAGCGCATCGACGATGCGCAGCTTGTGGACGGGCGCCACACGGGCATAGACCGAGGTGGCCCGTACCGCAGCCGCGAAACCCGCATCGTCCATGGCGTCCAGTTCGGCTCCGGTCAGTGCCTTTGTTCCGTTCTCTACAATGCCCAACAGAGCGGCGATGCGCGCCGCAGTGCGTGGATGGTCGCCGGTGATCATCATAACCCGGATGCCGGCGCGGCGAGCCTGCGCTATCGCGACCGCCGCTTCCTCGCGCGGCGGGTCGATGATGCCAACAGTGCCGACGAAAATCAGGTCGTGCTCCAGCGTTTCGCTGGATTGCGGGTCTTCATCTGCTTCCAGCGGCCGATAGGCGACCGCCAAAGTGCGCAGCGCCTCGTCCGACAGACGCTCGACATCGGCGTGCGCACGGGCACGCTGTGTCTCGTCGAACGGGGCCACGTCCATGCCAATTCGGATGCGATTGCAGTGCTGCATCAACACGTCGGGCGCGCCCTTAGAGATGAGGATACGTTCGCCGCCATGCTCGTGGTCGAGCTCGATGGTCGACATCATCTTTCGGTCGGAACTGAACGGAATCTCACCGATGCGTTCGAAGCGTCGCTGGCGTCGGTCCTCCACTCCGAGCTTGCGCTCCGCCACAAGAAACGCGGCTTCGGTTGGATCGCCCTGAATCTCCCAGGCTCCGTCTTCAGTCTGCCGCAAGGCAGCATTGCCAGCCAGGCTGCCTCCGCTCAGAACGACGATCTGCTCGGCGCGAAGCGCTCCTTCGGGCGCTTCGCCGCCCTCGATCTCCAGGCGGCCTAGCGGCGCATAACCAACGCCCGTAACGCGGCTGCCGCCCGACGCCGTCATGATCCGCTCGATCGTCATCTCGGAGCGCGTCAGCGTGCCGGTCTTGTCAGAGCAGATGACGGAGGCCGAGCCGAGGGTCTCCACCGACGAGAGTGTCTTGACCACGGCGTTGCGTTTGGCCATGCGCTGGACGCCCAGCGCCAACACGAGAGACAGAATGGCCGGAAGACCTTCCGGAACCGCCGCGACTGCCAGCGATACTCCCAGCAACAGCACGGTAATGACGTCGGACGGGCTTTTTATGTCAGATACCAGCAGCACCGTGGCGACCACGATGACGGCGATGACGACGACGGCAATGCCCAGCATGCGTCCGATCAGCGCCACCTCCTTCTGAAGCGGTGTCTGCTGCTCCACGGTTGCGTCGAGCATGGTGGCAATAGCGCCCATCT
The DNA here is from genome assembly GCF_052438155.1 of Shinella sp. NCBI lineage: Bacteria > Pseudomonadati > Pseudomonadota > Alphaproteobacteria > Hyphomicrobiales > Rhizobiaceae > Shinella > Shinella sp. The sequence continues at coordinate 178,023 of NZ_JBQVPI010000011.1, read as the reverse complement.
CGGTCTGCATGCCGGTAGCGGTGATGACGGCGCGACCGGTCCCCTGAACGACCGCAGTGCCCTTGAAAACCATGCAGCGCCGCTCGGCGAGCGGGGCCTGGCTATTTAGAGCGGCGGCGTCTTTCAAAACGGCCTCGCTTTCGCCGGTGAGCGATGCTTCCTGCACACGAAGGCTCGCCGAGAGCAGAAGCCGACCATCGGCGCCAACGGCGTCGCCTTCTTCAAGCAGCAGGATGTCGCCCGGGACCAGCTCGGCGCTCGGGATGCGCCTTCGCTCCCCGTCGCGCAGCACTGAAGAAGTCACAGCCGTCATCCGCGCCAGCGCTGCGACGGCGTTCGCGGCCCTTGCTTCCTGCACGAAACCGAGAACGGCATTGGCCATCACGACCATGGCGATGACTAGCGCGTCCACGGGCAACCCCTCGCGGCCCTCGATGGACCACGCCAAAAGGGCTACAATGATCGCGCCGAGCAGCAGATAAACGAGCGGGTCCCGAAATTGTCCAAGTACGCGTCGCCAGGCGGGCATCGGCGATACCGCCCGTAGTTCATTGAGGCCAAATTCAGTCCGGAGCCTCGCCGCCTCCGACCTGCTCAGGCCGCTCTCGGCATCGCTGCCCAACTCTCGCGCTACAGCTTCGCCTGACAGTAGCGAATAATCATCGAGTGAATAAGACCGACTTTGTTCGTTCAAAAGCTTATCCTTGCCCTGCCGGCTTAACTCACGCCCTGCGCGGTGGTCACTGTAGCCAACAAAGTTGTCTAAGGCTCCTCATTCCTCGCGTAGATTGAACACGGCAGTTTCATTCAGGTGTGCTATGGGTTTGCTTCCAGCCGGACGGTCACCATCACCCCCTGTGACGACGCGAAGTCAGCGGCCGTGACCATGTCAGGTTGGTGATGGGGAAACCCCAGCGACACTGCTGAGCCGAACTGGTTTGAAAGGCGCGTTGTGAAAATACTTGTGTTGAACTGCGGCAGCTCCAGCCTGAAAATCGGCGTGTTCGAGATTGCAGACAAGGCGACCGAAATATTCAAAGCGACTTACGAGAAATTTGAGGCCGGGAGCTGTTCCTACAAGATTACCAAGGATGGTGCGACAGAAACCGGGCAAGCGCCAATGGGCGACATTGCCGGCGCCCTAGGTGCCCTTCCGCAAATTCTTGATGGTCACGGAGTTACAGAACTGCAGGCGGTCGGCCACCGGATCGTCCACGGGGGTGAAAACTTCAAAACGACAGCAGTGCTTGACGAAACGACGGTTGCGGCGATCGAGGCGCTGACGCCATTGGCGCCGCTACACAATCCCGCAAATCTGCTGGCTGTGCGCATTGCGAAAGAAGTCTGGCCGAACCTGCCCCAGGTCGCGGTCTTCGACACGGCGTTTCATGCCACCAATCCGCCGCGTGCAACGACTTACGCCGTGCCGAAGGCTTGGCGCGATGCTGGTTTGCGGCGCTTTGGGTTTCATGGCACGTCGCACAAGTATGTGGCTATGCGCGCCGCGGAGGAGATTGGCGAACCGCTGCGTGATCTCCAGATCGTCAGCGTACACCTTGGTAACGGTGCCAGTGTCTGTGCGGTCAACCGCGGGGAGAGCATAGACACGTCGATGGGCATGACACCGCTTGAGGGACTGGTAATGGGAACGCGCTCCGGCGACGTCGACCCGGGCCTGTTCGGCTTTCTGTCACGGCAACTTGGCCTTTCCATAGCGGAGATAGAGGACGCTCTTTATTCTCAGAGCGGGCTGATCGGACTAACAGGCTCATCCGACATGCGCGATGTCGAAGAGCGGGCCGGAAAAGGTGACACGGATGCCCAGCTTGCCATCGAACTGTTTGCCTATCGTGCCCGGAAATACATTGGCGCCTATGCGGCGGCGATGGGTGGCCTCGATGCGGTCGTTTTTACCGGAGGCATCGGCGAAAACTCCCCGTCCATGCGTCGGCGCATCTGTGATGGACTGGAATTCATGGGTCTGCGGCTCGACCATGACCGAAACCAATTTGTGGACCTCGCTAACCGTGCTGCACCGCAGATCCAGGCCTATGGCGCGAGAGTGCGGGTCATTGTCACCGAGACTGCCGAACAATTGATGATCGCCAGGGAGACAGCCGCTGCATTGACGCCAAAGGCAACCGTGCCCGAACCGATCCCTGTCGCGGTATCGGCCCGTCACGTTCACCTGTCCCGAGCAGCCGTCGAGACCTTGTTTGGAGCCGGATACCGATTGACGCCCGCGGTTCCTCTTCGCCAGCCCGGGCAATGGGCGGCAAGCGAGCGCGTTGTCCTGGAGGGACCCAAAGGTCGCCTGGAGCGTGTCGCCATCCTTGGGCCCGAGCGTCTGCGGACACAGATCGAAATCTCAAGAACAGATGGTTTTGCGCTCGGCATTGATGCGCCCGTTCGCGATAGTGGCAAACTGGACGGCACGCCAACGGTTCGCCTCATCGGACCCGTCGGTAGCCTCAATACCGACGGGCTGATTGTGGCTGCGCGGCACATTCATACCAACCCGAATGATGCCGGACGCCTGGGCCTCGCGGACGGAATGCTCGTGGACGTTCACATCGGCGACGAAGAGCGCGGGCTGGTGTTCGGCAAGACGCTCATTCGCGTCAGCGCCAACGCCGTGACCGAGATGCATATCGATACGGATGAGGCAAATGCTGCAGATATCCGGATCAGCGGTGAAGGATCGCTCGTTCCCGATCTTCGCGCCGTTGCAGTGACGAACAGAGATTAGCGGATTTCTTGCAGGTTGCTGCTCCTTGCCAAAACGATGGCCACGATAGAGGCGCTCGCCGGCTATGGAACCCCGTCCGCACGTTTTTATGTCTATCGCTTCGTATTCGTCTCGGACGAACGGACCCAAGGTTCGCTTGATGCGTTAGTGTCGATAGAGACGCCAAGAACGGTGCTTCGACTTCGCAGCCGAGTCCGCCCCCACTACGCAAATTTTTAGGTCTGCGAAACCAGGAGCCACTATGAGCGATCCCCTGAAGGCAGTTATTCACTCTGAACGTCTTTCGCAGCGCGAATTGCACGATATCGACACGTACTGGCGGGCAGCAAATTATCTGACGATTGGCCAGATATACTTGATAGACAACCCACTGTTGCGCGAACCGCTTCGGCTTGAGCATGTTAAGCCAAGGCTCCTTGGCCACTGGGGTACATCACCAGGCCTGAGTTTCATCTACGCCCATCTGAACCGCATTATCCGAGCACGCAACGAGGACGTCATCTATGTCTGTGGGCCTGGCCATGGCGGCCCGGCAATGGTCGCCAATACCTATCTCGAAGGCACGTATAGTGAACTCTATCCAGACATCACGCTCGATGAGGCGGGAATGCAGAAACTGTTCCGGCAGTTTTCGTTCCCGGGCGGTATACCCAGCCATGCCGCGCCCGATGTGCCTGGATCCATCCATGAGGGCGGCGAACTCGGCTATGCTCTTTCCCATGCCTTTGGTGCGGCCTTTGACAATCCGGACCTCATCGTTGCCTGCGTGGTCGGCGATGGAGAAGCTGAAACCGGGCCGCTGGCGGCCGCATGGCATTCGAACAAGTTCCTGAACCCTGCGCGCGACGGCGCCGTTTTGCCGATCCTGCATTTGAATGGCTACAAGATCGCCAATCCCACCATTCTGGCGCGCATCCCCGAGGACGAGCTGCGAGCGCTGTTCATCGGCTACGGCTACGAGCCGCTCTTTGTCGAAGGGCACGATCCTGCACTGATGCATGAGCGCATGGCAGTTGTTCTCGACCAGGCGATGGACAAAATTCATGACATTCAGAACATCGCGCGGGGCGGCTCTAAACTGTCCTCACGTCCCAAGTGGCCGATGATCGTGTTGCGCAGCCCGAAGGGTTGGACCGGCCCGAAACAGGTTGATGGCCTGAAGACCGAAGGATTCTGGCGGTCGCATCAGGTGCCGTTGTCGGGGATCGCGAACGATCCCGAGCATCTGAAGTTATTGGAGGAATGGCTGAAAAGCTATCGGCCCGAAGAGCTTTTTGACGCCAGCGGCGCCCCCTTGGCATCAATCCGGGAAACGGCGCCGCAAGGCCTGCGTCGCATGAGCGCCAACCCCCATGCCAATGGAGGGCTTTTGCGCAAATCCCTCGATCTCCCCGGATTGCAGGATCATGCGGTGGCAACCGGGCAGCCAGGGTCCATGAAAGCCGAATCGACAAAAGCGATGGGCGATTTCCTGCGTGCCGTGATGAAGCTCAACGACGCATCCAAGAACTTCCGCATCGTGGGTCCCGACGAGACAGCGTCCAACCGGCTGCAGGATGTCTTTCAGGTGACAGAACGCGCGTGGATGGAGACCATCCTTCCCGAAGACGTCCATCTTGGCCGCGACGGCAGAGTTCTGGAAATTCTATCCGAGCATACCTGCCAGGGCTGGCTGGAAGGCTACCTCCTCACCGGCCGGCACGGGCTGTTTTCCTGCTACGAGGCGTTCATTCACATCGTCGATTCGATGTTCAACCAGCACGCGAAGTGGCTGGATGCGTGCCGGGATATTCCGTGGAGGAGACCCATCTCGTCGCTGAATTATCTGCTGTCGAGCCATGTCTGGCATCAGGAACACAATGGGTTCAGTCATCAAGATCCGGGCTTCATCGATGTCGCACTCAACAAGAAAGCTGACATCGTACGCGTCTACCTGCCGCCGGATGCGAACACACTGCTCTGCGTGACGGATCATGTCCTGCGCACGTGGAATCGTGTCAACATCATCGTCGCGGGCAAGCCTCCATCGTGGCAGTGGCTGTCCATGGACAAGGCGATCGTTCATTGCCGGGCAGGAATAGGTATCTGGGATTGGGCTTCGACGAAGAGCGGAAGCGAACCCGACGTGGTGTTGGCGTGTGCTGGCGACGTTCCCACGCTGGAAACGCTTGCCGCAGTGCAGATCCTCAAGGAGCTTGCGCCGGATCTGGCCATCCGGGTCATCAACGTGGTGGACTTGATGACGCTCCAGCCAAAAGAGCATCATCCGCATGGCCTCTCGGACAGGGAATTTGACGCGCTGTTTACAACCAACAGGCCCGTCATCTTCGCCTACCACGGTTACCCTTGGACGATCCATCGTCTCACCTATCGCAGGACCAACCACGGCAACATCCATGTGCGCGGCTACAACGAGGAAGGCACGACCACGACGCCTTTCGACATGACCGTGCTGAACGGGCTCGACCGCTACCATATCGTGCACAGCGTGCTTGACTGGGTGCCAGAACTGAAGAGCATCCGCATCGGACTGAAGCAAGTGATGGACAGCAAGTTGCTTGAACACCGGGCATATATTCGCGCACACGGTCAAGACATGCCGGAGATCCGCAATTGGCAGTGGGCGGATGAGAGCATAGCGACAACTCGCTGAGGAGCTCGGAGGATCGCCCTTACCGAGATACGCGGAGCTCAACATATTGGTGGACGATTCCCGAATGCAACCTCTGCATATACGCGCTGCAAGCGGGCTCGTGTGCGTCGATTCTAAGCCTAATGCGTATCTCCAGTCGGTCCGGCTACGAACCGCTCGACGATCCGACAGACCTCGGCGGACGCCGAGGGCTTTGGGCTGGCTGGCCGCAGGCCGGAAAGAGGGGCGAGAACATCGGTTCGTTGAAGACGGTGCCTATCTCATCGCGCAGGCGGATAAGTGTTCAATACTACGCGCCATGCTGTTTCTGAGACGTTTAACTAGGTCGGCTCGGCCGCGAAATCATCATGCGGTTCGGTCAGTGTTAAAAGCGACCGATCGCACCCAGCTTGATGTCCAACTGCGGGATTTCGTGCAACGCCAGAGGCGGGAGGTGGTAGGATCGTCCCAACGTCGCACTCCAACTGAACATATGGGATCAAGACAGATGATAGCGAGGGATGTTATGACGGTGGATGTGGTTACCGTTTCGCCGGACCACAGCGTCAGCCATGCGGCGCAAATTATGCTGGACCACCACATCAGCGGCTTACCTGTACTTGATGATCAAGGACACTTGGTTGGCATTGTGACCGAAGGCGACTTCTTACGTCGATCGGAACTCGGTCTCCCCGCACTTTCGCCAGATGATCAGCACCTCAGCACCAACGGGGAGAGGGCACGTAGTTATGTGAAAAGTCACAGCTGGAAAGTGGCAGATGTGATGACCGCGAATCTGGTTCAGGTTGACCAGGGAGCCTCGCTCACTCAAATCGCGGCGTTGATGGAGGAGCGCGGCATCAAGCGAGTACCAGTGATGAGGGGAGATAATCTAGTTGGCATGGTTAGCCGCGCTGACCTCTTACATGCTCTTATTACGGCCAAGCTCGACGACACGGCTCCAGGCGACTATGCGATCCGTCGTAGCATTCTTACAAGGTTAAAAGAGAACTCAGACGTAACGGGCGTCAACCTGACCATTACGGTTACCGACGGCATGGTCCATTTATGGGGAGTGGTTAATTCAGAGAGCGAACGGGACCTTTCGCGCGTAGTTGCTGAGGGTGTGAGGGGCGTCAATGGTGTGTACGACCACCTGACACTCTCTGATCGGGGGTAGGACGCATTGGAAAACGGAGCACCACAGGGCGAAACCCAACCGAAGGTGACATCGTGAACATCTCTGAGATGTACGACGATCTAGAAACGTTGCAGCGAGAGACATTCGATTACTTCGTCAATGAGGCGAATCCAACAAATGGTCTTATTCGTGACAAAACTGAAGCGAACTGGCCCGCAAGCATTGCTGCTACCGGTCTTGCGCTCGCCTGCTATCCTGTTGGCATCAAGCGCGGGTTCATGACGCGGAGCGCCGGCGTGGAACGCACCTTGGCTACGCTACGCTTTTTCTGGAACAGTGCACAAGGACAGGAGCCGGACGCCACTGGATATCATGGCTTCTACTATCATTTTCTCGATATGCAATCGGGCCGGCGAGCATGGGGATGTGAGCTATCGACCATTGACACCACCTTTTTATTAGCCGGGGCGTTGGCCGCTGCTGCCTTTTTTGATGCAAATGCCCCCGCTGAAACCGAGATACGCGTCTTAGCGAATGCTCTTTACAGCAGAACCGATTGGCGATGGGCGCAGGACGGAGGAGAAACCGTCACACACGGCTGGACACCCGAGAGCGGATTTATTAAGCACCGATGGGAAGGCTATGACGAGGCACTTTTACTCTATGTCCTTGGGCTAGGCTCGCCTACTTATCCCCTCCCGCCAAGCAGCTACAAGGCTTGGACAGCTACCTTCCGTTGGGAGCGCTGCTACGGCTACGAGTATCTTTACGCGGGGCCATTGTTCATCCACCAGCTTTCGCACGTGTGGATCGATTTTAGAGACATTCAGGATTCATTCATGCGTGGAAAGTCAAGCGACTATTTCGAGAACAGTCGGCGCGCGACCTTCGTTCAGCAGCGCTACGCCATTGAAAATCCGCTCGGCTTTGCGGGCTATGGGGAACATTGTTGGGGTATCACTGCCAGCGAAGGCCCCGGCCCGTCTTCACTCAAGCTCAACGGTATCGAGCGTCGCTTTGAAGACTATGTCGCGCGTGGCGTCCCGTACGGCCCTGATGACGGCACACTCGCACCGTGGTCAGTCGTCGCTTCTTTGCCGTTTGCGCCAGAGATTGTCCGGCCAGCGATAAGCTTCTGCATTCACCAAGCCAAACTAAAGGCGTCCAACGCATATGGCTTCAAAGCAGCTTTCAATCCTACGCACCCAGGGAGCCCGGAAAGTAGCTTTGGCTATTGGGTTTCGTCCTGGCACTTCGGTTTGAATGAAGGCCCCATCGTGCTCATGATCGAGAACGAACGCAGTGGCCTGTTGTGGCGGCTAATGCGCGCTTGCCCTTATATCCGCACTGGACTGTGCATGGCGGGATTCGAAGGCGGCTGGCTAAATCATCCTGGTCAGGAACTGGTGCTACCCGTTCATGGTACAGCGTGACGCTCAGTCGCTTTCGGCAACCAAGAAAACCCGCTAATGTTCATCGGTTCAAGCGCGGGGCCGCCGCGCGCTGCCTTACTAACTTCCCGTCTTTTTGGGCGCTGGAGAGGCGAGCTTCCCAATCGTGCCATCATCGACGGCTCCGGTGTGCGGCGATCGAACGAGCAACTTCGGCAGGCTGAGGCTCAGGAGAATGCCTGCTAGGGTGAGGACAGTCATGAGCAGGAAAGGGGCGTAGGGGAGCCAAGTCACATCGAATAAAAGACCACCGGCGACCGAACCGAGTGCCGCGCCGAGGCTCGCCGCAGCCGTTTGTTTGCCCAGTTGCGCGCCCTGTGCCTCGCCGGCCCTGTTCGAAATCCAATACGTCAGGATCGGCGATAGGATTCCGGCGCTGGCCGCCACTGCGCCGATCACCACGAGCATCAGCGTGAAATCGGAAGCACGAGGAACAAGGAACAATCCGGCCGCCAGCACCGTAAGCGCCGGAGCGATGAACCACCGCGTCGTTTCGGCCTTGATCAAGGGCGAGAATACGATGGCCTGAACCACGAACATCACCACGCTGCACAGAGTGAACATCATGGCGATCTGATACTGGGTTAGCCCAAGCTCCTGTTTGCCGCGAAGCGCCAGTCCGACCTCGAATACGCCGACCCCGGCAGCGACGATGAAGGCCAGCGATAGCAAGAGGGGGACGAGCCGGGGCACCAGCTCGGGAGCGGGTTGGCCACGCTTGGCGGCGGCATCGCGCGGCCTGGTTTCCGGGACTGTTATGACCGTGGCAAACGCCACGAGCAGCGCCAGTATCGCTGTTGCCGCGAGAGGTAGGGTTAATGCCCCGTCCCCGCTGAAGAAAGGGAGCAAGCTGCCTGCGGCCCTCGTAACCCCCACACCCAGCATCGGTCCGAGCAGAAACCCACTGATTCCCGCCAGGCTGACGAAGGTGAGGCGGCGCGCCCGCACATCCTCGGTCGCCGCAATATCCCCGATGACGGCCAGTGCAACCGGGGTGACCGCTGCGGAAAACATCCCACTTAGGAAGCGTTCGGCGTAGACGGCGACCAAGTTCTCGATGAACGCGAAGATCAACATTGTGATGCTAAAGCCGACGAGTCCAATCAAAAGGATGATGCGGCGTCCATAACGGTCAGACAGGCGTCCCCATACCGGCGCAAACACAAAGAGCGAGAGCATGTACATGCCGGTGAGCAGGCCGGTTGCGCGGGAAATCTGGGCAGCATCGCCACTCGCGCCGAGCAGCCGCTCGATCAGAAACGGCAGCAGTGGCAATATAACGCCATAGCCGATCGACACCGTGAATACTGACAGCATCAGCACAGCCATCGTGCTCAGTGGTATGCCTGTGGATAAAGCACGACTGATCATGATCCCGCCATCGCAGGTTTGAGCGCTGGAGCAGGTTTGTACTCGCCTTGAAGTTTGATACCCGTCAGCCTGGTTCGTTTTAGCATCAAGGCATTGATCGCGACGATCGCTGAACTGCCGGACATGGCGATGGCTGCGATGGTCGGGCTAAGCAAAAACGGAAAGAGCACACCTGCTGCCAGCGGGAAGGCAACGATGTTGTAGGCGACTGCCCAGTACAGGTTCTGATGCATTTTTCTCAGGGTCGCACGAGACAGCTCGATGGCGCCGACCACATCGAACGGGTCGCTTTTCATCAGCACGATATCGGCACTCTCGATCGCGACATCGGTGCCAGCGCCTATGGCGAAGCCGACATCGGCCTGCGTCAACGCGGGAGCGTCGTTGACGCCGTCGCCGACCATGCCGACCTTCTTGCCTTGAGCCTGAAGCTCCTTGACCTTGCTTGCTTTATCGCCCGGCAGCACGTCGGCGAACACGCTGTCTATCCCAAGGCTTTTGGCGATGCGCTCGGCGGTGCCCTGGTTGTCGCCAGTCAGCATAAACACCTCTACGCCGCGTCCCCGCAACGCCTTGACCGCTTCTATCGCCGATGGTCGCACCGCATCGGCGATGCCAATCAAGCCAATGAGTTTGCCATCGACCGCGAGATGTACGACCGTTCGTCCAGCCCCCTGCATTTCTGTCGATCTGACCCCAAGTTCGCCTAGATCGATCTTGTTCTCGCTCATCAGGAGTTTGTTGCCGAGGAAGGCTGTCTTACCGTCGATCTCGGCCTGCGCGCCCTTGCCCTCGATATTCTTGAAACCTGTCGCCTTAGGAGCCTTCACATCGACCGCACGGCGCAGGATTGCCTGTGCCAACGGATGATCCGATCCGGCCTCCACGGCGGCTGCGGCGGACAACAACTGAGCCTCCGTAGCGCCCGCGGCCGTCACCAAGTCCACGACTTCGGGCTTGCCCATGGTCAGCGTGCCGGTCTTGTCGAAAATGATGACGTTCAACTTGGTCGCGTCCTCCAGTGCTGACGCGTTCTTGAACAGGATGCCGTTCACGGCGCCAAGTCCTGTGCCGACCATGATTGCCATCGGGGTGGCCAGCCCGAGCGCGTCTGGGCAGGCGATCACGAAAACTGTAATCATCAGACTGATAGCGAATAGAAGGGTCTCGCCGATCCACCAATACCAAACGGCGAAGGTGAGCAGACCCACGACAACCGCTGCCAGGACCAGCCATTGCGCAGCGCGATCTGCTAGCAACTGCGCCGGCGCCTTCGAATTCTGCGCTTCCTGAACCAGCTTGACAATCTGGGCAAGCGCCGTATCCGCGCCGACTTTGGTCGCCTGATAACGGAACGTGCCGCTCTTGTTGATCGTAGCTCCGATTACCGTATCGCCGACTTTCTTTTCCACCGGCATCGATTCGCCTGTGAGCATTGACTGGTCGACCGCTGATGCCCCTTCCAACACCGTGCCGTCGACCGGGATTTTATTACCCGGCCGGATCACAACCGTGTCGCCGGACACGATCTGTGCCGTTGGCACTTCCAACTCCTTACCGTCGCGAAACACATTTGCTGTCGCAGGCGCCAGATCCATCAGCGCGCGGATCGCCGCAGACGCGCCTGCCCTGGCGCGCATTTCAAGCCAATGGCCGAGCAGGATAAAGACCAGCAGAATCGCCGAGGCTTCATAGAACTGCTCTCCGCCGTAAATGAAGGTCGACCCGACACTGAACAGGTATCCAGCGCCCACGCTGAGGACAACCAGCACCGCCATATTAGCGACACCGTTGCGAAGTGAGCGGTAAGCCGCGACTACGAAAGGCCAGACCGGATAAAGGATTGCCCCGCTCGCCAGCACGAACAGGACGAGGTCGAGCCGCAGGCCGAATGGTGGTGTGACTTGAATGAAGTCCATGCCCATCGGCGAGAAAAAGAAGATCGGCAAGCTGAAGGCGACCGCGATCCAAAAGCGATTGCGCATGTCACTGACCATGTCCTGCATGTCCATTCCGGCGCCGTGTCCCATCTCATGGGCGGTAGCGTCACGGGGCACCTCGGCTGCGGCCGTTCCCTCCGCTTTGCCTGGTGCCGCGTGGATTACGGCCGCGGGCTTCGCGTGGCCGTGCATGTGTCCTGAGGGCGCGCGCGGATGCCCGGGGGGAACCGTTGTGCTGCCGGGCAAGCAGAGATGCCGTGGCACAGTCTCGCCCCTGCAGTGAAACCCGCAAATCTCGATTTCGCGGGCCAGAGTCTCAGTGTTCGTCCGCGCTTCGTCGAATTCGATGGTTGCGCTTGTCGAGCCAGCGTTCATCGCAACGCTGGCCACACCCGGTAAGGCGGCGAGACGCTTTTCGACCGCCGCGAAATCCAGTATTCCAAATAGGTCACGTACTTCCAGCGTTGTCTTTTTCACGTTCGTCTCCTTTGGTTGCCGCGCAGCGCGCCGCGGATCCGTTATGCCGCAGGACATGACGGCGACTGCAATTATCCTAAGCCTCATAGCCGAAGGTCGACATCATCCCTGTCGCCATGTGGTAGAGATGATGGCAGTGGAAGGCCCACTGGCCGGGATTTTCGGCATCGACGGCGATCGTCACAGAGCGCATCGGAGGAAGCAGAACGGTATCTCTCATCGCTCCTGCGAAGCGCTGGCCATCGATCGCGACTACCTGGAAATGATGGCCGTGCAGGTGCATTGGATGCGCCATCATGCTGGTGTTGCGCAGCGTCACTTCCACGCGGTCGCCCACATCCACCAGGATCGGTTCATTCGTCTTCAACCCCCAGCGGTAGGCGGCCATGTCGCCAGTTAACGCCATGTCGAACTTCTTGTCCGCCGGTCGGGATGGCAGTGACGCAACGGCGCGTAGTTTCGCCTCAAGCAGCAGATCCAGGACCGGGGCGTCGTCATCTCCCGCCGTCGCGATCTTGGCCACCGCCGCCCTGGCCGGACGCAGGATGATTCCGGTCCTTTCTCTGCTCCCCTCGCGCAGTGCCAGGATCGGGAAGGAGCGGGGTTCGCTCGGCAGCTGCAACCGGACGTCGATGCGCTGTCCCATTGTCATCGGAAATCGACGGCCTTTGACCGGCTCTATATCCTGACCATCGACCGCGATCAGCTCGCCTTCGAGTTCGCCGAAATCGATCGTGAACGCCGTCGCGGTCGCGCCGTTGATGATACGCACCCGCGCGCGGCCGCCAGCTTCCATGGAGACGACCTCGGGATCGTCCAGCGTGCGATCATTGGCCAGATAGGCGTCGTATTCGATGTCGTTGATGTCCATTGCGATGGCTTGGCCACCGTGGTTCATCCCAGCCATCGCATCCGTTTGCGCGCCCGCCATGCTCATCCCGCTGTGGTCCATCGACATGGCGGCGTCGATATTTTTGCCCTGCAACCGTGCCAGCAGTTCCTCCGGCGGCGAGAACGAGAAGTCGTGAAGGAGAATGACGATCTCCTGCTCATCCCTTTCATCATCGGCTGGATCGGCGACGATCAGCGGGGCGGCAAGAAGAGATTGCTCCTGCAGAGTGTGGGCATGCATCCAATGGGTGCCCGGCTTGCCGACCGGAAAGTTATAGCCACGTTGGGCTCCGGCGGCGATGAGCGGGAGCGGCGCGTCCGGCACGCCGTCGCTCGCCCAGGGCGGCGTCAGCCCGTGCCAATGCATGATCGTTGACTCGGCAGTCTCATTGCGGAGCAGGACATTGAAGGCATCACCCGCCCGCAACCGGAGGCCCGGCGTGCCGTCTGCCCGTTGGAGGCCGAAGACGCTGGCAGCCTTGCCGTTCACCTCGATCGTGCGGTGGATAATACCAAGCCGCATTTGGTCGCCCGACTGACCAGCGAAGGTCGGCCTTGGCGAGAACGCTGGCGCCGCAAGAACTGCGGCGCCAGTAAATGCGCTTTTAAGGAAATCTCGGCGCTTCATCATCGCCTCCTTCAGTTTCGAGCTCCGGAAATCTCGGAACTCAGGGTTTCATTTAGGACAACAAGGCCAACATTCGACCTGGCAGAGGGTGATCAATGTGTGCTGGGTCTGTCGGAAGCACCGAACAGCCTATTCAAGTGCGGGAAGAAGGCTGGCACCCGGGCGGCGTAGCGGTCGTATGCTTCGCCGTACTCCTTTCTTGCCTCGTGCTCTTCCACGAAGGAAAGCCGCACATACATCGCTACCAGGATCGGGAGCATCGCAAGGGTCAGCAATGTCGGCCACTGGACCAGGAAGCCCAGCATGACCAGAACGAAGCCGACGTATTGCGGGTGGCGGACATAGTCGTACGGGCCGCCAGTCGCGAGGCGGCCTTGACGCTGTGCTTCGTAGAGAATTCGCCATGCGGCCGAGATCAGCACGAATCCGCCACCAATCAGGATGAAACTAGCAATGTGGAACGGGCCGAAATGCGGATTCAGCCGCCATCCGAACATCATCTCCAGGAGATGACCACCATCATGCGACAACCAGTCGATTCCGGGGAACCGCGATTGAAGCCAACCTGAAAGCAGATAGATCGTCAGCGGAAAACCATACATCTCCGCGAACAGCGCCACCAAGAAGGCGCTGAACGCACCGAAGGAGCGCCAGTCACGGCCTGTTCGCGGCTTGAAGAAGCTGAAGGCGAACACGATGAAAACCGCCGAATTGACGATGACCAGGCCCCAGAGGCCATAGGCTTGAGATTGCTCGACCATGGTCACGCTCCTCTTCCGCGTGTCGGACCGTTTCGCGCGCTCGGCTCAGGCTTGTTCTGATGGCTATGTCCTCCGTGACCGCCGTGCCCCCTGTGGCCGCCATGCATGAACATGTGCAGCAGAGGACAGGCCAACAGCAGCAGGAAGGGAAGGAAACCGAGGGCATGCACCCGGTGCTCAGAGAGAAGGAAAAACGCGGCGATCAGCAGGAACGCAATCGTGACCAACCCCGCCTTCGAAGTCAAAAACCCATGCGGCCTTGGCTCAAGTTCGCGCTCCGGTTCATGCCCGGCCGGGTGATCAGCCGGATGTTGTGTATGCGGGTCCATGGATTGGGCTCCTTCCACTGGACAGTTGATAGAGATTGGTGCGCGGGGGCCTGGCGATTATCACGCCAGCCACAGCGAAAAATGCCGACGAAAACGTCCATGAATTGCCTGCAGGTATCATAAGCGATCCTCAACTTGACGGGCGCTGCTTCCCGGCGGCTGCGCTGGCGACGGCATTGTAGATCGAGGCGTACACCACACCCGCGACGAAGCCGACGAGTCCAAGGCCGACAACGCCGTAGAGAACACGACCAGCGCTCATCGGCGCAGTTGATTTGATCGCGCCAAGATCAAGCCCGTGGGTGAACGCGCTGAAGAAATCGAGTGTAGCGTTCGGCCAGAGCGCGAAAGTCAGAGCACACAACATGCTCAGAAGAGCGAGCGTAATGCCCATTGCGATGCCGACGGACAGTGTAATGAGCTTATTCATTGGGACTTCTCCACTTATTTGGCCCGTAATTCGGGCCGTTCGCACATCCGGTGATCGGTATGCGAGCAACTCGCTTCGCCGAACCAGGCGCCGCTTCGCGGATCATTGGTGGAATGACGAGCCTACTGGTTCTGTCAGCCAAACAGATCCGAGAACCACGATACCGCAGCTTCAGGCGAAGTTTGTGGAGGGAGTTTGTGGAGGTCGTAGAAGAGCCTCGGGATCGACGCCTGCTGCCAAGAGCTCGGCATCCACGATGCCGTATGCGGCGATTGCCTCCCGATCGAGAGTCTTGCATCCCCTGGCAGAGGAAACGGCCGTAGCGCAACAACTTG
This sequence comes from Shinella sp., assembly GCF_052438155.1. NCBI lineage: Bacteria > Pseudomonadati > Pseudomonadota > Alphaproteobacteria > Hyphomicrobiales > Rhizobiaceae > Shinella > Shinella sp. The sequence continues at coordinate 162,888 of NZ_JBQVPI010000011.1, read as the reverse complement.
ATCCGGCCGAGGGCACGCAATTCATGCTGCATTCTTGCCTGCAACCGTTTTGCTGGCTGTCCTGGTTCGTTGCGGCAACGCGGTTTGTCACTTGGTGTGAACCGCTGGCACGGTGCGCTGTACTGTCACCGGCAACACCGAAGTTGACAGCGATACCGGAAGCTTCTCCGGAAAGACCAGGTGAACTGCTGACCATCAGGCTGCCTGCGATCAGGACGATCGCGGCGAGCAGGAAGCGAAGGTGGGTCAGCGTGTGTTCCATTTTTATAGTATAAGGCATATCACGATAACCACTTTGATCCAAATCAAAGTCAGAACACGTGGAGCGACGTAAGTAGCTAAGCAATGTTTGGAGCCTGATTGTATCTCTGTTTTGACATTCTGAACGGTAAAGCTCGGAATATTTCACGAGTATCATCACGCGGCTGGATGACACGGAGTCTCGACAACAAGCAGTTAATGCAACAAGTTGCCACCGCTCTTCTTCAGGAGAATGGCCAACAGCAGGCGAGGACGAGACATGAACGTCAAGGATCCCGGTCTGGCAGAGGCCAGCCATTCCGCGACAGAACGGTTTAACCGGAATTGCTTCTGCATTACCCTCGACCGCGCCGCACTTGGGGCGGCGCTGGATCACGAGGCCGCCGACACCGGCTTCTATGAAGCTTTCATCAAGTCACGGTCGCATCTGTTTTCCAATGTCCCGGTCTTCCTCTCCAGGTCCGCCATAGCAGAGATGGGCGGGATTGTGGATGCCATTGAGGCAGCGACAAAATTGCCGGGCTACCGCGACACCGTCCTCGCCTGGGCCCCCGAAATCTCGCAACAGGATTTCGGCCCCGCTGGCGCGCTAATGGGTTACGATTTCCATCTCGATAGTGATGGTCCCAAGCTGATCGAAGTGAACACCAATGCCGGCGGTGCGTTTCTCAATGCGCTGCTGGCCAAAGCTCAGAAGGCCTGCTGCGCCGAACTCGAACAGGGGCTTCTAGTCGCCAGAGACGATGATTTCGAAACCAGGGTTGTTGCCATGTTCGGTGACGAATGGCGCCGCCAGCGCGGCGCCGGTTCGCCACGAAGAATCGCTATCGTCGATGATCGGCCTGAGGAGCAATATCTCTATCCTGAATTCGTGCTTGCCAGACAATTGTTGCTGAAGCACGGTATCGACGCCGTGATTGGCGACGCGAGCGAACTGCACTATGATGGCGGCAGGCTCCGGCTCGCCGGCCAAGAGATCGACCTCGTCTATAATCGCCTGGTCGATTTTGCGCTGGACCGCCCGCAGCATGCAGCACTCAGCGCGGCGTATCGAGACGGCTCGGTGGTGGTTACGCCCAGTCCGTATAACTATGCGCTTCTTGCGGCCAAGCGCAATCTGACACTGTTGTCCGATCCGGCCGCGCTGGAAGCCGTTGGGCTGTCTGCAGATATGCGCTTGCGTCTTGCCGGTGTTCCGCGGACCGTTCTGGTCACGCCCGACAATGCGGACTTTCTTTGGCGGTCTCGAAAGGACATGTTCTTCAAGCCATTCTCGGGCCATGGCAGCAAGGCCGTCTACCGCGGCGACAAGGTGACGAAAGGGGTGTGGGCCGAGATCGCCCGAGGTGGCTACGTGGCTCAAGCCTTTGCCGCACCCGGGCACCGCATGATCGAGATCGATGGAGCACCCGCATCGCGCAAGATGGACGTGCGGCTCTATACTTACGATGGCAAGATGCTGCTCTCGGCCGCTCGGCTTTACCAGGGCCAGACTACCAATTTCAGGACGCCAGGCGGCGGCTTTGCCCCGGTTCTGGTGGTATGACATACCGGATTTATTGGTGCTGACTACAAACAGGGGCTCGTCGAGCATCTGGTTTGCTTTGTTTTCGGTCGCGAAGCCTCCAATTTGGCGACTGGATGGCAAGATTAATCGTTGGCAAGTACAACACCGACCTGACCTTTAAGGATTTTGGCGGTGAGTACCGAGGCACGCGATTGTTGAAATCAACCACGGGCTAGCTGTGGACGTTACATCCAAACTGACGGACGAATTGCGGCGCATAGCAAATCTTCGACCGCCGCTCGCACATCTGTTATAAATAACGTCGCCTCGTTTGATTGGTGTTATACTGTTTTCTTCGCTTGCCTTGGGAGGGGTCAATGTGGAGCCGTGCGATCTTCCTACTTCCTGCCGCAGTTATCTCATCCGTGTTTGCGGCACAGGCCGCAGAACGGCCGCCATTTCACGTTTCGTATTTCCAGGACGACGTTACCGTCAATCTAACTGTGACATCGCTGCAGACATCGCTTGTCCGAGACTACGACTTCGATGTGACCGTCGGCCTGACCGAATTCGATAGCGCGGGATCGGTCAGGTACATCGACCGGGGAAGCCACGACGTTCGTGTGAAATGCGACGGCCTAGGCAAGGTCTTCATTGGTGGCGCGGTTTACGTTCCAACCAATGGTGTCGCCAGAAGCGACTGGAAAGAAGACCTCTGGAAATCGGTATGTATATCCCCGGTTTCATAGGCGGCAGTCGATGCGAGATCGGCAGCGCGACGAATGTAGGCGATGTTGAGCGACGCTTTCCTACCGGTGATATTGACGCCCTTTCTGTACACCCATTCATTGGCCCCAAACATATTCGGGACTTCTTCGATCATGCGCTCCGACACCACGAGTGGCGATTTCAAAATACTCGCCAGCGACTCGAGGCGTTGGGCGACGTTAACGGCGTCTCCGATCACGGTGAACTCGTCATGGAAGCCACTTTCAAGAACGCCGCCGAGAACCGTGCCATAGTGCAAGCCGATCCCCACATCCAAACGGGGGCCACCCTTGCCGATGTTGTCGTTGCGCCAGTCGTCGAGTGCCGCGGTCAAAGCCAACGCACACGCCAATGCTCGCTGCGCATCGTCCGCCTTCGGCCTCGGTTGCCCGAACACCGCCATCACGCCATCGCCGATAAACTTGTCCACAGTCCCGCCATAGGCGAACACAGTGCCGGCGACGATGTGCCGATACCCGCCGAGGACGCGGGCCAGCTCGGGTGCGGAAGCAGTTTCCGCATATGACGTGAAGTCGCGGATGTCGACAAACATGATCGCCGCGTCCCGCCGCTCAAGGTCTAGCCTGGCGCTGGCGGTTTGAAGATCGGCGACGACCCTTGGCGAGAAGAAACGCGACAGGTTCATTCGCTTCTCCTCGATCCTCAAAGCTTGCCTGATGGTTCGGTCGTGATCGCGAGCCAACAGATACACTGCCAGCGCGGTGAAAGCGAAACTCAACGTCAGACCGAGGTCCTGGTTGAAGAAGTTAGAGAGCATTGTCCCTGGGATGCTGGAGTGGTGACGAAGCGCCATCACGGCAAGCATCATTACCCATGCCGACACCACTATCGTCGAAAACAAGACGATCAGCCTCCGGTCGAGCTTTAGGGCGACGTGGTTCAGAAGGATGAAGGATACGACCAGGCTCGATGTCGTAAGATTGTGGTCTTCCGTGATCGGGCTAGCCAGAATGTGTTCATAGAGAACGACGACGACGAGTGCCGCATCGAGCATCACGAATGTGGTGCCGAGGTGCCTCTGTTTCGGGAAATAGACGGCCGCCGCGACAGATGCGACGCCCACGACCAGATAAACCAGACTCACGAAGACATGGGTCGTAAAACTGGCGAGGTCGTCGCCGAACACCAAGTTGGCGAAGAGGATTGCAAGGACGACAAACCGCAGCGAGGCCGACCGTATTTCCCGCGTCGACGCACTGCTGCTGAAGGGCGATGATTTTTGATTCATTGATCCAGGTCGGCACGATCGACAACTGTCGATCTGAAGGATGAGGTTGGACGGGCCGAGCGTTTGGAAGGCTCGGCCCGATCGCGTTACTTGATTTCCGTGACGGTCAGCTTGCCCTCGACGCGCTCGGCGACGAACTCGATGCTCGCGCCTTCCTTGAGTTTCTCCAGCATCGTCTCATCCTTGACGCGGAAGACCATGGTCATCGCTGGCATTTCCAGGTCCTTCAACTCTTCATGGATTAGGGTGACCTTCTTCGCCTTGGCGTCGACCTTCTTGACGGTGCCCTTGGTGAATTCGGCGGCAAACGCGCCGTAGGCTGTCACCACGGACAAAGCTGCGGCGAGAGCAAGTTTCAAAGCTAGGTTCATAAGTTCATTCCCTTTCTAGTGAGGTTACTTTGCCGAAACGGTCAGATCGCCGCGCATACCGGCGTCGTAGTGTCCCGGCTTCAGGCAAGCCAGTTCGAACGACCCGCCGTTAGTAAATTTCCAAATGATCTCCCCGGACTTGCCTGCGGCCAAACTGATGGCATTCGGATTGTCATGTTCCATCTCCGGGAACTTTTCCATGACGGCCTTATGCTCAAGGTTCGATTTTTGTTCATCGAGAATGAACTCATGATCAAGCTCGCCGACGTTCTTGATCGCAAAACGGACTGTCTTGCCCTTTTTGATTTCGAACTTATTGGGCACGAACAGCATTTTACCGTCGTCCGTTTCCTTCATCGTCACCCGGATTGTCTGCGTTACCTTGGATTTGTCGCCCGGCTCGCCGATTGCCATCGCGTTGTCGCCTCCGGAGTGCGTGCCATCTGCAAAGGCAGGGTTGGCGAGAACGGCGAGTATCAGTCCAAGTGTCAGTCTGTCCATTTCATTTTCCTTTGTATTGGTTTGGGAGGTGGTCTGCGCGATCAGCCGTGTTTCATCGATTTCGGCGTGATCTGCGTCCTTGCGTCCTTGGTCTTGATCGTGTCGGGCAATTCGCCCGTCCATTCCCAAGCCTGGGTTCCGGGCGGGTTTTCGTACCAGCCGGGATCGGTGTAATCGTCGGCCGCGATTCCCTCGCGAACCTTGACGACGGAGAACATGCCGCCCATTTCGATGGGGCCGTGTTTCCCCCAGCCCGTCATCATGGGGATCGTGTTCTCCGGAATTTCCATTTCCATCACGCCCATATCCGCCATGCCCGCTGTGCCCATGGGCATGTATTCGGGCCGGAGTTTACGAATTTTCTCGGTGACATCTTTTTTGTCGACGCCGATGAACGTCGGGACGTCATGGCCCATGGCGTTCATCGTGTGATGCGACTTGTGGCAATGGATCGCCCAGTCGCCGACGTACTTGGCGTCGAACTCGTAGGCCCGCATCGCGCCGACGGGAATGTCGATGCTGACCTCCGGCCAGCGGGCTTCCGGCCGCACCCAGCCCCCGTCCGTGCAGGTGACCTCGAAGTCGTAGCCGTGCATGTGGATCGGATGGTTCGTCATGGTCAGGTTGCCCACACGCACGCGGACGCGATCGTCTTTGGAGACGACGAGCGGACTGATGCCTGGGAAGATGCGGCTGTTCCAAGACCACAGGTTGAAGTCGGTCATCTCCATAATGCGCGGCACATACGCACCGGGTTCGATGTCATATGCGTTTATGAGGAAGGCAAAGTCCCGATCCACGGGCATAAACTTCGGGTCTTTGGGGTGAATGACGAACATTCCCATCATGCCCATCGCCATCTGCACCATCTCGTCGGAATGCGGGTGGTACATGAACGTGCCCGACTTCACGAGATCGAACTCGTAGACGAAAGTCTTCCCGACCGGGATGTGTGGTTGCGAAAGTCCCCCAACCCCATCCATTCCGGAAGGGAGAATCATTCCGTGCCAGTGGACGGTTGTATGCTCCGGAAGCTTGTTGGTGACGAAGATGCGGACGCGATCACCTTCGACCGCCTCGATGGTCGGACCAGGGGTCTGGCCGTTATAGCCCCAGAGGTTCGCTGTCATGCCTTCGGCCATCTCGCGCTCGACGGGCTCTGCAACGAGATGGAACTCCTTGACGCCGTTGTTCATGCGATGCGGTAGCGTCCAGCCGTTCAGGGTTACGACTGGGGTGTAGTCCGGTCCCGATGTGGGGCGGACAGGCGTCTGGGTGTCAGCGGATTCCATGATCGCGGCCTCAGGCAGGCCCATGTTGGAGGTCTTGGCCCAGGCGGCGGTCGATACCAGTGCGGCGCTTGCGCCAAGTATCTGTCTTCTGTTGAACATGTGTGTGTCCTTTCTTAGTGACCGCCGCCGCCGCTTTCGGCAGCCGCTGCGACTTCCGTCTCACCACCTGCTGCCCCCGCGCCGCCGCCATAAATGGCAGGCGCAAGATTGGCTTCGGCCAACCAGAAATCGCGTTTTGCGTTGACCGCCAGGAGGATCGAGTTGACCTTCTCCCGGCTGTCGGCGAGCAGTTCGAACGTGTTGGTGATCATGCCGTTGTAGGTGAGGAGGGATTCTTCCTCGATCTTGGTGCGCAGGGGCACGACGCTGTTGCGGTAATGACGGGCAATGTCGTAGTTCGAGCGATAGGCCTGGTAGGCGGACCTCGCCTCGGAACGAACGTTGACTGCTTTTTCCGCCAGCAAGTTCGCGGATCGCATATAGGCCAGTTCGCCCTTGCGCATCCGGGCCTTGCCGCTGTCGAAGATCGGGATGACGAACTCCAGCGCAACGTTGCCGGTCGTGTCGACGTTCTTCTCGCCGTCCTCCAGTTCCCGCTCGGTCTCGAACCCGGTCAGGATTTCGAGGTCGGTCACGTAGCGCGTCGCTTCCGTCAGGTTGTAGGACTTGGCCGTGGCGTCGAGATCGAGCTTGGCCATCTGCAGGTCAACGCGCCGTTGCAGGGCCTCCGCCTCGATCAGGTCTCGCTTGATCAAACCCTTCGGAAGCTGTGCCAGGCGATTGGGAATCTGGTAATCGGCGTCCGATCCCCAAAGCCCCATGAGCCGTGTCAGCTCTTCTTTCGCGAGCCGGGCCTCAAGCCTGGCCTTTGCCGTCTGACCCGCCAGTTCGGCATAGAATACGTGCTCGCGGGCCTGGCCGCCCTTGGTCAGCGCACCCGTTTCGCCGAGTTTTTGTGCAAGGTCCGAAGCAGCGTCTGCCGCAGCCTGCGCCTGGTTAAGTTGGGCGACCGTTTCCCACGAGGCAACGGCGGTGATCCACGCACGCCGGGTATCAGCGGCGAGTTGCAAGGTCTGCAGGGCTGCATTGAGCTGGGCCTTCCGGAACCCGGTATCGGCAATCTCGACATTCCGTTTATGAGTGGCGAGCGCCAGGAGGTTGGTAGCGATCACGCCTTCGACGGTTTTGTAAGCTTCAAGCCCTGGCGTGCCTATCCCGATCAATCCGACCTCGACTGTCGGGTTCACGAGCATGGTCGACTGCCACGCATCCGCAGCAGAGTCCCCGAGATCGGCATAGGCTGCCTGGAGGCCCTTGTTGTTGAGGAGGGCGACCTGCACCGCTGTCTCGACGTCGACGTTTTTCTTTGAGAGCAGGGTCTTCACGCGACCAGAGACCGCCTGGGCATCGTGTTGGTTCTGGATCCAGACGGTGTCTTTTCCAGTTGCCTCGACCGTCTTGGCGGAGACGGACGAAAACCCGGCGTTTGTGGCGGAATATTCCGCTGCGGAGACGCATCCGCCGAGAATGAGCGGTAGAGTGAGCACCGCCGCAAGTCTGACTTTGGTGATCGTCATGACGCGTCTCCTTCAGGAGCCTGTGCGTCGTTCTGGTTTCGCCACGGTTTTGGATCGACCGGGACGCGGTGCGTGTAGCCCGTAACGGGGCTTTGGTATCGGACGGGACGAACGTCGACCGGGAGGTCGGCAAGGTCGCCCGAAGCAATGACTTCAGGAGGCAACGTGGCAGCGCAACCGCTCACAAGGAGCGGCAAGGCAACCACCAGAAATATAGGTTTCATGGTGTAATCCGAATAGGAGATGGCTGCGGCGCAGTGGGCAATCACACCCACCTACGCACGTTCAGACCCGCAAGGACGGGCGTGTCCTATTCAGATATTCGGAGGGCGATGCAGCGGCACGAGTTCGCCGACGACACGATTGTCGTTGATGAATTTGCGGAGGGAATCCATCACGACGGGGCCAACGTCCACATCGGCGGTCGCGACAATCGCAAAACTCAAGCAGAAGTCTTTGCAGCACTCCTGCTTCGCAATTTTCTGCATGTCATCTGGATAAGCGCTTTCGTCTCCATGGACGTGGTCGCCGTTTGTCATCTCGTGGTGGTCGTCAGATGGGACGGTCGTCGATGTCGCTATCGACCCATGCATTGCTGCCGAAGCAGCAGGCAATGAGTATCCAGCCAGTGATGCGATGATCACCAACCGAAGCAGAACCAGCATTTTTGCCAATGTGATTCGATACATACCCATGCCCGAGGACTACCATCAGCCCGGAAGTTGTCAATTACGAGCTTCATCTAGCCGATGATTCGCGTCGATTATGTGGCGCTGCACAAGGAACATCCCACCGATGCACCACGAAGAAACCTTGTAGAGCTTCCAACGATGGCAAGGTCAACAGGACTTTAAAGGGGAGTGTGGAATTTATGGGGGATATGCGGGTTACATTCAGTGAGTAGCTTAACGGCCTATATCGGACTTTTCCTGGTTGCCTTCGGAGCGGCCACAGTCCTGCCGTTTCAGTCCGAACCGATCCTCATTGGCTTGCTCGTTTCGGGTAAATTCTCCGTGCCGGGTCTCCTCATCGTCGCAAGTGTCGGGAACATTCTGGGAGCAGTGTGCAATTGGGTCCTCGGCCGGTTCATTGATCGTTTTCAGCACAGGGCTTGGTTTCCGGTGAAGAAACCTTCGCTAGAAAGAGCCAGTGGTTGGTATCGGCGGTATGGCCGATGGTCGCTGCTATTGTCCTGGATGCCCCTGTTCGGGGATGCGCTGACGGTGATAGCCGGAGTATTGCGTGAGCCGCTGTGGTCCTTCTTGATACTCGTTACAGTCGCAAAGACCGGCCGCTATCTTGTCCTCGCGGCGCTGACGCTCGGGACAACCTCAGCCTTGGGGTTCTGAGGTATCAGACCCAGCGGAAACGGGAACATTCTTCTGGAACATGCGTTGAAGGCGAAAGGAATTGCGTCTCCAATGCCTCTGTTGAGCACATTTTACCGCCTGGTGCGAATTGCGGCCCTGTGCTTCATGGTGGTGAACCTCCACGGCGCGGCGGCTGGCCAATTCAGCGCCAATTACAATTGCCCGTCGATTACCGAGCCCGGCCACCGCAATCCAACATCCGTTCATCATGCCGGTTGCTGCACCAATCTGCACTGCTGCCCGATTCTGGCAGAGCCGCCGTGTGCCGATGCGAATGCAGTCGTCCCCCGACTGGTTACGCCGATCCTGAACGAACTTAGTCCGTTCCTGCTCGTGCGTGCACTCCATCCCCCTCCAAAGCTCCTAAGCTGATTTGCTGAATCCAAATATGTGAATCCAATCAGGAGAACAGAGATGAAAACCCTCGTAAAATATTCGCTCGCTGCAGTAGGCGCTCTTTCAATACTTGCCATTATGCCAACCGCCTCTTTCGCGGAGATGGCCTATCCGAAAAAGTGCAAGTCCGAGATGGACATGTCGAAGATGGATATGATGTCCAGTGACATGGGCATGGGCGACATGATGACCGACTACCAGAAGGCATCAATGGAAGGCATGAAGCCGATGCACATGAACATGATGCAGGGCATGATGAAGAAGGACGCCGACGTTGCTTTTGTCTGCGGAATGATCGCCCATCATATGGGCGCGATCAGCATGTCGGAGGTCGAGTTGAAATATGGCGACAACGAATGGGCTAAAAAGGCGGCTCAGAAGATCATTGATGCCCAGACCAAGGAAATCGCAGAGATGACTGAGTGGCTCGACAAGGAAGCGAAGTAGGAAGGGAGAACGAACATGCATCACCTTTCAGACGAAATGAAAGCATGCATCGACAATTGTCTCGCCTGCTACCGCGAGTGCTTATCGATGGCCATGGGACACTGCCTCGAAACGGGCGGCGAACATACCGAGCCGAAGCACTTCAAGCTTATGATGGCCTGTGCGGAAATCTGCCGGACCTCGGCGCATTTCATGCTCCTCGGTTCCGAGCATCACAAGCACGTCTGCCGCGAGTGCGCCGAAATCTGCGCTCAGTGCGCCGAGGATTGTGAGCGCGTCGGGGACATGGAGTCGTGTGTAGCGGCTTGCCGTCGCTGTGCGGAGAGCTGCACAAAAATGGCGGCTTGAAAAGTTGGGGGAGAGCACACTCTCATCCGTGCTCTCCCCCAACCGGAGTTTCATCAGGCCTTTGCCCCTTCAAACCAATAGGCGATCAAACTCGCGGCCCAAAGGGCGAAGAGACCAAGCAGTGCCCACCTGAAGTCGGAGTTGATCGCGAAATTGACGGCTGTCATCGTTCCAATCGAAACCGCGCCTCCAAGTATGGCACCGAACGCTGCTATGGGCTCTCGGGAGCGGTAGGCCGTCGCGGCAAGCGTCATCATAAGAATACCCGTTCCCATCACGAAGCCTCCAAGGACCGCAAAGACAAACCCAAGCCAATCTCTCAAGCTGGGCCCGACCGCCGACAGGTCCCCTTCGGTCAACTGCATGTAACGCACGTCCTCTGGCAGCAGCGGTGGGCGAAAGAGAACAAAATAAATCCCGATGCCGACCACGACGATCCCCGTCATCGTCAGTAGCAGAGCTGAAGGTGTCCACTTACGTCTATCGAGCATCGTCTTCTCCTCAAAGCAGGCCGCTCTCGTTGATGCGCCCATCGCCCTCGCCATCGCGACTGCGCTGCGTCAGTCCGGACCGAGTTTCGCCGAAAATGCTGCCGTGGCAGCCGCCGCCATCCGCTTGACGCACCATCTTGCGTAGATTGCACCTAGCAAGGTCCCAGCGATCCGGCCAACCACGGAACTTGGATAGTTGTAATCGATAAAAACGTGGAGGCGGCACAGACGCCCGTTATCCTCAATTTGGAAGCGCATCCGGTAGCTTCCGATAACGAGAAGGCGCGGCTCTCCTATCGTTTCCCAGGCTTTTAGAAACGGCGGTTGCCGCTGAATGACGACTTCCTCCACATATAGTTTCACACCCGCTACTTTTCCGGTCATCTTGATGACGGAACCGACGCTTCGGCCGCGAGCGTCGTCGAACTCATATGCCATGCTACCCCACAACATCATGGCCGACGATCTCTGCATGTGCGTGCCGGGTTTTGCCTGGTCGTCCATGTAGTCAAATAGACGTTCAGCCGACGTCGCCACCTCGACATCTGCCTGTGCGGAGTGTGCGTACATCAACGTGTTTCATCCTTACCCAGGCGGTCCTCGCCGTGAACACCATGGCCATGACCACCGTGGCCATGAAAGAGATGCAGGACGGGGCAAACTAACAGGAGAAAGTAGGGCGCGAGACCAAATGCATGCGCCCAGTGCTCGCGCAGGAGGAAGAAGGCGAAGATGACGCCCATCGACGCAGCAATCAGCGTCCATTTGCGATCCCATTTCATATCCGTACGCTCCTCAATCTGAGGGCGTTGCCAATGACGCTGACCGACGAAAGCGCCATCGCGGCCGCAGCGATGATCGGAGACAGCAAAAGTCCGAACGTGGGGTAGAGCACTCCAGCGGCGATTGGGACGCCAGCCGCATTGTAAATGAAGGCGAAGAACAGGTTCTGCCGGATATTGCTCATTGTCGCGTGGCTGAGTTCACGAGCCCGGACAATCCCTTGAAGATCGCCTTTGAGCAGTGTGACGCCCGCGCTTTCAATCGCGACATCCGTGCCGGTTCCCATGGCAATACCGACATCTGCAGCAGCCAGGGCAGGGGCGTCGTTCACTCCATCTCCGGCCATAGCGACGATCCGGCCTTCTTCCCGCAGACGCTTGACGATCTTGCTCTTGTCTTCCGGCAGGATTTCAGCCTCGACCTCGGTGATCCCGAGTTTTCGCGCAACTGCGTCGGCCGTCGTCTTGTTGTCGCCTGTCAGCATGACAACCCGGACCCCTGCCTTCAGCAAAGCTTGAACTGCATCTGACGTCGTCGTTTTGATCGGGTCGGAGATCGCCAAAAGGCCTCCAACACGGCCGTCTATCGCGATGAAGATTACCGTTGCGCCTTCACCCCTCATCGCTTCAGCCTGGCTGGTAAGAGCCGAGACATCGATATGAGCTTCCTCCATGATGCGGTGGCTGCCTATGATGAGCCTGCGTCCGTCGACACTTCCCGTAACCCCTTTGCCAACCGGGCTATCGAAATCTTCCGCGACGCCGAGAACCAACTGGCGCTCCGTCGCCGCGTTGACTATGGCAGTTGCCAGTGGATGCTCGCTCGCTCGTTCCAGCGTTGCCGCCAGGCGCAGCAGTTCGGGTTCTGTGAACCCATTTATCGCGGCCATGGACGTTACCTTGGGTTTACCCTCTGTCAGGGTTCCGGTCTTGTCGACGACCAACGTGTCGATTTTCTCGAAACGCTCCAAGGCTTCGGCATTCTTGATCAGGACACCAAGACCTGCACCCCGGCCAACGCCCACCATGATCGACATTGGGGTCGCAAGGCCCAATGCGCAGGGGCATGCGATGATGAGCACTGCGACTGCGGCGACAAGGCCGTGGGCAAAGCGCGGTTCTGGTCCCCATATCATCCACGCTACGAATGCCACGATGGCAATGCCGATCACCACGGGGACGAACCAACCGGAAACTTCGTCGGCCAGGCGCTGGATGGGCGCTCGCGAGCGCTGGGCGTCCGCAACCATGCGGACGATCTGCGCCAGCATGGTATCGCGGCCGACTTTTCCTGCCTCCATGACGAAGCCACCGGTCTGGTTCATCGTCCCGCCTATCAGCTTTGCACCGACCTCTTTGGTGACGGGCATCGATTCACCGGTGATCATCGATTCATCAACCGAACTGCGTCCTTCGATAAGGCTGCCATCGACCGGGACCTTTTCACCGGGGCGAACCCGAAGCCGATCCCCGACGACAACCATTTCCAGGTCGATGTCCTCGTCGACACCGTCGCGGACGCGGCGTGCCGTCTTGGGGGCAAGGTCAAGAAGTGCGCGGATGGCTCCACCGGTCTGTTCACGGGCTTGCAACTCCAGAACCTGTCCCAGCAACACCAGCACCGTGATGACGGCTGCAGCTTCGAAATAGATGGCGACTGAACCGTCTGCGGAGCGGAAAGTGGCGGGAAACAGACCAGGTGCAAGGGTTGCAACAACGCTGTAAGTCCACGCGACCCCGGTCCCCATTGCTATCAATGTGAACATGTTCAGGCGCATAGTGACGAGGGACTTCCATGCTCGCTCGAAGAATGGAAAGCCTGCCCATAGGACGACAGGTGTAGCCAGAACAAGCTGAATCCAATTCGAGGTCTGGGCACCAAGCACCATGTGAAGATTGGTGAGGTGTCCACCCATCTCCAGCATGAGGACGGGCACGGACAGAACGAGCCCGATCCAGAAACGGCGTTTCATGTCGAGATATTCGGCGCTTGGCCCGGTATCCGTTGTGACTGCTTCCGGTTCAAGAGTCATCCCACAGATAGGGCAGTTCCCGGGGCCAATTTGCTTTACCTGCGGATGCATAGGGCATGTGTAAATTACGCCCTCCGTCTGATCCGTCACTGAACTCTTTTGGGCCACGAGCGTGGCCTGAGCACCGTGCCCTTGATGATGATTGTGGTGACTTTCATGGCTTTTTTGCTCGTCCATTAGATAGCTCCCTGTTGGTTCGTCTCCAGGACTTCGAAAGGAAACGCAGCACGGCGGCCTCGACAATCGCCACCGGAATGGTCGCCGTGCAGCTATGGCAGGCAACCGAAGGATCATACCGCCGTTGAGCGGAAGTGTTCAGAGAATGGATCAGGGAGGGCCGAGAACAGGTCGGTAGCTGAGACCTGTGATTAACTGCTGAGGATGGAGGGATCTCTGAGGGCCAGTACCTACATGAAAAACACCAGGGTTCGAAGGCGGCAGAATGACGTTGCACAGGCTGCATAGGCTTTTGCAGCAGTTCTTCTGCTCTACATGGTGGCGATCATTTTGCCCAGCTACATCACCCATGGATATTCCAACATGTACCGCTTGAGGTAAGTCGTTATCGCATATTTCGGGAGCAGCCTCGGCCATCGGCGCGACGAGGACCATAATTGCGACCAAAGCGGCCAGCAATTTTCTCGCGTATCGTCGGATGGTTTGGCTTACGGCGATCATGATCGCGTTCGGTCCCTATCGTCGTACCCAAGCATATTACCGTGCTGTTGCAAGTGTTGCGTTGATTCTGATGAAGCCCAAGGACATTTTCATGCCCAAAAGGTTGGGCTTGAGTCTGAAGAGATAGTCAAAAGCTGGAGGAACACCCTCCGAGAAAATGGAGTGTAGCATGGCATTGAAGGCGAGCGTGACGAAACTGGCAACTTTTGTGCTTCCGCTAGCCATTTTCGGCACGGTGATCTCCTTGGCTACCGCTCAAAACGCCGCGCCCGGCAAGGTTGTCCAAAGACAGGACGGTATGAAGGCGATGGCAAACGCCGCCAAGTCCATCGACGCCATGTTCAAGGACTTGTCGCCCTATGACGCGAGAGCTTTCAAAGCGGCCGCCGAGACCATTCTGGCTCACTCGGGACTTAGCCTGTCGGCGCTGTTCCACGGTTCCGGTGCCACGCCTGGCTCAAAAGCCAGCCCAAGCATTGAAACCGACCGCCAACAGTTCGACAAGCTGGCAAAAGAGCTTGGCACCTACGCGTCCGCGCTGTCTGTCGCAGCTGACCGAAATCCCGACACACTTGGACCAGAAACGCGGATGCAAACGGGAGATGCCATGGGAGGCGGACCGCTCGCAAGAAAGGTAGACGTAGAGAGGGATGCAGCGTCGATGCCCGCAGAACACGCTTTTCACATGATGCTTCAGACTTGCACGTCGTGCCACGCGACGTTTCGGGTCAAGACGGACTGATCAAATTCATTTTAGACAACGTTGGCGAGGCCAAACTTGGATGGCATACCAGGCCCGATGTTCTCCAGGGTGTCGGCGAAACCTTCGATGATCGGGCAGTCCGGCCGATCATCGCCGTGGCAATGGCTGGCGAGATGCTTCAACGTCTTCGTCATAGCGGCAATCGCCGCAGCCTTGCGCTCGAGTTCCGCGATGTGTTCAAGCGCGATCGCCTTGACGTCGGAGCTTGCCCGCGAACGGTCCCGCCACAGGGCCAGCAGCGTCTTCATCTGTTCGACCGAAAACCCGAGGTCACGAGCACGGCGAATGAACTGCAGCGTATGGACATCGCTGTCGCCGTATGTGCGGTAGCTGGACTCCGTACGGTGTGCGGGCGTGATCAACTTGATCTGTTCGTAATAGCGGATCATCTTGGTCGAGACGCCCGAAGCCTTGGATGCTTCACCGATGTTCATCGTGGTTTCCTTCCATCAAACGGTTTTGAAGCGTCGCAGGCGCAGCGCGTTGGCCAGCACGAACACGCTGGACAGGCCCATCGCGCCTGCGGCGAGGATCGGCGACAGCAGCGTGCCGTTAACCGGGTAGAGGACGCCGGCCGCAACAGGCACGAGGCTGACGTTGTAGGCGAAGGCCCAGAACAGGTTCTGCCGGATGTTGCGGATTGTCGCCTTGCTGATGGCAATCGCACGCGGCACGCCATTCAGATCACCCGACATCAGAACGACGTCGGCACTTTCTATAGCGATGTCGGTTCCGGTCCCGACCGCGAGGCCAATGTCGGCTTCCGAAAGGGCCGGCGCATCGTTGATGCCGTCGCCGATGAAAGCCACCTTGCGCCCGCCGCTCCGCAGCTTGCGGACCGCTTCGACCTTGCCGTCCGGCAGGACTTCGGCGACGACTTCGTCGATGTCGAGCTGGCGGGCGATGGCCTGGGCGGTGCGCCTGTTGTCCCCCGTGATCATCGCGACCTTGAGACCGAGCGCATGAAGGGTCTTGATGGCTTGCGGCGTCGTGTCCTTTATGGGGTCGGCCACTGCGATAATCGCGGCCAGTCTGCCGTCGATAGCGGCATAGAGCGGTGACTTGCCCGCATCGCCCAAGGCGGCCGCCTGCGCCGAGAACGCCGAGACGTCGATGCCGCTTTTCGTCATGGATCGGTCGGCACCGACCAGCACTGTCCGGCCGTCGATCCGGCCGCTCACCCCGTAGCGGGGGCAGCCTCGAAATCAGAGACGTCGGAAAGTGAAAGGCCGTCGGCCTTCGCCGCTGCGACGATGGCTTCGGCGATCGGGTGTTCGGACTGCGTCTCCAGGCCTGCCACTAGCCGCAGCGTTTCGGCGCGGTCGAAGCCGTCGCTGACCACGAAGTCTGTCAATTCCGGTTTGCCCTTCGTCAATGTGCCGGTCTTGTCCAATGCGACGACATCGACATCGCGCAGTGTCTGGAGCGCTTCGCCCTTGCGAAAGAGGATACCGAGTTCGGCTGCGCGCCCAGTGCCGACCATGATGGACGTCGGGGTGGCAAGGCCCATAGCGCAAGGGCAGGCGATGATCAGTACGGCGACGGCGTTGATCAGAGCAAAGGTGAGCGCCGGCGAGGGGCCAAACAGCAGCCAAGCCAGGAAAGTGAGGGCAGCGGCTGCAATGACAGCAGGAACGAACCATCCCGTGACCCGATCGACAAGCGCCTGGATCGGCAGCTTCGAGCCCTGCGCCGCCTCGACCATCTTGACGATCTGGGCAAGAAGCGTGTCCGCACCGATCTTCGTCGCCTCGAACGTGAAGGACCCCGTTTTGTTGATCGTGCCGCCAACGACATCGTCGCCAGCGGATTTCTTTACCGCAACGGGTTCGCCCGTGATCATGGACTCGTCCACGTAAGAACCGCCATCGACGAGGCGGCCGTCGACCGGGACTTTCTCGCCGGGACGGATGCGCACGATGTCGCCGAGTGCCACGTCTCCGATTTCTATCTCGACGAAGTCCTCGCCTCGCTTGACATGTGCGGTCTTCGCCTGGAGTCCGATAAGGTGCTTGATCGCCTGGCTGGTCTTGCCTTTTGCGCGCGCCTCGAGGGTGCGGCCGAGCAGGATCAGCGTGACGATAACGGCGGCCGCCTCGTAGTATACGTTGGCGGTTCCCGAAGGCAGGATACCAGGAAGGAACGTCGCGACGACGGAATAGCCCCAGGCAGCCGACGTGCCGAGCACCACCAGCGAATTCATGTCGGGGGTCCAACGAAGCAGGTTGGGAACGCCCTTCCTGAAGAAGCGGAGCCCAGGTCCGAACAGGACGATGGTGGCGAGCACGAACTGGATGACGAGGTTGTTGCCCATGCCGATGTTCACCATGATCCAGTCATGAAGGGCCGGGATGAAATGCGACCCCATCTCGAGGACGAACAGGGGAAGCGTCAGCGCGGCGGACAGGGCCAGCGACATCTTCAGGCGGTTGGCCTCGCGGTCTCGACGATCATCGTCGTTGTCCGTGGAGCGGTCAGCGGTTATTCTGCGCACCTCATAGCCCGCGGCGCGTACGGCATCCTCAAGGACGAGTGTGGAGGTTCCGGAGACGACACGAATAGTCGCCTTTTCGGTCGCGAGGTTGACCGTTGCTTGTCCCACACCCGGAACGGACTTCAGTGCCTTCTCGACGCGGGACACGCACGAGGCACAGGTCATGCCCTCGACGCCGAGCTCGCGGGTTTCGAGTTTCGGTTCATAACCAGCCTTCTCGATAGCCTGGAGGACAGCTTCGGTTGGTACTACCTCATTATAAGTTATGGTTGCGCGCTCGGTGGCGAGGTTGACGGTGGCGGAAGCGACCCCCGGAACAGCGGCGATGGCTTTCTCGACACGCACGACGCAGGACGCGCAGCTCATGCCCTCGATCCCGAAATCGGTTGGAACGGGCAAGGTCTTGGAGGCTTCGATCTTCGGCATGGCAGTCATCGGGCAATCCTTTGCTTAACTGCTCAGATGGTTAGGCCTTCCAATCATGGGAAGGTCAAGAGGTGTCGTGGGAATTTGTAAAACAGATTTCTCGGATAGAAAGTGCCTGGGTTAAGGCCGCCCCAGCAACAGGGACGGCCGCTGATCTAACTCAACGTGTCGTGTAAGACACCGGATATCCCGCGTCTTGGATCGCCTTGCCGATGACGGCCGGGTCCAGCGTTGTTTCGACAGTTGCGCTCTTGGACGCGAGGTCTACGGTTGCGACGGCAGCCGGATCGGCGGCCCTGATGGCTTTTTCGACCGTGCCCTTGCAGTGGCCGCAGGTCATGTTCTGGATGTTGAATTCATACATCTCGATGTCTCCTTTCGATGTCGTTGCCTTGATATGGGGCTTCCAACGATGGGAGGGTCAAGGCCCGTGAGCCTCGCAGGTAACATTTTACATATCGCGGTACGCCGCGCGTACAAACAATGCCTTGAGAGCATGTACGCTCAAATGCAAACACTTCTCTTCAGTTTCGGATCCCTGCTCTATCAGCAACCGCACATTTTCGTGAGACCCCTTCCAACGGCGATCGCTCCATGCCACTGTAACGGTCATGAGGCTCATGAAAGTCATCCATCGACTGCTGTTCGTGACCGCCCTGCTTGGGATCGTCGTCGGTCCAATGAGCATCGGGGCGGTTAACAGTGTCATGGCCGCCTCGGGGCCTGTCGTGATCGACGGTATGGCTGGCATGGACATGCCTGACGATATGCCGTGCTGTCCCGACCAAAAACCAATCAAGCCTGACTGCGGGAGTAAATCATGCCCGCTTGCCTTGCTGTGCACAACTGCGGTCGTCGGCCAGCTGGCGCTTCCCCAGTCCTGGTCGTTGAACGTCGGCTGGACCGCCCATCGGTTCCTCATTCCCGCACATGCGGAGGTTGCCTCCTCACTGGTCGATCCGCCAGTGCGTCCTCCAAGAGTCTAATCCCACGTCATTGAACACGTCGTCGTTCCGGCATGCTCGCAGTTCTGCGTCCACTCCGAGCGGATGGCGATCCATAGTGAACGAGGACGAGGTCGCAAACCCGTCCGGATGAGACATTAAACCATGAAACAGATCACCTTCGACGCGAGGATCGCGCTCCTCGCAAGCGCACTGCTGTTCAGCACCGCCACGGCTTCTTTCGCCGGAGCGCAGAACTACGAATTCCAGGCCGTCCAGACCGAGATCAAGCAGGGGCCGGGTTCGACCGTGTCGATACGGCTGGTCGATAAGCGAACGGGCAAGACTGTCCCCGACGCCGTCATCTTCACGACACGTATGGACATGGCTCCCGATGGTATGGAGACGATGACCACGACGGTGGACCCAGCCACCTCTGCGGAGCCGGGCGTATACGCTTTCACGACGAACCTTTCCATGGAAGGGGGATGGCGTTTCCAGGTCGCTGCCAAGGTTCAAGGCGAGCCTGAAACGGTCAAAGGCGAAGTCGTCTTGAAGGCAATCCCGTGAGTGTCTCACGCATCATTGCCACGCTCTCCCTCGCCGTGGTTGTCGGCGGGGCAGGCTATTGGGCCGGGAAAAACGATGTCGGTGCACTCCTGCTGCGGTACGTCGATGATAACGGTATGGCCACAGAGGCGGAGCCGCGACGCGAAGGAACGGGAGCGGTGATCTACTACCGCCACCCGGACGGGTTGGCCGAATACTCTGCAGAGCCGAAAAGCACCGACGACGGGCGGCCGTTCGCGCCCGTCCGTGCAAGCGAGGACATTCGCCTCGGCGCGGCCGGAGCCGTCGCGCCGTCACTCGACACGGCATCCGTCTCACCCGAACGTAAAATCTTGTACTATCGCAACCCCATGGGGCTTCCCGACACGTCCAAGGTTCCGAAGAAGGATTCAATGGGGATGGACTATCTCCCTGTCTATGACGGCGAGGTTAGTGACAGCTCCACCGTCAAGGTCTCACTTGGCAAACTCCAGCGGACGGGGGTGAAGACTGCGCTCGCCGAAAAGACAACCGTCAGCCGAAAAATCCGGGTGCCCGGAACCGTGACGCTCGACGAGCGCATGATCAGTATCGTCTCGATGCGGGCAGATGCCTTCATCGAGGAAGTCGCTGATGTCACGACGGGCGACAGGATCATCAAGGGCGAGAACCTCTTCAACTTCTATTCGAAGGAGATCGCCGCCGCCGGAGCGGAATATGCAACCGAGATGCGCAATGGCGGCAAGGCGGGTCCAGATACGGGGTCGGCTCTACGGCTGAAGAATCTGGGCGTGCCGACGGCAACGATCACCAGCATCGCGGCGGAGCGGAAAGTGCCCCAGAGCATCGCCTATACGTCACCGCGTGATGGCGTCGTATTGGAACGCATGGCCGTCAGCGGCATGATGGCCGAGGCTGGCGATGTTCTGTTCCGTATTGCTGACGTGTCGAAGCTCTGGGTGATCGCCGACGTCCCCGAATACGAGCTTGGCGCCGTCCGCATGGGAGCCGCCGTCTCCGTGACCGTTCGCAATCTGCCCGGCACGATGTTCAAAGGAACGGTCGACCTCATCTATCCGGAGGTCCAAATGCAGACACGGACAACGAAGGTCAGGATAGAGCTTCCTAATCCGGTCGGGCAACTGATGTCCAACATGTACGCCGAGGTCGAGATCGAAGCAGGAGCGGGAAATCCGGTGGTCGCCGTTCCCAACAGTTCTGTGATCGATACAGGCGACCGCCAGATTGTCTTCCTTGATAAGGGCGAGGGCAGGTTTGAGCCAATGGATGTCGCGCTGGGGGTGCGAGGCGAAGACATGACGGAGATTACCCAAGGTATCGCAGCAGGGGACCGCGTGGTTGTTTCCGCCAACTTCCTTCTCGATGCCGAAAGCAACCTGAATGCCGCGTTGAGCGCTCTGACCGCCGACGAGGCAAATCCATGATTGCCAACGTCATCGCCTGGTCGGCCCGCAACCTCGTCCTGATCTTCGTCGGCGCTGCTCTTTCTATCGCGGGCGGCGTCTACGCGCTGCGCACGCTGCCCCTTGATGCGATCCCCGATCTCTCCGACGTTCAGGTCATCGTGTTCACCGACTATCCTGGACAGGCTCCGCAGGTCGTCGAGGACCAGGTCACCTATCCGCTGACGACCTCCATGCTGACCGTGCCGAAGTCGAAGGTGGTGCGTGGCTTCTCGTTCTTCGGCGTTTCGTTCGTCTATGTGATCTTCGAGGACGGGACCGATCCCTACTGGGCGCGCAGTCGGGTCCTCGAATACTTGAACGCGGCCGCAAGCCGCCTGCCGGACGGCGTGTCGCCGAGCCTCGGGCCGGATGCAACAGGGGTTGGCTGGGTTTATCAGTACGCGGTCGTCGCCAAGGAACTGTCCCTGGCCGAACTTCGTTCGCTTCAGGACTGGGTGGTGCGCTTCGCCGTCTCCAAGTCCGAGGGCGTGGCCGAGGTGGCCAGCGTCGGCGGCTTCGTTAAGCAGTATTCCATTGTCGTCGATCCGGCCCGCCTCAAGGCTCAGAACGTGTCGCTGTCGGATATCGCCGATGCCGTGCGCTCCAGCAACCGCGACGTCGGCGGACGAACGATCGAGCTTTCCGAGTTCGAGTTCATGGTTCGGGGCAAGGGCTATCTGCAGGGCATCAAGGACATCGGGAACATCGTCCTGAAATCGAATGCCGGCGTCCCGCTGCGTCTCTCGGACGTCGCAAGGGTCGAACTGGTTCCGGACGAGCGCCGCGGCATCACCGAGCTGAACGGCGAGGGCGAGGTCGCCAGCGGGATCGTCCTTCAGCGCGACGGAGCCAACGCGCTCACCGTCATCGAGAACGCCAAGGAGAGCCTGGCGGCTGTTCAAAGCACTCTCCCGGCTGGCACCGAAATCCTGCCCGTCTATGATCGTTCGAAACTCATCGAAGCGGCGATCGAGACCCTAAAGGCAACACTGATCGAGGAATCGATCGTGGTCGCGCTGGTGACAGTTGCCTTCCTCCTCCATGTCCGCAGTGCGCTTGTGGCGATCATCATGCTGCCGATCGGTATCCTGATCGCGTTCATGGCAATGCGGGCGCTCGGCCTCGGCTCGAATATCATGAGCCTCGGCGGGATCGCCATCGCTATCGGCGCGATGATCGACGCAGCCATCGTGATGATCGAGAACGCCCACAAGCATCTCGAGCGCGCGCCGCCGGACAAGCCGCGGACGGAAGTGCTGATCGAAGCGGCAAGCGAGGTCGGTCCGGCGCTGTTCTTCAGCCTGCTGATCATCACCGTGTCGTTCCTGCCGATCTTCACGCTGGAATCTCAGGAGGGTCGCCTGTTCGGGCCGCTCGCCTTCACCAAGACCTTCGCGATGGCGGCGGCCGCACTGTTGTCGATTACCCTGGTGCCGGCATTGATGATCTTGTTCGTCCGGGGCCGCATAGTTCCGGAACACAGGAACCCGCTCAATCGCCTGTTGATCTGGATGTACCGTCCGGTCATCGCGGGCGTCCTGAAGGCCAAAAGCCTGACGATCCTCGCAGCCGTCGTGATCCTCGGCGTGACCGCCTGGCCGGTTCAGCATATTGGTAGCGAGTTCATGCCGAACCTCGACGAAGGTACGCTGATGTACATGCCGACAACGCTGCCCGGCCTCTCGGTGACAAAAGCCGCCGAGCTGATGCAGACGCAGGACCGCATCATCAAGTCGTTCCCGGAAGTGGAAACCGTGTTCGGCAAAGCGGGTAGGGCGCTGACGGCGACCGATCCGGCTCCGACGGAGATGTTCGAGACGATCATCACGTTGAAGCCCAGGTCCGAATGGCGACCGGGGGTGACCTCTGACAGCCTGAAACAGGAGATGGACGCTGCCCTCCAGTTTCCCGGTGTGTCCAACGCCTGGACGATGCCGATCCGCGCCCGCATCGATATGCTGTCCACGGGGATCAGGACGCCCGTCGGCGTGAAGGTCTATGGCACCGACCTGAAGCAGATGGAGAAGCTCGCTCGTGACATCGAGACCGTCCTCAAGGCGGTGCCCGGAACGTCGAGCGCCTATGCCGAACGGGTCATCGGCGGATACTATCTCGACATCATCCCCGACCGCATGGCTCTCGGACGCTACGGACTTTCGATCGACGACGTCCAGGACGTGATCGGGATGGCGCTCGGCTCTGAGGTGGTGACGTCAACGGTCGAGGGCAGGGAGCGCTACGGGGTCGCCATCCGTTACCCAAGGGCGTTCCGAAGCGATCCGCAATCGATCGCCCGCGATGTTCAGGTCTCCTTGCCGGAAGGCGGTACGGTCCCGCTTGGGGAAGTCGCGGAGGTCAAACTCACCCGCGGTGCGACGACCATCAGGACGGAGAACGGCCAGCTCGCCGTCTACATCTTTGTAGATATCGCCAACCGCGACCTCGGGGGTTACGTGGCAGAAGCCCAGGCTGCCGTGGCGGCAAGCGTCGAGATGCCAGCTGGCTATTCCGTCGCGTGGAGCGGTCAGTTCGAATATCTTGAACGGGCGAAGGAACGGCTGATGATCGTCGTCCCGTTGACGCTCGCCCTGATCTTTCTGTTACTCTACCTGAACTTCAAGGCTCTGACAGAGACGATGATCGTCATGCTGTCCCTGCCGTTCGCGCTGGTCGGCGGCATCTGGATGATGTGGTGGCTGGGTTTCAACGCGTCCGTCGCGGTCGCCGTCGGCTTCATCGCGCTCGCGGGCGTGGCGGCCGAGACCGGGGTGATCATGCTCATCTATCTCGACCACGCGCTGCGGGACGAGAAGGCGAAGTCCGCGGCCGAAGGCAGGATATTCGGACGGGAAGACCTCAACAGGGCCATCATGTTCGGAGCGGTCGAACGGGTGCGTCCCAAGATGATGACCGTCGTCGCGATCATGGCGGGCTTGGTGCCAATCCTCTGGAGCACGGGCGCGGGATCGGAGATCATGCAACGGATTGCCGTGCCGATGATCGGCGGCATGGTATCATCGACACTGCTGACGCTGGTCGTGATCCCCGCCGTCTACGGCATCGTCAAGGGCTGGAAACTGCCAAAACCCACACTTTCGCACGAAACATTACCAACGCAGAATACAATGGAGCGCGTTATGTTGCCATTACCGAAAGGAACTATCGCATGAACCGGAGACAATTCATTTGCTCGGCAGTCGCGAACGTTGTTGCAATCAGGACCGTCCCAGCATGGGCGTCCCAGCTTGAAATGACGGTCTACAAGGACCCAAATTGTGGGTGTTGCAAAGCCTGGGCCCAAGCAATGCAAAATGCGGACTTCGCCGTCACCATCCGGGATATGGATGACCTGAGCTCCATCAAGACAAAGTACGGAGTGCCGGCCGCGATGCAGGGGTGCCACACAGCTGTTGTCGGACCGTATTTCGTTGAAGGCCATGTGCCTTTGGAGGCGGTCGAGAAGTTGTTGAAAGATGCGCCGGACATAGCGGGGCTCGCGGTTCCTGGCATGCCAGCTGGCTCACTTGGAATGGGGGATAACCCAAATGCCAAGTACGATGTCTATGCTGTAGGAAAAACCGGATCGAACTCGGTTTATCTGCAAGTCCTGCCCAAGGCATAATGCCACCTCGGCGGAATCGCCAGAATTCGGAGACCGCCCATTTTCCACATTCGCCCTCTAGCAACACAAGATTGCCATGACAGGGGCCATATCCGCTCATCGCATTCATGCTGATAAACTCAGGCATAAACGACTTTTGGACATTCTCCCAAGCTGCCGCGCATCATGTGCTCTGTGAGTATTGCCTAAAAAACAAAAAAAGGCCGATGGTAAAACCTGCGACCTATTCGATAATGATATCCAGCCACATGGGGAGACCGAGAACCGCGTTAATGACCGCCGCAATGATGATGCCGGTCCCATCTCCCGCCACGCAGTGGATCGTGCTCCCGACTCATTGTTTCCACAAAGGCTTCATTAACTCTTCGTGGGTTCCAGGCACCGGTTCCTTGTCGGCAAGGACGTAGACCAGGAGCCCAACTGGTCCAAAATAAAGCGTCACGAGAATTTCCGCGGTTGGAAGGTCAACGCGTTTACTTGGAGCATCCCGAAAATGGGCTTTGAGAATTTTGCTGTCCCAAGCGAATACTGCCAACAGTTCCTGTAGCATTGACGCGCGTAGCGTTTTTGCTCATGGTCGTCATAAATGAACCAATATCCATATGACGGATCCGATGCGCGGACTGATCAAAGCCATCATCGCTCTTATGTTGTTTGCCGCGCTCTATGTGCCGTGCAACGGCTATGATGTTGGACTTGAATGGCAGAAGTCGGGACCGACCGCCTCAACCGCCTCGCAAAGCTCAGTGAAGGCAGTGAGACATCATGCAAACGGTGGCGAAAGTCGGTCTGTCAATCACTGCCCGCCAGACGGTTTGTTTGTAGTTTTTTCTGCTCAACCGCCCGATGACGGCGTGAATACCGTTTTCATTACTGCATCCGCGCGCGTGTTCCCGGGGCAAAAAGTGTCTGTTACTCAGCGTCCTCCCATTCTTCTAACTTAAATTTCCACCTGGTTTTTTAGGTTTTTGAAGAGGGACGTCATGACCTTGTGTGGGTCTATCAGTGCATTGTGGCAGCAGCCGATGCGATTTACAAACTATAAAAATAGGGCTTTTGGAACCGTCGGATGGCTAACTACTTTGGCCGTTCTCACGCTTTCAGCGTTCCTCAGCGGTTGCGTTCAGATGTCGCTGGACGATCTGGGTCAGCCTTCCCGGGAAATTCCCGCCTACGTTCTCGCTGATATGCGAACGAAAGGAATGGAGCCGGACAGCCCTGTTCTGATTCGCATCTTCAAAATGGAAAGTGAACTTGAGGTCTGGAAAATCGACAGCAGCGGAAAGTACGCGCTTCTTAAAGTTTTTCCCATGTGTCGGTGGTCTGGAAAGTTGGGCCCCAAAACCAAAACCGGCGACCGGCAGGCTCCGGAGGGTTTTTACCGGGTTACTCAGGGCAGCCTGAACCCCAAATCGCAGTTCTATCTTTCATTCAATCTCGGATATCCCAACCCGCTCGAAGCCGCGCTGGGCTACTCCGGAGAGGCACTGATGGTGCATGGGGCATGCTCATCTTCAGGTTGCTTTGCATTGACCGATCAAGGTGTTGGTGAAATTTACGCCGTCATAGAAAGAGCATTGAAAGCGGGACAAAAAGCCATCCAGGTTCAGGCGTTTCCTTTCCATATGACACCGGAAAACCTTGCAGCACACCGAGATGACGAAAACTTGATGTTCTGGAAAAACCTCAAGCAGGGGTATGACATTTTCGATGTCAGGAAGCGTGAGCCAAGGGTCGCCATGTGCGAGAAACGCTATGTCTTCGACGCGGATTTCAACAGCCAACAACCTGTTGATCCGTTGGCGACGTGTCCAATGAGAAGCGACCAGCCCGACGCATTGGTGGCTGCCAAAATGCGAAAGGACGAGAGTGCCTTCAATTTGCTATCTAAAAAGGCGTTAGAGCCGCTTGCGTATCAAGACGGCGGGATGCATCCGAGTTTCAGGGCCCTCCTGAAGCAGAATGGCGAGGCTAAGCTTGCCCAGCGTGTATCGGACATCAACTACCCTATAAGTCGCCCTGCGGCAGCTTTGGCTGATCCGTTTTCTGCACGCTAGTCGCCCGTATCTGGCTCTGAGCAGTATTGCTATACGCGTGATCGAATTTGGTCCGCTCAAATTGGAGGCTTCTGTGAATACGACTCAGAACATCGAAGATTACGATTGTCTCATCATCGGTGGCGGTCCAGCCGGCCTGACTGCAGCAATCTATCTTGCGCGGTTTCATCTTTCAGTTCTTCTTGTTGACGGTGGCAGAAGTCGGGCAGCCATGATCCCAGTGACTCATAATCACCCTGGATTTTCCGGCGGCATTGCTGGAAGCGAACTTTTGGCGCGCATGCGGGATCAGGCATCCTTGTATGGCGCTCGTTTTGATGCCGGAGAAGTCTTGTCCCTGAAGCCGGAAGTTGGATCGCTTCTGGTGGCAAAGACGGCGTTCCATCAATGGCGTGCAAAAACGGTTCTGCTCGCCACCGGTGTCGTCAACACGCGCCCAAAGATGGCTGAAGCTATTCATGATGAAGCCTTAGCGCGCGGTTTGTTGCGCTATTGCCCGGTTTGTGATGGGTATGAGGTCACCGATCGTCGGATTGGTGTGATTGGAACGGGCGAGTATGGACTTAGAGAGGCCGAATTCTTACGAAGTTTCACCTCAAACCTGTCCCTTATTTCCCCCGATGCGCCACATCAGCTTGACCATAGTCAGTGCGCCAGAGCAAAATCTGCAGGTATCGAACTCCTTGATGGGCCCTGTTTCGGATATAGCCTAAAGCCGGATTTAATTGAAGTTTCTTTACCCGAGGGCGCCCGTGCATTTGCCAGTCTCTATCCTGCACTTGGTACAACGATCCGGTCGGATCTTGCGGTCAGTATTGGGGCAGATATTTCAGACGAAGGATGCCCTATTGTTGACCGACATCAGAGGACATCGGTGAACGGCGTATATGCTGCGGGGGATTTGTTGCTGGGTCTCGATCAGATTTGCCATGCGATGGGACAGGCCAGCGTTGCAGCGACATCCATTCGCAACGATCTGGCTAAGATCGCGCCCTTACGCCGGTAGATTACTTTCGGCCAGTCCAATCTTTTAGAGAGCAAAAACAATGTCGCAGTACACTATTCAGAATCCATCACTGCAGCTATGCCCCTGCGGTTCCGCAAAGGAATTTGCGACCTGTTGCAGTCGACACATTGCTGGCCAGCAACCTGCGCCGACCGCTGAAGCCCTGATGCGCGCGCGCTACACGGCATTTACGCTCGGCAATCTCGATTACATCGAGAGCACCATCACCGAACATGCATCGCAATGGTGGCGTCGCCTTAACCGAGTTTGGGATGCGGTAGTCTCTTCGACCTGAACTTCACGCATCAATCGACAAAGCGATTTCCCGCCAGGTCGAGATGGCGTGAGTGCGAAGCTGGCGATGGTCTGCGGCGGTCAAGTCTTTGCGGTGAAGAAGGAAGAGATTGGCGATCTGGCCGTGAGTGGAGACGAAACGCTGACATTGCCGCGCGGACTTGA
Organism: Shinella sp.; assembly: GCF_052438155.1. NCBI lineage: Bacteria > Pseudomonadati > Pseudomonadota > Alphaproteobacteria > Hyphomicrobiales > Rhizobiaceae > Shinella > Shinella sp. The sequence goes on along the minus strand of NZ_JBQVPI010000011.1, from coordinate 135,031 downwards.
AGCGCATCATGCGCCGCTCTCGTCGTCGCACAGCAAGATGGGAATTTTCAGCCTGGTTGTTCAATCCCTTGTGCGAGCGATGTTCGACCTTCGGCATCAAATCCGCCTTCGCAGCCGAATAGGAACGCAGCTTGTCGGTCAGCATCACGCGCGGGGCGATACCTTGACCCTTGAGCAGTTTGCGCATCAGACGCAAGGCTGCTGCCTTGTTCCTTCGGCTTTGCAAGAGGGCGTCGAGAACGTAGCCGTTGGCATCGACGGCGCGCCACAGCCAGTATTTCTTTCCCTTGATCGTCACCACCATCTCATCGAGCTGCCACTTGTCGGCAAACTGGCCTCGTGAGCGGCGTCGGAGCTGATTGGCGAACTTCAAGCCAAATTTCGCCGCCCATTCCGAGACGGTCTGGAATGAGACGTTGATGCCGCGCTCGGCCAACAGATCTTCGACGTCGCGTAAACTGAGCGGAAATCGGAAACACAGCCAGACCGCATGGGTGATGATCTCGGCAGGAAAGCGGTGGCGTCTGAAGTGGGCGGCAGGGAATTCGGTCATGACAATCCGAATATCAAGTCGGCTAAAACAGGCGGTTAAGGCGACGCCACCCAGAATACTGCTCCTGTCTTTGTCGCACATGCCAATACCCCTACATGGTATGGGTACTGAACTCTCGAAACGCTGGTCGGTTCCGAAGGGCGTGCAACTTCTGTCTCGAACTCTTGACCACCAGCAGCGCGTGCCCACGCATACGAGATCACGGACGGGAGCTTTGGGGCCGAGCCAGAACTTAATCCACATCAAAGATTCACGGTGCTCGGCAGCGCATGCTGGGATCAACAGCAAATCGCCTGGACGCCACATCTATACGCATCACCCCCGGAGACTGCACCATGGATAGCGAGGTTCCTGCATACGGCCTTTGGTCATTGGTAATTCTCAACTCAGCGGTCTTCATTTTCTTCGCATTTTCATTCTTCAAACCCTCGACAACCCGCGATTGGCGATCGTTCGGGGCCTTTAGCGCCTTCATCGTCGCGCTATTCGCCGAGATGTACGGGTTTCCCTTGACGATATTTCTCGTCTCGGGCTGGCTGCAGTCGCGCTATCCCGGCATCGATTGGTTCTCGCACGATGCCGGGCATCTTCTGGAAGAACTTTTTGGCTGGCGCTCCAATCCACATTTCGGACCGTTCCACATAGCGAGCTTTGTCTTCATCGGCGGGGGATTCGTTCTCATCTCGGCCGCCTGGAAGGTGCTGTATGAAGCTCAGCGCACTCGGATACTTGCCACGAGCGGGCCATATGCTTGGATTCGTCATCCGCAGTACGCCGGCTTCGTGCTCGTCCTGTTCGGCTTTCTCCTGCAATGGCCCACACTGCTGACCCTGGGAATGTTTCCTTTCCTGGTCGTCATGTACTGGCGCCTCGCTCGTTTTGAGGAGCGGCAGGCAATTGCGGAGCATGGCGGCGAATATGAGCGGTACATGCGGGATGTCCCCGGCTTCATCCCTCGCTTTCTTGGCCCGCCGGCCGATAAAGCACGCCCCTAATTGCCGGCCTGACCTATCCACCTTCCGCCATTGCTGAAGGACGCGACGGCGCTAGATCACGAAAAAGGTAGAGCAAAATGACACATAGAACTTCTGTTCGCGTCGCGGTGAACGGTTTCGGCGTTATTGGCAAACGTGTCGTGGACGCGGTGCTTCGACAAGAGGACATGGAGCTCGCAGGTGTGTGCGATGTCGTCGGCGACTGGCGTTTGCGAACCCTCAGCCAAAAGGACGTCACCCTGTACGGTGCCTCGGAAGAAGCTGTTCTCAGCCTGAAGGACGCGGGGTTTGAGGTTTCTGGCACGCTCGATCATCTCCTTGACAAAGCCGACATCGTTGTCGATTGCACTCCGAAGCACGTCGCCGCAGCAAACGTCGAGCGTTACAAATCTCGCCGCATCAAGTTCATTGTCCATGGCGGCGAAAAGCATTCGGTCACAGGCCATTCCTTTGTCGCCGAAAGCTCCTTCGCCAGTGCGGTCGGACGTGATGCGACCCGCGTCGTGTCGTGCAACACCACGTCTATCGTCCGAACGCTGACCGCTCTGAAGCAGGCAGGTCTGCTGAAGCGCGCTCGCGGCACCTTGCTGAGACGGGCAACGGACCCTTGGGAAAGCCACCTTGGCGGCATAATGAATACGCTCGTTCCCGAGCCCGAGATACCTAGCCATCAGGGTCCAGATGCCCAGAAAGTCGACCCGGATCTGGATGTCGTGACCATGGCCGTGAAGGTGCCGGAGACAATTGCACATCTGCACTACTGGTCGGTGCAGCTCACGCGAAATGCGGAGAAGGAGGAAGTCCTTGACGCATTCCGCGCGTCGTCCCGGATAGCTCTGGTACGAACGGCCGACGGCCTCACCGCTATCAACACGATCAAGGAACTGATGGCTGACCTCCATAGGCCGTTCGGCAACCTATATGAAGTCGCGCTATGGGAGGACATGCTGCGCACCGAGCGGGATGAGCTCTTCTACGCCTACATGGTGGACAATCAAGCGATCGTTATTCCTGATACGATCGACGCCATTCGCGCATTGTCTGGCCTGACACAGAATGCCGAGTTTTCCATTGCACGGACCAACACCGCCCTCGGCGTCAGGCAACGGTTCTATTAACCCGCAAGCGAGTGCCGCCCAAAAGCGGCACTCATTCGGAAATGCCAGCGACTGCGCCTTTGCGCGGTCTAATCGACACATCCTCGTCCTCCTCATCGGTCTCCAGGCGCATAAGAATTGGACAGTGAGGGCGATGGTCGCCACGGCAGGCGTTAACCAACATCTTCAGTGTTTGTGCCATTTCCTGCAAGGCTTGGATCTTTCTCTCAAGTTCCGCGATATGACCCTCGGCCAACCGCTTGACCTCCGCACTCTGGCGCGACTCGTCCCGCCACAGTTCCAGAAGTCCGTTGATCTCAGCGACGGAGAAGCCAAGGTCGCGTGCGCGACGGATGAAACGCAGCATATGCACGTCTGTATCTGAGTAGTCCCGATAGCCGGACCCTGTACGATCTGCCCGTGGTATCAAGCCGGTCTGCTCGTAGTAGCGGATCATCTTGGCCGAAACGCCGGATGCTCTGGATGCTTGTCCAATGTTCATGAGCGATTTCCCTTCGTAGTGGACACCGTCCTTGGCAGGCGGCGTCACCCTTTATTAATGAGCAGCCCGAAAGCGACGAAGCCGCAGGGCATTGCCCAGCACGAACACACTCGACAAGGCCATCGCGCCCGCCGCGAACACGGGCGAGAGAAGGATACCGAATCCGGGGAAAAGCGCGCCCGCCGCCACAGGGATGAGCGCCGTATTGTAAGCGAATGCCCAGAATAGGTTCTGTCGAATGTTGCCGATTGTCGCCTTCGACAACGCTATCGCGTTGGGCACGCCTTGCAGGCTGCCTGACATCAGTACGACGTCGGCGGCTTCGATTGCTATGTCCGTGCCCGTCCCAATGGCGAGACCTACATCCGCCTCCGCCAAGGCCGGGGCGTCGTTGATTCCGTCGCCGACGAAGGCCACCTTGCCATATTGTTCCTTGAGACGGCGAACCGCATCAACCTTGCCGTCCGGCAACACCTCCGCCGCCACGTCATCGATCCCGAGTTGAGCGGCGATGGCCTTGGCGGTGCGCATGTTGTCCCCGGTGATCATCGCAACCTTCAGGCCAAGACCGTGCAACGCCTTGATTGCGGCGGGCGTGGTCTCCTTGATCGGGTCGGCCACTGCGATGATCGCCGCGATCTTTCCCTCTATCGCAGCATAGAGCGGCGACTTACCCTCGTTACCGAGACGTTCGGCCGTCTCGCTAAACTGCGCAACGTCATGACCGAGCTCGACCATGTATCGATCAGCGCCGATTTCGACGCGCCGACCCTCGACCAAAGCTTTCACACCGAAGCCTGTTACCGATTCAAAGTCAGACACCGCCGGCATCCGAACGCCTTCCGCAGCGGCCGCATCCACGATCGCCCGCGCGATTGGATGTTCCGATTTCGCCTCGACAGCAGCCACCGTACCCAGAACCTCGGGTCGGTCGAAGCCTGCGGCAAGTTCCAGATCGGTCAAGGCCGGCTTTCCTTCGGTTAGCGTACCCGTCTTGTCCACGGCGACCACACTGGCGTCTTTCAGCAACTGGAGCGCCTCGCCTTTGCGAAAGAGGACCCCCAGCTCCGCACCGCGGCCTGTGCCGACCATAATGGACGTCGGCGTAGCCAGACCCATGGCGCAGGGGCAGGCGATGATCAGGACGGCGACAGCGTTGACCAGCGCGAAGGTGAGGGCGGGCGACGGCCCGAAATACAGCCAGGAAGCAAAAGTGAACGCCGCTACCACAAAGACCGCTGGCACAAACCACATGGTTACCTTGTCGACCAGCGCCTGGATGGGAAGTTTGGAACCCTGTGCCTCCTCCACCATACGGATGATCTGCGACAGAACCGTATCCCCGCCGACCGCCGTCGCCCGGAAAGCGAAGGCGCCCTTCTGGTTGACAGTGCCGCCCACGACCACGCTACCGATCGCCTTCGAGACCGGAACAGGTTCTCCGGTAATCATCGACTCATCGACATAGCTATCACCTTCGACCACTTCACCATCGACGGGAATGCGTTCGCCGGGGCGAACCTCAACGATGTCGTCGGAAGTCACCGAACCGATCGGCAAGTCGACCGTCTTGCCATCCCTGCGAACCCGCGCAGTCTTTGCCTGAAGGCCGACCAGCCGCTTGATCGCCTCGGACGTGCGCCCTTTGGCACGGGCTTCCAGCAAGCGGCCAAGCAGGATGAGAGTGACTATGACTGCCGCAGCTTCGAAATAAACGTTGATCGTTCCAGGCGGGAGGAAGCCCGGTGCGAAGGTTGCAACCAAGGAGTAGCCGTAGGCAGCAAGCGAACCGACCGCCACCAGTGAATTCATGTCGGGCGCCATCCGCCAGAGGGCTGGAATTCCCTTGTCATAGAAGCGAATGCCCGGAACGAAGAGCACGAGGGTCGTCAGCACGAACTGGATGTACCAGCTCCACTGCATGCCGATTGTCGATTCGATCAATGCATGACCGCCTGGGATGACATGGGATCCCATTTCCATGAGAAAGACTGGAGCTGTAAGCACCGCAGCCATCGTGAAATCACGGGCCAGTTCGCGCCGCTCCGCTTCCTTTCTCTCCGCTTGCTCGGCATTTGCATCCTCGTGGTCAGGGCCGGCATTTGCGCGCACTACCTCGGCTTCGTAGCCAGCATCTGCGATGGCGGCGATCAACTCAGCCGTGTTGGCGCCGCCGCGCACCGTGGCCCGTTCCGTGGCCAGATTGACCACTGCCTCGGTAACCCCTGAAACAGCCTTCAAGGCGCGCTCGACCCGCCCGACACACGACGCGCATGTCATGCCTTGGATCGACAGCTCTACGAGGCCGGTCGGCCCTGCGGCCTGGGACGGCACCGAATAGCCGACCTTCTCGATCGCCTCGATCAGAATTGCCTTGTCAACATATGATCTGGTGGTGACATTCGCGCGTTCCGTAGCCAGATTGACCGATGCGGCCTCGACACCGGGAACAGCCTTCAGGGCTCGTTCGACTCGGCCAACGCACGACGCGCAGGTCATGCCCTCTATCGGCAGCGATATAGCTTCAGACATCTCATTGGTGCGGACGGGGGCATTCATCGCCTCTTCCTTTCTTATTCGAAGAATCAAATTTTGGAGGAGGATCAGGCTTCCAACGATAGGAAGGTCAATAGAATAAATCCTTGCATGTGACCCTTGACCTTACCATCGTTGGAAGGCCCATCTTGTTCAGCATGAGAGCCGAACAAAGGAGATTTCTCATGCTGCTCAAGATCGAAAACATGACCTGCGGCGGCTGCGCCAAGTCGGTGACAAAGGCGATCCAGTCCGTCGACCCGAACGCTACGGTAAAGCCGGACCCCGCCGCTCGCACGGTCAAGGTCGAGACGGCGGCGACCATCGCCGATATCGAACGCGTTCTGGAAGAAGCCGGCTATCCTGCGGCCGCGACCTGATGAGGATGAAACGATGAACAGGCTAACCCCGATTTTCATAGGTGGCGCAATCGCCATCAGCGTGGGCCTGGCACTTGCTCAAACCCAGATGGATAACAATGGCGCTATGCAGGGACACAATATGCCCGGCATGAACATGCAGGGCATGGACATGTCCGCCGCGGACGAACTCTCGACCAAGGCTTACATGGCCGTCATGGAAAGCATGCAGAAGAACATGCTGATGGACTATTCAGGCGATGCCGATGTTGACTTCATGCGCGGCATGATTCCCCATCATCAGGGCGCTATCGACATGGCAAAGGTCGTTCTCGAGTACGGTCGCGACCCTGAGGTCCGCAAGCTCGCAGAAGACGTGATCAAAGCCCAGGAAGGCGAGATCGCGATGATGAAGAAATGGCTCGCCGATCGTGGCAAGTAACGCCTGTCGGGCGGCTTCTTGAGCCGCCCGACCAATCCCTGCATCTTACACAGGCTCGGGAGAGGGCGCGCTATTCCGCGTTTGACCCTGTCGAGCCCGGAGACCACGACGTTGCCATAGAACGCGCCATGCTAAGCAACCTTCGGAAGGCCGGGTTGTCATTACGTGGAGATCATACGCCGCTAAATGGCAAGATTTCCCCGAGAATTGCCCGATAGCACACGCCGGGGAACTGAGCCGCAGTCATCGCCTCGCTAACGACCGTCAATCCGCGGCCCAGAGCCACGAGTGGGAGCAGGTTCTCTCGTCCGACAAAATGGACGGTAATCTCGGGGTGCTGCCCCAGACCAGCCAAGCGCTGAACCAGGTAGTCATGAATTTCTCGGCCGGGCGCCACGTCATTCACGATGAAAGTTTCATCAACGAGGTCGGTCCAATCTACCTCGTCGCGCGCGGCTAACGAGTGATCCTCCGGTAGAACCGCAAAGACGCGCTCAGACCAAAAGTACGAGGTGTCGCAATCAGACCAGAGGCGGGTGCCGGTAAGGAAGGCGACGTCAAGAGAAAACTGGCGAATCGCCGCCACATGCTCTGAAGGATTGCCATCGATGAGTTCAACCTGAACCCTCGGATGCGCGCGATGATATGCACGCAATAGTTCTGCGAGAAACCCCGAGGCAATCGATGAGAATATTCCGATCCTCACGAAGCCGCTTTCAGAACGCCCTATGGCAGCAATATCTTCGGCTCCGTCGTCAACGTTTCTGAGAATTTGTCTTGCCCGTCCAAGGAACCGTTGCCCTGCATGGGTCAGCGAGATCCCCCAGGTGTGCCGGTGAAACAGCGAGGCGCCGAATTGATCCTCAAGGTCAGCAATACATCGACTGACCGCTGATTGCGATAGCCCGATGGCCGCCCCAGCTTTGCGGAAGCTGCCATGCTCGGCCACGACCACAAAGGTGTTAAGGTGACGCAGCTCTATTGCAGGTGGTCGCCTAGCCATGTCAGCAGCCTCCTACGAGGCGCGAGGCCGTTTAATTCAGGAGATGCCAAATCCAACGGCTCGCGCCACTGTTCGGGTCCAAGCTGTCTGATACCCGCGTCGATCACCGTCGCCCCTCGTTCGCTCGTATCCGTGCAACGACGAGTCGCGCAGCGAGTAAAGGGTTTCGGATCTGGCATGTCGCGATTCGAAGTGCCGTTGGTCATGCTGCGCTCTCGCTATCTGAAGCTGATTCATTGGAGGTCAGCGGCTATCTTGGTCGGCACGCCTTTCGTGATGATTATGTCCATGTGCGCCATGCTTCCGATGCATGAAGATATGGAGTACCGGACAAGCCAGAATGAGAAGCCAAGGCAACCAGCCCAGAGTGTGAGCACGATGCTCCGTGATGAGGTAAAAGGCGGCGATTGCGAGAAAGCCATAGAAGGCGACGCTGCTCGCTGTAAGCTTGGATCGTTGAGCGTTACCGCCCGTTTGCCTATCAGAGTTCTGGTCCATATTGCTCCTCCAGTATCGCGCGTGGCCTCGGCAGGTGCATGTGTGCCGCGACACCGCCTGTAAGCCGACCGCGAGGCAACTACTGTTGAGATAGCAATGGCCGTCTGGGGGAGTCTTTAATCTCGATTAAGGTGTCGGGAACGACGAGGCTACCCTGCGCGGTTCGCCAAAAGGCCAACCTGGACGGATCCGGTTCGACCTCTCGCACATCAATGTGGAGGGCTTCGGTGGCCAGAGGAGCTACGCCATCACTGCTTTGATCGGGAACGGACACGCCGCTCCCCGTCGACACAATTCGGCGCGCTATTGAGGAGAGCTTGGCAGATCCCTTGTGGCCCATGGACTAGGCATGTGGCAGCGCCTCGAATCCGCAAACCAGATCGTCGACCGGACAAGAGCAGGAACCGATCCTCACATCTACTCCGCATAGCACGAGCCGATCGCGGTCCGCGTCTGCGATGAAGCCGCACACGAGTCTAGTTGCGCTGCTGATCGCGATCATCGCGCATGTCGCCTCACTGGTGCGGTCGGCATTCGGCATATAGTCGCGGCAGCGAGTGACCGGATCGACCAGCAGGATTCCGTCGCATTTTGCGAAGAATGGGCTCAGCATCGTCCGTCGTCGAGTGCGAGCGACGAGAACCGCAACCCAGGTCTTCCGATCTGCCCGCAACAGCGCCATCGATGACATGCGTGACCCGCTGGAACAAGTTTCTGGATGTGACGAAATCATCACCTTGCGCGCCGCACTTTAACCTCGATCAAGCACATCGACCCTCGTCCCGGCGGATTGGTCGCGTTCCCGACACGAATTGACACCCTGCCGCGAACCTCCGCCCTGGACCTTGATCTGAATCAATTTGAGGTGGCTGTACATATAGTATGTGTTCCGGATCGGGGTATTCGCTCTATGTTGAAAGGGCGAGCCGTTCGATTGCGGAATCGAGGAATGCTCAGGTATTTGGCAGCACTGATGGTCTGCATGCTCGTTCTGGCGATCCAGGCCGGGCCAGCCATGGCGCATAACGGTGATTTCACGCCGTCCGGCACCGAAATCCGGCTTGCGAACGCCGAGTTCAGGGCCTCTGCAGCGGCCCAGGAAGACTGCCCGACCGACGCCAGTTGCTGCAAAGCCATCTGCGCTCCGTGCTTTGCACCGCTATGCACTTACCAAGGCGGACTCACCATCATCGGTTCCTGGACCACCAAATCATTTGCGCCAAGGCAAACCTGCCTGCGGTCGTTCATTCTTGGCCGCGACCCTCCCGTACCCCGAAATCAAATCCTCTAGGCGGCGTTCCGCGGCTAAAACCCTGTCGCCAGATTGGATCAACACTCTGGTTCCTGGAGATTTGTCGTGTTCGCGCCCACCTGATCCCCGGCGCAAAGCTGCGTCGGCGCACAGGTCCTCACGTCAGGATTGATTGCCTGTTCGGATAGCCACCGAGACGGGCTCCGCGCCCCGGAGGTGCAACATGAACTTGGATCGCTCTTTTTTCTCCCCCGAGCCCGCCCGATCATTTCAAAGCGCCAATTTGGCCATGATCAACGGCGCTTGGAGCAGCTTGCTGCCAAACAACCCCCCAGCAGACGGCGCTTCAAACGCCGAAAATGCCATTGTTCCTCAATCATCGAAGGCTTTGACGCTCTCAAGTCACGGCACCCATACGTCTGCTTCGCTTGGCGCCGTGTCTCCTCCGATCGATGCAAACCGCCTCATTCGGGGGTTCAGGACCGGCGACCGAAAATTCGACGCAGGCAACGAAATCCTCGGTATTGGGTCCACTACCGGTTCTTTGTTCAACCTTCTTGACGGTTGGATAGCGGTATATTCCTTGCTTCCCGATGGCCGGCGACAGATCGTGCATTTCGCATTGCCAGGCGCAGTGCTGGGGGTGCTCTCGTCCGGTCACATGCCCTCAAACGTCGGCGCGCAGGCCCTGACGGACGTAGTCGTTTCCGTCGTTCCGATGTCCGTTCTGAAATCGCGCCTGCGGGAAGACCCGGAAATCGGCTTGAGACTCGCGCAATCTGTAGCGCGCGAACGCGATCTTGCCTTCGATCACCTGACGAGTATCGGGCGTCGCTCGGCACGAGAGCGCGTCGCCCATCTCCTGCTGGAGCTGTTCACGCGATATCGGGCGCAATGGCCCGGCAACCGCATCGAAGAGATGGCGCTTCCCCTAACTCAAGAACAGATCGGCGATGCGACGGGCCTGACATTCGTTCATGTCAACCGTGTCCTCAGTTCCCTGCGGAAGGAGGGAATCGTTCAATTTCAATACCGGCGTCTTCGAATCCTCAATCCGGATAAGTTGATCGAGGTCGCGGGAGTGGATGTGGAGATCGCGAAGGCGTGGCTCGATCAAAACTCTTCGCGATCAGATGATCGAAGGCGGACCACATAGGCCGGTCCGCCATGCGACAGCCGGATGCGCGTTATCGCGGTGACCAATCCCGACCGACAGGTGAATACTGGAGCAAGGGCCGATGGTCCGGCATTGGTTACCGCCTGAAGGCGGGCGTCTTCCGCTCGATCTCATGCGCACAAGCCGCCGGTCCGCCGGAAATCGTCTGTAGCGATCCCGAACGCCGGTCGTTCTTCACCCTGCCGCAGCGCTTGCGAGCGGCTCATCGGGCGTGAAGAATACGTCGGCGTGCATATCCTCGACGCGGAGCCTCCGGTTGGTGGCAACCACCATGACGGCCTCCACCATCGGTGGCGGCCCGGCGATATATGCCTTCCAGCCGTCGAGATCTGGCAGATCCTTTGCGACCACAGCATCGACATAACCGGTTCGCAAAGCCGTGCCCGACGCCTGGTCGGACAGAACAGGGGTAAATGCCAGATTTCCGTGGATGGACGCGAGACCCTCAAAGTGGTCGACGAGATACAGATCGTTTTCCGTCCGCACCCCGAAATAGACGTGAATGGGTTGTCTCATCCCCCGTGCCAGCGCGGTTTCAACGATCGACTTGATCGGGGCGAGGCCCGATCCGCCCGCCACACAGAGAATTGGGCCGGCATGCTTCTCGCGCAGAAAGGACGAGCCGAAAGGCCCCTCGACCATGACCGGGTCCCCGAGATCGAGCACTGAATGAATGAGGTTAGAGGCCACGCCATCCGGCACGCGACGAATGTGAAATTCCAGCTCGTCGGCGCCCGGCGGGTTCGCCATCGAATAATCTCGTGTCGGCGTGGCCGGAAATGTCACGCGCGCGAACTGGCCGGCCGTAAAGGAGGCAGGCCGACCGTCTTTCGGGCGAACCCGGACAATTTTGATATCGTGGGTGACATCCTCAATGCCAACAACGCTACACTGGAGGCGTCGACGTGGATGGTCGGCCAGCTCGTCCGCACCACCCAGCCATGTAACGGTGGCGTCGGTTTTGGGGATTGCCCGGCAGGCGAGTATCAGCCCCTCAGCTTTCTCCTCGACGGAGAGCGCGAAACGCGAATGCTCCCGAAGGTCGACCTCGCCGGAGTTGAGGCGGGATTTACATGACCCGCAGCGTCCGGATCGGCAGCCGTGCGGATAGGCGATGCCGCTTGCAAGCGCGGCCTCGAGTATCGTCTGGCCTAGCGCGACTTCGATGCTGGCTCCAGCCTGCGGCAGGTCCACTCGTTTGCTGTTCATGACCATATCACTCATGCGGGCGTCGACAAGTCGAGGGCGGCCATGAGTCCGGGCTTCTGGCTCGCAAACGTCCCGTAGAAGATCTGCGACCCGACGATGGTTATCGGTGCGACCCGCACCCCGGTTCGCGCTTTCGCTTCCTCCATCACTGATGGATCGGTCAGATCGCGCTCCTGGAACGTGATGTCTTGTTCTTTGAGCCAGGTCTTGAGCGCCCGGCAGTCCGGGCAAGTGGGTGTCGTATAGATGATGACGCTGTTTGTGCTGGAATGCTTCATCTGTCGTCTCCTTTCGATTTGACAGTTCTTCATCCAGCTTGCGGTTTCCAACGATGGCAGGGTCAAGAAGATTTATTAAGGGTTGACCTTACCATCGTTGGAAGCCCCAATCTCCTTGGACGCGAACAACAGAGGAGGTCCCTATGCTTCGCTTCCAGGTCCCGAACATGACATGCGGCGGCTGCGCAAAATCAGTGACCAAGGCGCTTTTGAGCGTCGACGGGATGGCCCGGATCGAGACTGATCCTGACAAACGCGAGGTCCTGATCGAGACGAGCGCCGACAGGGCAGCCCTTGTCGCCGTTCTCGAAGAAGCAGGTTACCCGGCAGACACTCCTGAATCATCGGGGTGAGAGGCGTTTCGCCACAGCGCCCTGTTTCCGAACAAGCGGGAAGAACGGTCGGCGGCGCGGCCCCATCGCCTCAGCCGAGCCGCAAGAACTTAATCTGGATCAAAGATTCGGAACGTCGGACCGAAGACCTTTGCACCGAAGATTCTGCCCTGCCGAGAACTGGCCAGTGTCACGGAACAAGAATGGCCTGCATTCCGAGTTATCGCCAATGGCCAGTGAAGGACAACATCGAATGAGCTCATCGCATAGCCAACACGGCAACCACCACGCACATCATCGGACGGCTGCCAACGGTCCGCACCACGACCACGCGGCCGCAAGCATCGTCTCGGCAGCCGGCTCAACCCATGCCGAACATACCGGGCACGGCGGACACGATCATGCGGAGATGGTCGCCGACTTTCGCCGCCGCTTCTGGGTTTCGCTCATTCTCACGCCGCCCGTCCTGCTTCTGTCTCCGATGATCCGCCATTGGCTCGGCCTGACCGAGCTATTGTCGTTTCCGGGCGACGGTCTCGTGCTCTTCGTCCTCTCGACCATCGCCTACGTCTATGGCGGCTGGCCGTTCCTGACCGGCTTCACCTCGGAGCTGCGCAAGGGCCAGCCCGGCATGATGACGCTGATCGCGCTCGCGATCTCGGCCGCCTATTTCTTCTCGGCGGCGGTCACCTTCGGGTTCCCCGGCGAAGCCTTCTATTGGGAATTGGTGACGCTCATCGCCATCATGCTGCTCGGCCACTGGGTGGAGATGCGTTCCGTCATGGGGGCTTCCCGCGCGCTGGAGGAACTGGTGCGCCTGCTTCCAGACAGCGCGACGCGGATCGATGCGGACGGCTCGACGCATGAAGTAGCGATCTCCGCCCTCCAGCCCGGCGACCGCGTCATCGTCCGGCCGGGCGCGAAGGTGCCGGTCGATGGCGAGATCATCGAGGGATCGTCCGCCTTCAACGAGGCGATGCTGACAGGCGAATCGCGGCCTGTTTCCAAGACCGTCGGCGCGCCAGCCATCGGCGGGGCGATCAACGGCGCCAATGCCGTGACGATCAAGGTGACGGCGACGGGGGACGCGACCTATCTGTCTCAGGTCATCGACCTCGTAAAGAAGGCGCAGGCGACCCGTTCCAAGACCCAGGACCTCGCCAACCGGGCAGCCGCCTGGCTCACCTATATCGCCCTCGTCGTCGGCTTCGGGACGCTTTTCGTCTGGTGGATCGTTCTCGGATCGCCCCTGGAGTTCGCTCTGGAGCGCATGGTGACGGTCATGGTCGTGGCCTGCCCGCATGCACTCGGCCTCGCCGTGCCCCTGGTGGTGGCCGTCAGCACATCGCTGAGCGCGAGCAACGGTCTGTTGATCCGCGACCGGGCCGCTTTCGAGCGCGCGCGCAATCTTGATGCAACGGTCTTCGACAAGACAGGGACGCTGACGGAAGGACGTTTCGGCGTCAGCGATATTGTCCTTCTGTCCGCTGGCGACGAAAGCCAGGAATTGGCGTTCGCCGCCGCAGCGGAGAGTCAGTCGGAACACCCAATTGCACATGGCATCGTCGCTGAAGCCAAGAAGCGCGGCATCGCGATCCCCAAGGCCACCGAGGTCAGCAATATCACCGGCGAAGGCATTACCGCCAAGGTTGACGGCGAGGAGCTTCGGATCGTCAGCCCCGGCCATCTCGCTCGGCAAGGCAGCCCGATCGATCATCCGAAGCTCAAGGAGCTGGAAGCAGACGGCAAGACGGTGGTTGTACTTGTCCGCGATGGCGCGCCGCGCGCGCTCTTCGCGCTTGCCGACATCGTGCGTAGCGAATCGAGAGAAGCCATCGCCGAACTGAATCGCCTTGGCATAAAGTCGGTGATGCTGACGGGCGATGCGAAGGGCGTTGCGGAATCGGTATCCAGGGAACTCGGCATCTCCGAATATTTCGCCGAGGTGCTTCCCGATCAGAAGTCGGACAAGATCAAGGAATTGCAATCGCGTGGCCTTTCGGTGGCGATGGTGGGCGATGGCGTCAACGATGCGCCAGCTCTTGTCCAGGCCGATCTCGGCGTCGCCATCGGCGCTGGTACGGATGTCGCCGTGGAATCCGCCGATGTGGTCCTCGTCAAAAGCGATCCGCGCGATGTGGCGGCCATTCTCGGTCTCTCGCGCGCGACCTACCGTAAGATGGTCCAGAATCTGATCTGGGCGACTGCCTACAATACCGTGGCGATCCCCATGGCCGCCGGCATCACCTTCGGGACCGGCTTCCTGATGACGCCGGCCGTAGCTGCGGTCTTCATGTCGGCCAGCACCATCATCGTCGCCATCAACGCGCAGTTCCTGCGCCGCTACCGCAGGAACGGATGACCCACATGGATACGACGAACCACGCTTCGAGCCATGTGATCCTTCCCCTTCCGGGAAACGACGCCTTTGCCCAGCGCCTCGCCAGCGAGGGCGGTTGGCCGCTCGGCAACCTCGAAACCCGGAATTTCCCCGACGGCGAAAGCTATCTCCGCATCCTGTGCGACGTGACCGACAAAGCGGTCATTTTGGTCAGCACCCTGTCTCACCCCGATGAAGGCTTTCTGCGGCTGGTCTTCGCCGCCGACGCCGTACGATCACTGGGCGCCAGAGAGGTAACGCTGATCGCCCCGTACCTCGCCTATATGCGGCAAGATCGGCGCTTTCGACCGGGCGAGGCGGTCACGTCCCGCACATTCGCAAGACTCGTATCGGCAACCTTCGATCGCCTGATTACCGTCGACCCGCACTTGCATCGCCATCCAACACTTTCGGCGATCTATTCCATTCCGACAGCGACGCTTCATGCGGCCCCGCTCCTTGCCGACTGGATAGGGTCGGAGGTCAAGGCCTCACTGCTTATCGGCCCTGATGAGGAAAGCGAGCAGTGGGTCTCGGCCATCGCGAAGCGCATCGATGCGCCACATGCGGTCCTGAGGAAAGTCCGACACGGCGATCGCGACGTCGAAATCGAACTTCCCGATCTCTCCGCCTGGCACGATCGTCAGCCTGTACTCGTGGATGACATCGCCTCATCAGGCCATACTCTTATCGAAGCGGCGAGGAAGTTGCGACTGCAAGGTCTGGCTCCGCCTGACGTCGCTGTCGTGCATGGCATCTTCGCGGGCGATTCGTATCAACAGCTTGCCCCGCTCTGCGGTCGCATCGTTTCGACCGACTCCGTTGTCCACGCCAGCAACCGTATTGAGCTTGCGCCGCTTATTGCCGCGCATCTCCGGACGGACACGGCGGCAGGGTCGGATCAAATCCGCCACCGCCGTCCTCCGGAGCCGCTCGATGCAGTGGAGCGCGCGGGCATCGACTCATTCCCCGCCAGCGATCCACCGCCATGGTTGGGGGGACATCGGTAGCGCTGTCGATAGATCGCACTCAACAAGCAGTCAAAAAAGGATCCCGAAAGCATGGCCGCAGCGACTCCCGAACTCTTCAAGGCATGGCGCGACGGCTATGGCCAGATCCGACATAGCGACGAAACCATCGAGCGCATTCAAACGCTGG
Source organism: Shinella sp. (assembly GCF_052438155.1). Classification (NCBI taxonomy): domain Bacteria; kingdom Pseudomonadati; phylum Pseudomonadota; class Alphaproteobacteria; order Hyphomicrobiales; family Rhizobiaceae; genus Shinella; species Shinella sp. Next base: position 119,261 of record NZ_JBQVPI010000011.1, on the reverse strand, counting down.
CCATGTCGGGACGGATCGAACCTGATCGGCTCTACCGACTGCTCGCAGCGGCCGACCGCCTGACCTCGGCTGCCATGTGGACCATCGTCCACATGACCTATGCGAGGCGTGTCGATTTGTCCGGCGCTCCTCTGCCAGCCGACGCCTTCAAAACCGTTCCGGAGGGCCATACCGGCGGTTCGCTCAACATGGCCCCGGCTTTCGTCGGCTATCTGGTTGCCAACGCGATTTCGGCAACAACCCGATCGTGGCTTATGGGTCAGGGGCATTGCGTGGCGGCGATCGATGCAGTCAACGCGCTGACAGGCGACGTTTCGCAAGCTCAGCTCGGGCGCTATGATCGCAGCGAGAAAGGGCTGTCTCAACTCGCAGCCGATTTCTACTCCTACGCTATCGACGCGAGCGGCCGGCCGGGCGTGCCGATCGGCAGCCACGCCGGCCCAACCACCGCCGGTGCGATCTCGGAGGGCGGCTATCTCGGGTTCTCGGAAGTGCAGTACGTCCATGCGCCACTGACAGGCGAAAGCCTCGTCGCCTTTCTCAGCGATGGCGCGTTTGAGGAACAGCGCGGATCGGACTGGACGCCGCGCTGGTGGCGCTCGGAGGATTCCGGCTTCGTTGTTCCAGTGATGATCATGAACGGCCGCCGTATCGAGGAACGCGTCCAGATCGCGCAGCAAGGCGGGGCAGATTGGTTTGCCGATCATCTCAGCCTCAACGGATTCGCGCCGATGAGGATCGATGGCCGGGACCCCGCCGCCTTCGCTTGGGCCATCCTCTCAGCGGAAGAGCAGCTCACGCGCTTCGCGACCGATCCCAGCCGCCGCTATCCCGCACCCATTCCCTATGTCATCGCCGAGACTGTCAAAGGATTCGGCTTCCCCGGAGCGGGCACAAATGCCGCGCACAATCTTCCTCTGACGGGCAACCCGTCGCGAGACGAAGCGGCGCGTCAAGCCTTCAACGACGCTGCAAGGGCTCTATTCGTGCCGCCGGGCGACATTGATGACGCCGTGTCCGAGATTGCCATTCATGAGAGGCAGGGCCGCGTTCCCGAAAGCAAGCATCCTCTGGCATCCCGTAATCCCGCAGCGCCGCACCTGCCCGAACCTGACTGGTCCCAGGAAGGTTACCCCTCCGACTGCGCCATGCATGCAATAGATCGCTGGTTTGTCCGGGTCGTCGATGCCAATCCCGGCCTTCGTCCGCGGGTCGGCAATCCCGATGAACTCCGCTCGAACCATATGGGCGCAACGCTCGACAGGCTTCGCCACCGCGTAAACCAGTCGGAGCCTGGCGTTGCCGATGCCGTCGACGGCGCGGTTATCACGGCCCTGAATGAGGAAGCCGTGGCCGGTGCGGCGCTCGCCAACAAGGGCGGCATCAATCTGATCGTCAGTTACGAAGCCTTCGCGATGAAGATGCTAGGCGGCCTGCGCCAGGAGATCATCTTCTCCCGCCACCAACGGGAAGCGGGCAAAACGCCGGGCTGGATCTCCGTGCCGCTCGTCGTCACATCGCACACCTGGGAGAACGCAAAGAACGAACAGTCACACCAGGATCCGACGATTGGCGAGGCCCTGTTGGGCGAGATGTCGGATACGTCCCGCGTGCTGTTTCCCGTCGATGCGAACAGCGCTGCCGCGGCGCTGCGGTCGGTCTATCGCGGGCGCGGCCAAGTAGCTTGCCTTATCGTGTCCAAGCGCGACATGCCTCACCGTCTCGACGCCGAGGCGGCCGAGCGCTTCGTCAACATAGGTGCGGCTCATATCGACGGCGACCCGGATGGAGCGGCACTCCAGCTCGTCACGATCGGCGCCTATCAACTCGAAGAAGCTCTCAAGGCCGCCCACCGGCTGAAAGCGCATGGTCGACGGGTCGTCGTCACGGCGATTTCGGAGCCTGGACGCTTTCGGGCGCCGCGCGATCCGCTCGAGGCCGAATTCACAGCGCGCGATGACCAGCTTGCAAGCCTTTTCCCACCCGATCTGCCCCGCCTTATCGTCACTCACACCCGCCCAGAACCGATGGTCGGCCTGCTTCGACGGCTAGACGGCGGCCCGAAACGGACCGCGGCGCATGGATATATCAGTCGTGGCGGCACGCTGGATGTTTCCGGCATGCTTTTCGCCAACCGCTGCTCATGGGCGCACCTTGTCGACGCATCCGCACGGCTCTCGGACTGGTCGCGCGATGAACTGCTCACCCTGGCCGAACGCAACGCAATCGATGGATGTGGCGCTCCTGCCGATCTGTCCAAAGCACAAGATTGAGGGCAACATGCTCACACTAACTTCGCTTGGCGGTGCGGGAACCGTCACCGGCTCGAAACATCTCCTCACCAATGGCGACAAGCGCATCCTGATCGATTGCGGCCTGTTCCAGGGCCTGAAGAACCTGCGCGAACTCAACTGGGCAGCACTTCCGGTTACGCCATCGAGCATCGACGCCGTCGTCCTGACGCATGCCCACCTCGACCATTCCGGCTATTTGCCCAAGCTCGTTCGAGATGGCTTCCGCGGCCGAATCTACTCTACCGAGGCGACGCGCGACGTTGCCGAGCTGATCCTGAAGGACAGCGGCCACCTCCAGGAAAAGGATGCCGAATACGCCAATCGAAAGGGCTTTTCGAAGCACAAGCCTGCGCTTGCGCTCTACGGCATCCGCGACGCCGAGCACTCCCTCGAATTCTTCTCGCCCGAACCTTTCGACAAGCCCATTCACCTTCCAGGCAATGCGACACTGACCTTCCGCCATGCCGGGCATATCTTGGGCGCGGCTATCGCGGAAATCGAATGGGCAGGGCGTCGAGTCGCTTTCTCGGGCGATCTCGGCCGCTACGATGACCCCGTTCTTCCCGACCCCACGGCTGTCGAAAACGCCGACTACGTCGTAATCGAGTCGACCTACGGAAATCGCATCCACGATCAGGTCGATCCCACAGAGGCTTTGGGAAGCGTCATTGAGCGCACGACCGCCAGGGGCGGAACCGTTGTGATCCCCGCCTTCGCGGTTGGGCGAGCCCAATCACTTCTCTACCATCTCTGGAAGCTGAGAATGAATGGCCGTCTCGGAAAGATTCCCATCTATCTCGACAGCCCCATGGCGATCGACGCAACGGATTTGCTGCATGCGCATCGTTCCGATCACCGGCTGAGCCCGCAGGAATGCAATGCGATTTGCTCGATCGCCACCTACACGCGCGACGTTGAGGGTTCCAAGGCGATCACCGCAAGCGCCTACCCGAAGATCGTTATTTCGGCGAGCGGCATGGCCACCGGTGGACGGGTCCTGCACCATCTCAAGGCGTTTGCCCCCGACAGCCGCAACACCATTCTCTTCTCGGGTTTTCAGGCAGCCGGAACGCGGGGCCGCGCTATGATGCAGGGCTCCCGCGAGATCAAAATCCATGGCCAGTGGATCCCGGTTCGGGCAGAGGTCGCGGACCTGTCCATGCTGTCGGCGCATGCCGACGCAAACGAGCTGATGCGCTGGCTGTCCGGCTTCCGTCGGCCGCCGTCCCGCGTGTTCATCGTGCATGGTGAAGACGATGCCTCCGAAGCGCTGCGCGTGCGGATCGACCGCGAGCTTGGATGGAACGCAGTCGTCTCACGCCAGAATCAGGCTTTCGACCTATGACGATCAACAACGTCGAACCCGAGGTTCCTTCTCAGCCGACGCTACGCGTGCGGCGCCTGCGGCTGCACACTCAGCACCAGGCCGTGGTGGTGATGCGCACCGATTGCCATGTCTGCCGCTCGGAGGGTCTGTCCGCGCGCACCCAGGTCCTCGTCTCGATCGGCGCGAGACAGGTACAGGCAACGCTCTTTCAGGTCGAAGGAGATGCATTGCTCGCTCAGGATGAAGTCGGTCTTTCTGAAACAGCCTGGCAGATCCTCGGCGTTAGCGAGAATGACGATGTGACGGTGACCCATCCTCCGGCCGTGGAGTCTCTGACGAGCGTGCGCCGTCGCATATATGGCAATCGCCTCGACGCGCACGCCTTTGCCGAAATCGTGAGCGACGTGGTCGCAGGCCGCTATACCGAGGTCCATCTCGCCGCCTTTCTGACCGCCAGTGCCGCGCTTCCTCTCGACGAGAGCGAGACTGTTGACCTCACGCGCGCCATGGTCGATGTCGGCGACCGGATGAGCTGGAATGCTCCGATCGTTGTGGACAAGCACTGTGTCGGCGGGTTGCCGGGCAATCGAACCACGCCGATCGTCGTCGCGATCGTGGCCGCCAATGGCCTTGTCATGCCGAAGACGTCTTCGCGCGCGATTACCTCGCCAGCCGGCACCGCCGACACAATGGAAACGCTTGCCCCTGTCGACCTCAGCATCGAAACCCTTCGACGCGTCGTGGAAGCAGAAGGCGGATGCATCGCCTGGGGCGGGGCGGTGCATCTCAGCCCCGCCGACGACATTTTCGTCCGGATCGAACGCGAACTCGACGTGGATACCGAGGGACAGCTTGTCGCTTCCGTCCTTTCAAAAAAAATCGCCGCTGGCTCGACGCATGTGGTTATCGACATCCCGGTTGGGGCAACCGCCAAGGTGCGCAGCGAAGCGGCCGCCGATCAGCTCGCCAGTCGCCTCAACGCCGTCGCTGCCCGTTTCGATCTGGCCCTGACCTGCGTCCAGACCGACGGTTCGCAACCCGTCGGGCGCGGCATCGGCCCAGGTCTAGAAGCCTTCGACGTCCTGGCGGTTCTTCAAAACGCGCCGGATGCGCCGGACGATCTGCGACGCCGCGCGATCCTGTTGGCGGGCGCCGCGCTTGAGATCGGTGGAAAGGCCGCAAAGGGGAAAGGTGAAGCGCTTGCGTTGGCGACCTTGGTCGACGGTCGTGCCTGGTCGAAGTTCATGGCGATCTGCGAGGCGCAAGGCGGACTTCGTGAGCCACCGAAGGCCGCACAGGTTCATCCGTTGATCGCGTCGCGCGCCGGCCGCGTCGTCCATATCAACAATCGCAAAATCGCCCGACTCGCCAAGCTCGCCGGAGCGCCGGAGTCGAAGGCGGCAGGCGTCCAAATGGCCGTCCGCCTCGGCGACGAGATCGCCAGCGGCCAGCCGCTTTTGCACGTTCACGCCGAGACGGCTGGTGAACTTGGCTACGCACTGGACTATGCCGCGCATGCAGGCGACCTTTTCGAGGTCGAAAGTTGACGTGGCGGCTGTCCATTTGGATACGCCGGCACCGTTCGGCCGGCGCATTCTCGATCTACCAGCGCTTGATGCACTGGATGGTCCTTATCCTGTGTATCATCCAGGTCCCCACGGCCTGGGCGATCCAACGCACGCACATGGCGCACCTTTTCTTGAAACCTAAACCCTTCGACCTTTTCCTGCATCAGGTTCACGCCTGGAGCGGATGGCTGATTATGGCGCTGGCGCTCAGTCAACTTATTCTGCGCTTCACATATGGCCGACCACCTCCGATCCAGGGCATGTCGGTGCTTGAGCGCATGATCGCAGGGGTCACTCATGCGGTGCTCTACGGCCTATTGCTCGCACTGCCGATCACAGGCACGATCGCTATGTACGTGACGTTCCGCATCGCTTCCCTGCACAGCCTGCTGAGCTGGATGCTTCTGGTCGTTGCGACCACTCACGCCCTCGCTGCTCTGTGGCATCACTTCTGGCGTCGCGACGACGTGCTGCGGCGAATGATCAGGAACACGAAATAGCGCGCCGGACAGTCAGCCCACGGGTAAATTCTATCTAGTCGAGCGCGCTTCTCCGCGCGAGCAGCACACTCATTTGCGGAGATTGGCGCGCAGGTCGTTTCGGTGAGCGGCCTCGCAAGCATTGATCCCTACGTGTTTGATGCAGCGCAAAGTGATCATTCTGGATCTGCGCTAGATTTGCCCCCAGTTTCTACATTCAAGCAAACCGAAGGATGAGCCGTGGTGGCCGCCGGCGTGACAATGGTCAAGGCGTTCAGAAGGTCGCATAATTGGGCGACCGCCTTGCGGCGCGGGTTTATCCTTTTCCTCGCCATCGCGTTCGGGCTTACGGCGTTTCTCACAGATGGCGGGCATCAAGCGCGTGCTGCTTCAAGGGAGGGCATCCCGGCGCTCATGACTCAAGCTGGGGATTGTGCCGACCTCCTCGTGCGCATGCCCTGCGACAACGATACCCAACGCGGCGCCGAGCACCCGTGCGACAGCGGTCACTGCCTGTCGAGCCTCGGGTGCTTCCTCTGCGCTCCGCTGAACACGGCCTGGAGCTGGCGCACGTTGAACGGCGAGACAGTCTCGCCGGCTGCATCGCCCGTGCCCTCATCCGCGGAGTTGCGTCGTCAGAAGCGACCTCCGCGATCCATCTTGGTCATCTGAGCACCTTCGGCCTGTTCTGTCCGTGTGCTCCAGCCGACCCGAGGACTGGCACAATGCCTTAGTCTTCCGACCGTGCGCGTCCCAGGCCGCCCAACGATACGGCCGAGGAGACGAGCCGTTCTGCGTGACGCCGACGTGACATAGCCTCCAATCGTCGGCTGCCGGCGAGCCAGAAAGGGCCATGCACGGACCTTGCCGAAATCGGTAGGCAGCGGCACGCGAGGAAGTCTTCGGTATCCGCACGCCGGGCCACTTTTCAAACTCACCTCAAGATGTGCTCGAGCAGCCCGCAAGGCTGCGAGCCGAGGAGCTGAATACCATGTTAAAGACCCACTCGACCCGTTCGATTTCCATCACCGCGGCAGTCCTGACAGCAACCGCGATTCGCAGACGTGCGGCCATGCTGGCCTTCGCGACGGCATCGGCCCTGGTGCTTGCTATTCCGTTCGCCGCCACCGTCCGAGCGGAGCCTGCTGCAACCGGCTTCGTCTATACGGCCGATGAATTTGGCAACACCGTTAGCCGCATCGACCTTACCACGGAAAAGATCGACATCGTTCCGGTCCCGATCACGCCCCACAACGTGCAGTTCGTATCGGGAAAAGATTTGGTGCTGGCGGTGGGCCTGCCGGTCGCCGGCAAAGCTGAAGACGCTCATGCGTCCAATGGGGCTGGCCATGGCGGCGACGGACATGGTGATGCCGCTGTCGCAGGCCAATTGATCGTCCTCGACGCGGCCGATATTTCCTCCGGCGTGAAGGCGTCGATCCCCGTGGGTGGGCATCCTGCGCATGTGATCGCAGACGCGCAAGGCAATCGCGCCTACGTCTCGAATTCCGAAGACGACAGCTTGTCGGTCGTTGATCTTGCCAAGGGCGAGGTCGTCGCCACGGTCGGCACCGGCGACTACCCCCACGGCCTGCGGATGAGCCCGGATGGAAGCGCCATCTATGTCGCGAATGTCCAGGACGGTACTGTTTCGGTTATCGACACAACGGCGCTTTCGGAAGTTGCCAGGATCAAGGTAGGCGTTGCGCCCGTCCAGGTCGGCTTCACACCTGACGGAAAGCGGGTCTATGTCTCGCTGCGCGATGAAAACAAGGTCGCCGTTATCGACACGCAGTCGCGCGAGGTGATCGCACGCATCAATGTCGGCCGTTCGCCCATCCAGGTTTACGCCACGCCTGATGGCCGGCTGGTTTACGTCGCGAACCAGGGAACCGAAACGGAGCCGGATGAGACGGTCTCGGTTATCGATGTCGTAGGCGGGAATGTCGTGAAGACCATCCAGACGGACAAGGGCGCTCACGGCGTGACGGTCGTTGCCGACGGAGCCTTTGTCTTCGTCACCAACATCGTGGCCGGGACCGTTTCCCAGATCGACGTCGGCAGCCAGTCCGTGGTCAAGACATATGCTGTCGGCAAGGGACCGAACGGCGTCACCTATCAGGCGCAGTGATGCAACGTCGGGGCGGCGCTTCGCCGCCCCGCACGACCTAAGCCTCAAACCTAGGAGCAGGACGGCCGGCATGCAGGCTTCATCAATGGACAAAGGGTCGGCGAGGCTCTATTCTTTGCCCATGCTTCGCGCGTTGCTTATCATTGTTACAACCATCTCGCTTGCCGCTGCTTCTTTTGCCGTTCAAGCACACGAGACCCGCATGTCCGGGATGTTGGAACGCGCCGCGCTGACGCAGCACATGGAGCAAGCCTCTTCTTCGATGGCCGCTTGCAGCGAAGGGAAATCCTGCAAAGCAGATGCCGGATTGTGCGCCTTCGCCTGCGCCGGAATATCGGCCTGGCTTCCGGTTGTGCGTACTTCGGCAAAGCAAATCAGCTCGCGGCAAAAATATCCCTTCCCGCCGGATGCCGTCTTCGTTGCGGCAGCTCCCGGCCGGAATGATCGCCCTCCTATATCGCGCCTCCTCTGAGCCTGCGGCGGGGCTGATCCCGCTGCGATCCATTTGGACCTTTCAGGCGGGACAGATCGTCCCGAGGTGACGAATATGACGACCTTTTCACGACGCGGCTTCCTCGCCGCCAGCGCAGCCATGCTTGCTGCATCCCATTTCCCCATCAGGGCCTACGGCCAGGACGCGGCTGCGATCCGCCTGGCCGCCACCAGCCGCACGCTCGATATAGACAATCGACCGGCCACCGTTTTCGGACTTGCTGGTCCCAACGGGCAGGGGCTGCTCCTCGATCCGGGCGAGCGATTTCGGGTGGATCTGACCAACGATCTCGCCGAGTCCACGATCATTCATTGGCACGGCCAGATTCCCCCGAACGCTCAGGACGGCGTCCCGGATATGCCGCAGCCGCTTCTTCAGCCCAGTGAAACGCGCAGCTTCGATTTCGCGCCCCAGCCCGGAACGCACTGGATGCACAGCCATGTGCCGATCCAGGAAATGCGATTGCTCGCCGCGCCGCTGATCGTCCGGAGGGCAGAAGACCTATCCGCCGATCGGCAGGAAGTCGTCCTGTTCCTGCACGACTTCGCGTTCAAGACACCGGAAGAAGTGCTGGAAGAGATCACCAGCGCAAGCGCTGATGGACATGGCGCTGCCGGCATGTCACGCGCGATGCAAGGCATGAACCATGGCGGCATGCCTGGAATGAACCAGGGCGAGGCCGGGGGAATGGGCTCGATGGCCATGGATATGGGTAACATGGCGATGGATCTCAACGACTACGACTGGGATGCCTATCTCGCCAATGACCGAACCCTGTCCGATCCCGATGTCGTTCAGGTCGAACGCGGCGGCCGGGTTCGCCTCCGTGTCATCAACGCAGCCGCAGCCACCGTTTTCTGGATCGACACGGGCGAAGCACAAGCCCGGCTCGTCGCCGTCGACGGGCATGAGGTCCAGCCGGTCGCGGGTTCGCGGTTCGGGCTGGCCATGGGGCAGCGTCTCGACCTGGAGATCGACCTTCCAAATGAGACCCGCGCATGGCCGATTCTGGCGCTCAGGGAGGGCGAACGTGAAAGGACCGGCATTATTCTCGCCCCCGCGGGCGCCACGATCGACAGGATCGATTCCCTTTCAGCGAATGACGCCCCGGCCTTCGACACGGACTTGTCTCAGGAGTCACGGCTGGTCGCTGTCGACACGCTTGCCGCCCGTCCGGTGGATCGAAGCCACATGATCATGCTCGGCGGCTCGATGCAGCCCTATGTCTGGACCATCGACGGAGCAACATGGGGCAAGCATCGGCCGGTTGCCGCAACGAGCGGCGATCGGGTGGAACTGATGTTCCACAATATGTCGATGATGGGGCACCCGATGCATCTGCATGGGCATGCATTCCAGGTTGTTGGCATCAACAGGCGACGCTTCGAAGGTGCGCGCCGCGATACCGTGTACATACCGCCGATGTCGATGGTCACTGTTGCCCTTGATGCCGGCGAGGCCGCGAGCTGGATGTTGCATTGCCATCATATGCCGCATCTGGCCACCGGGATGATGACCGAGTTCAGGATCGCTGCATGAAACCGCTCTGGATCGCGGTCGCCGCAACTCTCCTGGCGGCGGCCGGTGCGATCTTGGTCGGAAAGGGACGGTCCGGTCAGGAGGCGAGCGATCGCATCGCCCTTGGCCGGGCAGTCTATCTAGCGAACTGTGCGAGCTGTCACGGCACGAAACTCGAAGGCCAGCCCGACTGGCGCAGCCCGGGCACGAGCGGCCGCCTTCCGGCGCCGCCGCATGACGAGACCGGTCACACCTGGCATCATTCGGACAGGCAGCTCCTCGCAATCATCACCGATGGGACCGCCGCGGTGGTTGGCGGTGGCTACGAGAGTGACATGCCCGGCTTTCGGGAGGCTCTGACCTCCGCCGAGATCGAGGCTGTCCTCGACTACATCAAGAGTACCTGGCCGCAGCGAGAGGCAGACTACCAACGCCGCATCTCGAACGGCTGACACGCCGGAGGCCACGAAAACAATTTCGTGGCCCCACATCGCCATCGCGCGCCGCCCCACCACCACATTCATGCCGACGGGTTCGGCAGTTGATGGCGGCAGAGAGGGTGTTCGGCGGCCTAAAGACATAAGGATTCACAAATGAACAAGAGAAACGTCTTCGCTCTGCTCGTCGCCGCGGCAGCGGTTGCGGGCTTTGCGCTTTGGAATCGAACCGGATCGGAAGACGAAGCCAGAAGAGGAGTATCGGGCCAGGGGACGGCATTGTCGGTTGTCGTGCCTTCGTCATTGTCCGACACCGCAAAGATGGGAGAACGAGCTTTCAACGCCGTCTGTGCAGCGTGCCACGGCAAGAACGCGGCCGGAACCGATGCCGGCCCGCCGCTCATCCATCGGATATACGAACCTTCTCACCACGGAGACTACGCCTTTGAAATGGCCGTCGCCAACGGCGTGCGCGCGCATCACTGGAAATTCGGAAACATGCCTCCTCAGCCGGGTCTGACGAGGGCCGACGTCGCTACGATCGTGGCCTATGTGCGCGAGCTTCAGCGGGCGAACGGCATCAATTGAGGAGCATTGGCGGCGAGATACCCTGCCAGACCTGTCGAGGCGGGTTTGAGGAAATCGGGCGGCTGCGAGTGGAGTTGTGGTGTGATAGAATGAGGCGGCCAAGTCGCCTATGGGAGGGGTGTGCAATGCGAACTGGCATAACATGCGCATTTGTCGTTCTGGCTTTGCTGGTGTCGGCGTCAAATGCCCAAGAGGATCAGCCGTTTCATACGTCTTATTTCGCGGATGAAACGACCATCAGCCTGTCCGTGACCGTCGCGGCAACCTCTCTTGACCCGGAATATAATTTCGATGTGCAAGTCGCGCTCACAGAGCGCGGACCCGAGGGTCAGATCAGATTCATCGACCACAGCGCCCACCTTGCAAAGGTACGATGCGCCGCGCCGAAGGCCGTCATGATCGGCCAATCAGAGTTTATGCTGTCGGATTCGCCCGAGCCGGGGGATTGGAAGCAGGATCTCTGGCGCACCTTCTGCCTCCTGCCGGTCTCATGAGGAACGGGGCCGCGCTGCATCCAGCGCGGCCCTGTGCTTCACTTGACCTGGGTGACAGTCAGCTTTCCGTTGACGCGCTCGGCAACGAACTGGACCTTTGCGCCGACCTTGAGCTTTTCCAGCATCGCGTCATCAGCGACCTGGAATACCATCGTCATGGCCGGCATCTCGAGGTTCTTCAGCTCTTCATGGATGAGCGTGACCTTCTTCGCCTTCTCGTCCAGCTTCTTGACCGTGCCGCTGGTGAATTCCTGCGCGAAGGCGGCGGTGCCGAAGGCGAAGGCGACGGCGCCGGCGAGTGTGATTCTTGTGATAGGCGTCACGACACGAAAGTGGAGAATCTGTCCGACTTTTAAGAACGTATCCGGAATTCAGGTTGGTTTAACCGTGGATGTCGTTGCTTTTTCGGCCCTGAGAGCTTCGTAGAGGGCGGTTTTCCCGATTTTCACGCGGGCGGCGGCTTCCCGGACGTTCAAACCGGCCGCCAGATGCTGGCGGGCTTTGGCAAGTTTCTCCGGGGTTACGACGACTTGTCGGCCACCGCGTCGGCCGCGTTCCTCTGCGGCTTGCAGACCGGCACGTGTTCGTTCCCGGATCAGATCGCGCTCGAACTGTGCCAGCGCGCCGAACAGGTGGAATACCAGGCGACCGCCGGATGTCGTGGTGTCGATGTTTTCGGTGATGGATCGGAAGCCGACGCCTTTGGCCTCCAGTTCGGTGATGATCTCGATAAGGTGCTTCATCGACCGGCCGAGGCGGTCGAGCTTCCAGACTGTGAGCGTATCGCCGTCGCGAACGTAGCGGATCGCCTCAGCCAATCCGGGCCGGTCAGTCTTCACGCCGGATGCCTTATCCTCGAACAGCCTTTCACAACCTGCTTTGCGCAAAGCGTCGAGTTGCAGGGCGGTGTCCTGCTCGCCGGTGGAGACCCTTGCATAGCCGATAGAGGTCATGAGACGTGGTTTGTCCGTTTTTCCGTTGAATTCGGACATTGTCCGATTTGCCGTTTCATGACAAGGTTTGCGGACAAAACTTGTGGATGCCGCGAAACGTTCGTTTGTCGGACACGCATTTTCCGGTTCGCTGCACTCTCCGCAACGAAACGGGAAGATCAGAGAATGGCGCGAAGAGCACTACTGAGCGAGGCATGGTGGCAACAGGCGACGATCATCCCGGATGACGAAAGGGAGATCGCCAAACATTACACGCTGGATCGATCGGATCTCGACCTGATCATGCGACAGAACAAGACCTCGAATAGGCTGGGCCTCGCCTGTGTTCTGGCCACGCTACGATATCCGGGCCGACCGCTTGCGGATGGCGAGGTCCTGCCGGCTGGCGTCTTACGATTTCTGGCGCGGCAGATCGGCGTCGATCAACATGAGATCGATCGTTATTTCGAGCGCCCGCAGACGCGGCGCGAGCATCTGGCCCTGCTTTTCGACAGAATGAAGATGCGTCCGTTTGTGCCTTCGGACGTGCGGGCACTCACAGGCTGGCTGACACCTGCCGCGCAAACCCTGCGCCAGGCCGATGTATTGGCGGATATGGTGGTGGAAGAACTACGACGCAGGAGAATCCTCTTGCCAGCGCGGCCGGCGCTCGAAGCCATCATTCATGTGGCGATCAGGCGCGGCATTCGTATTGCTCATCGGGCCTTGGCCGGCGGGATCTCAGAAGGCCAAAAGCTCGATCTGGACAAGCTTCTCGATCCGCGTGAGGGGACAAGCGTGACCATCCTTGCCTGGGCGAGAACACCGGCATTGTCGCCAGCCGCCGTCAACCTCGACAGAATTGCCGAGCGCATTCGCTTTCTCCGGTCTCTGAACCTGCCGACGACGTTGATGGATCGCATTCCGGCCAAGGTCTTTGACGAATTTGCTGCAGAGGGGACGCGAATAAGCGCGCAGCATCTGCGCGACCTTAACACCGAACGCCGACATGCTGTCCTGGCTGCGACAGTGCTCCACCTTTCCCGCCATCTCACCGATTGCGCGATCGACATGTTCAAGAAACTCATGGGCATCCTGACGCGGCGAGCCAATAACCAGGCGGCTGCTCGCGTCACCCGATCCGTTCGGGAAGTGCAGAAGCCGTTGAAGGACGTTTCGAAAGTCTGCCATGCGATCATCGAGGCCAGAGAGAAGGGTGAGGACATGGCCAAAGCGCTTGATCGGGTCATCCAATGGCCAGCTTTTACAACCAGTGTCCAGGCGGTCGATACGCTGATCGCGCCGGATGTTATCGACGGTAAAATCGAAATGCTCCAGCGCTATCCGACGATCAGGAAACTGGCGCCACAGTTTCTCTCCACGCTCGTGTTCCGCGGTCACGCCGTGGCGGCGAACCTCTTGCGGGCGCTATCCGTGGTCGCGGGTCTATATCGTACGGGCAAAAGGACCATACCCGACAAGGCACCGATCTCCTTTGCGCCGAAGGGCTGGATGCCTCTCATACTCCAAGATGGAAAGATTGATCGCAGGGCTTATGAGCTTTGCCTGTTCAGCGAATTGAAGCGCCGGCTCGATGCGGGCGATGTCTGGGTGGAAGGAGCCAAACGCTTCCAGTCTTTCGAAAGCTTTCTCATTCCCACGCCGACATTCGAGCTGATGCGTGAGGAAGGACCGCTTCCAATCGCTGTTGATACCGATGTCGAGACGTATCTTCGCCAGCAGCGCCAGCTCCTGAACGATGGACTGGCTGACCTCTCCCGTCTGGCCGCAGCCGGCGAGCTCGACGATGTAGAACTGACCGGGGCGGGGTTTAGCGTCACGCCGCACAAGGCTATGTTTCCGGACATCGCCAAGTCGCTGAAGCTAAAGGTGGAAAGCCGTCTGCCTGCGATCCGCATCACTGACCTTTTGCTTGAGGTTGACGACCGAACGGAATTTTCGAACGCCTTTACCCATCTGCGCAGCGGTCGGACGGCCGACAACAAGCTTGCGCTCCTCACCGCCATCCTGGCGGACGGCATCAATCTCGGTCTCACGAGAATGGCGGACGTTTCCCCCGGCATTACGATGCGCCAACTCGCCTGGGCGCACGATTGGCATATTCGCGAGGAAGGTTACACGGCGGCGCACGCCATTCTCGTCAACGCCCAGAGGCAATTGCCTCTGGCAAGCTTGTGGGGCGATGGAACAACGTCATCCTCCGATGGCCAGTATTTTCCGGCGGGCGGACACGCCAAGGCGATCGGCGACCTCAACGCCCGCTATGGTCCCAACCCCGGCGCCAAGTTCTACCGGTTCACCTCTGACCAGTACGGCGCTTTCTACATCATCGCCATGAATGCCAATGCGAGCGAAGCCATCTATGTCCTCGACGGACTGCTCTATCATGGCACCGATCTCGCCATCGAAACCCACTATGTCGATACCGGCGGGGTAAGCGATATGAGCTTCGCCCTTTGCCATCTCGTTGGTTTCCAGATTGTGCCCCGGCTGCGCGGTCTCAAGGATCGCAAGCTCTATCTCTTCCCGGGCGACACGCCTCCCGAAAACCTTGCATCGCTCGTTGGCGAGCCCATCAACGTCGAGCGGATCAAGGCAAACTGGAACGACATCCTGCGGCTGGTCACGACGATCCGTTCCGGGCAGGTTCGGCCTTCGACCCTGTTGGCAAAGCTGTCCGCATTCCCACGCCAGAACGGACTGGCGTTGGCGCTACGCGATCTCGGTCGCATCAATCGGTCCATCTTTCTGCCCCAGTGGTGGCAGAACCCCGAAATGCGCAGGAACGCGACGGCCGGCCTCAACAAGAGCGAATCCCAGAACACCTTGGCCCGTGCGCTGTTCTTCAACCGGCTCGGAGAACTGCGAGACAGGACCTTCGAGAGTCAGTTCTACCGGGCGTCCGGGCTGAACCTGCTGATCAATGCCATCGTCTACTGGAACACTCTCTATCTCGAACCGGCCTTCGCCGAACTCAACCGGGAGGGTATCGCCACGCCGCCCGACCTAGTCAAACACATCACCCCGCTCGGGTGGCAACACATCAGTCTCACTGGCGATTACATCTGGACCTCGACGGAAAGCCTCGATCTCAGGCCGCTACGGCGCGAAACATCCATCCTCGCAGCGTGATCACCATACGTTCTCAAAAGTCGGACAGATTCAACACTTTCGTGTCGTGACGCCGTGCTGTGCGCCCAGATGCTGGGAACGTAGAGCAGCGGTGCGATGGCGGCATTGTCGTGAAGCCAGTCATAGACTTTCTGCAAGGACGATTGCATGTCCGCCTCGGATGCCGACATGGCCGCCGTCACCAACGGATCGAGATTGTCCGCATCCATGAAGAGCTTGCCGTCGACGCCGTTGTCATAGGTGGACAGGAACATGCCGACCACGCTGCCGAAGGGATCGTAGGGCGCATCATAGGTGAGGAAGAAAGCCAGATCGTATTTGCGCGCCGGGATGTCGCTGTGGCGAGAAGCATGGTCCACGGACCGGATGGAAAGGTCGATGCCGATATCGCGCAATTCCGATTGCAACACTTCGGCGACCGACCGCGACCCAGGGATCTGCTCCTCGCTGACGATGATTTCCATGGCCAGGGAAACGCCGTCCTTTGTGCGAATGCCGTCGCCGGTCCAGCCCGCCTTTTCCAACAGGTCGCGCGCCGCCTGCGGATCGATTGTCGGCACGTCGTAACGGGTGCCGGACATTGGTACGCCGGTCGCAAACAGGTTTGCGGCCACCTCCGCATAGCCTCGATACAGGACTTGCGAAATTGCCGCACGATCGATGCCCACATTGATCGCCTTGCGGACCAAAGGATCCTTGAGTGCAGCGACGTGGTCGGGGTTGAAGCCGAGGACCAACGTCGTGGTGCCGGGCTTGATCGCCACATCAACGCCTGCGCTCTTCAGCGTCTGGGCCTCGGTCGCGGTCAGCGGAGAAACATAGGCGCCGCCGATCAGATCGATATCACCAGCGCGCAAAGCAGCCATCCGGTTGCGGGAATCGGGCAGTACTTTCAGCTCGAGCGTCGCAAAGCCCGGCTTTTCGCCCCAGTAGGCATCGAAGCGTTCGAATACGCTGCCGGATTCCGAGGCGTTCGTCTGTTTCCACGGGCCAGTGCCGACGGGCGCGACATAAGTGCCGTCCGCCGCGACCGATTTGGGGCTGAGAAATCTGACGGGTCTGATATAGGTCAACTCCTGCAGTAACCCGAGCGGAGGCTCGCTGAAATGCAGCGTGACGTGATGGTCATCGACAACCTCGAGCGACTTGTAGAGGCGCGAGGAGTTCATCCAATTGGTAGAATCCAGCCCGATCCATTGCTCGAAGTTCCATTTCACAGCGGATGCGTCGAACGGCGTGCCATCCTGGAATACCACATTCTCGCGCAGGGTGAGCTTCAACGTCTTTCCGCCGTCTTCCACCGACCAAGCCGATGCAAGGCACGGCAGGATTTCGCCACCGGGGCCGTAGTTCATCAGCGGTTCGAACATCAGGTCCTGCGCGGCCCAAAGTCCGGCGAACTTGTGCGGGTTGAGATCGCCAGCGGGTTTGGTGATTGCGACACGCAGCGTGCCGCCGGCTCCGCCTGACGTCTGTGCCCAGGCAGATTTTGTCAAGGCGAGGCCGAGAGCGCCCGAGGCGCCGAGCAGGAAGGAACGACGTTTCATCGTGAGTGACTGGGCGAGCGAGTGGTTTTCCATCTTTATTCCCCTTTTTGTTGATTGGATTATTTCTGTTGAAGGCGGACCCAATTCTGGTCGTCAGCCCGATCCGTACCTGCCGCTTGAGCAATGCAGGTGAGAAACGCCGCGACGTCGGTCTGAAGATCGGACAGGGCCTCGAGCCCAATGCTGATGCGCAAGACGAGGTCTGCACCCGCCCATGGACGTGCAGTCCGGAAGCGCTTGACCGGCATTGGCGCCATCAGGCTCCGTGTTCCGCCCCAGGATGCACCGATAGCAAAGGTGTTCAGGACATCGAGAGCGTCTGCGACATGCGGCGTGGCTTCGGGTGTGAAGATCACGCTGAAGACCGCGCTGGAACCGGAGAAATCCCGTTTCCAGAGGTGATGTCCTGGGCATTCCGGGCGGGGAGGGAACAACACGGACCCGACCAACCGACTTTGCGCGAACTGATCGCAAATGACGGACGCGGCCTGCGAGGCATGCTTCAGGCGAACGCCCATGGTTTCCATGCCTCGCAGCACCATGGATGCGTCGTCCGGCGAAACGCCTATGCCGTATCTGCCGAGCGTTGCCTTGATGGCGCCGACAAGGTCCTCGCTGGCGACGGTGATCGATCCCATGAGAACATCGGAATGGCCGGAAAAATATTTCGTCAGGGCTTCCGCAACGATGTCTGCACCGTGCTCAAGCGGCTTGAAATTCAGCGGCGTCGCCCAGGTGTTGTCGCAGCCGACCAAAGCCCCTGAGCGATGGGCAATGGCCGCAATGGCAGGAATATCCTGCAGCTCCATCGTCGTGGACCCGGGGGATTCGCACCAGACGATGCGCGTGCGCTCGTCCATACGGGCCTCAAGGTCCGACAGCGATGTCGGATCGTAATATTCGACCTCGATCCCGAATTTCGTCAGATCGCGATCGGCAAAATCGCGCACCGGCGGATAGGCGGTGTCGGCGATCAGGATCTTGTCGCCGGCCTTGACCAGGGGAAGGATGGCAAGGCTGCAGGCCGCCTGTCCCGACGGTACCAAGAACGTTCGCAAACCGCCTTCGAGTGCGGTGATCTTTGCCTCGAGAGTGCGTGTCGTGGGTGTGCCATAGAGACCGTATGTGTAGCCATCATCGCCCCTGTCACCGCGGGTGGCATAGGCCTCTGCACTCTCGAAAACGATGGTCGAAGCGCGGTGTACACCGACGCCCAGGCTATCGAAGCCGTCCAGCTTCACCTTGGGTGTGACAACGCATTGTGTAAGGTCGTTCATGGACTGTTTCCTCGCTGTGTTGCCGATTAGATCACAGCGAGTTATATTCCGTCCAATATCATGATTCAGATCGACTATTCTTTCAGGTTATACCAGCTGCGGGCAAAAGCATGAATTTAAGGCAGATCGAGGTGTTCCATGCCGTCGTGACCACCGGCACAGCTTCGCGAGCCGCCGAGCTTTTAAGGATCTCCCAGCCAGCCGTTAGCAAAGCTGTCATGGAACTTGAGCGGCAAGTCGGATTCGAGTTGTTTGACAGGCGGTCCGGACGCATGTTGCCGACCGTTGAGGCCCGGCTTTTCTTCCGCGAGGTCGAGGGCGCTTTTTCGGGGCTGACGCATCTGAAGGCGGCAGCAGCGCGCATTCGCGATTTTGGCTCCGGCGAAATCCGCATTGCAAGCCTGTCGGCTCTCAGCACAAATATAATGCCGAAGGCATTGCGAAACTTCCAGAAACGGCACCCCGATGTTGCCATCACTTTTCAGGCGCGCATGTCGTCCATGGTCAAGGATCTTGTTGCCTCGGGGCAGTTCGATGTCGGCATCGCCGCCGACGAAATCGATCTGGCCGGCGTGGAGTCTGCGCCGTTTGCCGACTATCGGGTCGCCATCGCGATGCCAGTGGGCCATCCTCTTGAAGAAAAGAGCGTCATCCGACCGGAAGATCTCCACGGACAGGACTTCGTGGCTCTCGCACCCGAGGACACGACAAGGCGCCAGGCGGATCAGATTTTCTCTGAGCACGGCGTGCTGCCAAAAATCGTGCTGGAGACGCCCTATTCAACGACCATTTGCGCAATGGTGGACGCGGGTCTGGGCTGCGGGATGGTGAATCCCCTGACGGCCGAACCGTATTTGGGAAGGGGCCTTACGCTTCGACCGTTTGAACCTGCCATTCATTTCCGCACGTTGCTACTGCTACCACCAGACAGCAAGCCCTCGCGTGTCGTCAGCGATTTTATCGAAGAGTTGATGAAACTACGAAACCTTTAATCCGCGGACCTCATCGCCAGAGAAACGGCAGTATTAAACAAAAATATTCTAGCCTACATGCAGGGGCATCAATCCCGAGCCCAATCCGGGGTAAAAGGTTCGATTGCGTTCAACGCGTGAGATGGAAAATGCGGCCGGATCCGCAAATCATTCCGCCCTATTCAGTTCGCCACACTCTGTACATGTTTCCTCCTCGCAAACGATATCGCTAAATCGATGAGGGAGCCGTTATGGGGCCGAACTTCGGCGCCAAACGAATATATGCAAGTTCGCTGACGAGCTCGATCAAGGTTTGGGTAACTATGATTGCCGGTAGAACTGGCACGGCACCTGGAACCGCCAATGCGAGCGGCAGAACCACCAGGGAGTTGCGTGTGCCGGCGCTGAACGCGACGGCCCGCCCAGCCGGTGCATCGAGGCGGAACAGTCTGCTTGTAACCCACCCCGCTAACGGTGCAACGATCGCATAAGCGACAAATATCGGCAGCACCCGGAACGTGTCATCGAGCGCCGGCCCTATCTGCGGCACCACCGCGGCCACCACGACGAACAGAACGAGCGCGGTCGCTGGAACAGGTACAAGTCCGAGAACCGACGAGACACGCGCTCCAAATCTGCTTCTGCTGGCCAACCACTGCACGACGATCGCGAGGACGAGCGGGACGGCAATCAGCCAGAAGAACGCATGCACAAACGGCCCCACCTCGATGAGCGCTCCGGCTTCAGGCCCGAGGAACAGCCCCAGATAGATCGGGAGAAGCAGCATCTGCACAATCAGGAGCGTCGGCGTCGCTGCCAGCAGGAGACGGGCGTCGGCGCGGCCAAGATGCGAGAACGTGACGACATAGTCGATGCATGGCGCGAGCAGCACCAGCAGCACGCCGAGCCGAACCATCGGATCGGGCGGCAGAAACTGCACGAGTATCCACACAAGAACGGGCACCACCGCGAAGTTCGTCAAGAGTAGGACGCCGAGAAAGCGAAATCGCGACAATGCGACCCGCAACTCTGCAAGCGGGACTTGGAGAAAGGTCACGAACAGCATCAACGCCAACACGGGGTTGATACCGATCTCCAACGCGGTAGTCCCGGACAAACAGAGCGCTGCAAAGACGCCGAGGGCTGCGGCTCCGAAATAGATACGGACCTGATGATTTTCGAGGTTTTCGCGGATGTCGGTCAATTGAAAACTTTCACTTGTCATTTCGGCGCGACGAAGGGTCTGCGGACCGACTTCGATGGAAGCCCCTCGATGGGTCATATTTGCGTGGTGAGTCCTAATAGCCAATTTGGCATGGCGTTTTCCAGTGCCGTTTGAATCGTCCTGTCTATCCCCGTAAGCGTCATGGCGCCGGCGAGGATCAACAAGGCTCCCAAGCAAATCTTCAGGCCCTTTGCCGATTTTGTCATACGCCCCCGCCAATTCAGAAGCGCCTCGCGCGATAGAAATCCCAGAAGAAGGAGTGGCGACGCCGCTCCTGCGCCAAACGCCAGCATAGTCAGGCTGACCACCACAAGGTTCTCGCCACGGGCGGCCATGACAGATGCCGCGCCGAGCGTTGGTCCGACGCATGGCGTCCACACCGCACCCAGTAACAGTCCGACGCTGAACTGCCCTCCGATGCCGGACGTGGACATTCCACGGAAGTGGTTCTGCGTCCAGTCGCTCAGCGGTCCAGCAGCCGTGGCGAACTTTGCCTGAAGTGATGGCGTAACCAGTACCGCTCCGACCACGATCAAAAGAATAGCGGAAGCCGTCCTGAAAAGCGTCATGTCTAGGCCGATTGAAAATCCGATGGTCGCCACGAATATTCCGATCGCCGTAAAGGAAACCGCGACGCCGCCGGCCAGCGCCATCGGCGCGGCTCTATGCTCTGCCGCAGCACCTGCCATGACGACAGGCACCAGCGGCAGCACGCAAGGTGACAGGATCGATAGCAATCCCGCTATGAAGGCTAGCGACACCATGGTCAGAGGGCCTGGCGCAGGAACGCTTCGATCTCGGCGGGATCGCTGACGCCCACGCTTCTGTCGATCTCCTTGCCGTTTTTGAAGAGTACCATCGTGCTCTGCGTTTGAACCCTGAGCCTTTGAAGGACGTCCTTCTGGCTGTCGAAGTCGATGTCGAACTTCTTCATGCTTGCGAAGTCGTCATTTCCCACAAGATTTGCGACAACCGGCTTCTGTGCCTGGCAGACTTCGCACCAAGGTGCGGTCACATGAACGAGCACTGGTACGCCGGCAGCCGAAGCCTCGGCAAATCCAGGTGCGATTTCGTCTGCAGCAAGCAAAGAAGGTGCTGTCGGCACGGCAAAAAGAAGGGCGGAAGCGGTAAAGAGGAATAGTCGGCGGTTCATCACGCGGTCTCCAGACTCGGGGATTTGGACATCGGAGCGGATTGGGCAAAGAGCGTATCTGCAGCGTTGCGGGCAGCTTCCGGAGCGGTGATCGTCAGGTGCAAACCGTCGGCGTCCTCTTTGAGATCGAAGTTGAGAAAAGCGCAGCATTCCCTCTCCTTGCGAACGAGGTCGCGCAATTCGGACAGCGCTTCGGGAGCGTATGTGAGTGCGTTTGATAGCGGCTCCCGTGACACCTGCGTCAGGTGGCGATGCGCAAGGGCAGCCATCTGCTCGGTCCTCGTCTTGAAGTCGCCACTGTCCAGCGGGCAGGCGATAGGCATGTCGATTTTATCCTGTATGGAGCACGGCCCGCAGCCGCACGCGGCGTCGGCGGACGACGCAAGATTGCGCCCGCCAGCGACAGTGCTGCGGCGGGAGAGGAAGTAGATGCTTCCCAACGGCAAGAGCGCCATGAGAGCCAGTGGAGCCCAATAAGCGGTGACCCCGAGAACTGCTCCCGCTCCGACGAGCGAAAGCAAGGGAGTTGCGCAACACGCGGCGCAGGCCACCAGGCCGACGCCCGCAAGTTTGGTCGTGTTGTTCATTTTTTACTTTCTCCTTGAAACGTGAATGTTCAAACCGTACTCCTTCAAGTAACTTGAAGGGCAAGGAGCAAAATCGCCATGAACGTTCACAACCCCGTGTTCACCATCGGCGCACTGTCCAAGGCGTCTGGCGTGACCGCACCGACGATCCGATTCTACGAAGAGATTGGTCTGATACCGAAGGCGCGGCGGTCTGCGGCGGGTCAGCGGTATTACGACGAGCCGGACCTCTCGCGGCTGACCTTCATCAAACAGTGCCGTGACTTCGGTTTCAGTATCGAGCAGGTGCGAGTGCTGCTCGACCTTTCGATCAGCCGGGACAGAGATTGCATCGAGACGCGCGATATTGCGCAGGCACATTTGGACGAAGTCAGGAACAAGCTGGTTGAGTTGAGATCGCTGGAGACGCAGCTCACGATGTTTGTGAGGCAATGCACAGACGCCTGCGCGGGTGGTCCAGGAAGCGAGTGCGTCATCTTCAAGGACATGGCCAACTCCCAGCCAGGCTCATGCTGCGGCGGCCTTTAGGTTATCTGCATGCCAAATTTTCGCGGCGACGGGATGGGCGGCGACCCAGCCGTATCCTATGATTTCGTCGCTATCAGCGGAGAGGGTATAGGGGCGCCTTGTCAAGCTGACAGGCCGAAATCACAGACGCAAGGTGGTCATACTTCTGCGAAGCGCGTCATTGAACCCCCGTTTGGATGGAGACGTGGCAACAGGTGATTGGGGCTTGATATGACAGTGACGCTGCTCCGCTGATCATCCCCCAAAACGTTCACGGTCGAAGCTTTCGACCTCGGTGGCCTGAGCGATGCTGCCGCTTCCAACGAATTCCGCTGCGGTCGCCTGGAGCAATCGACTCGAAACGCGCGGCGCTTTCATGCCAATGACGTCACCGGGAGACTGCAGCGCCCACTTCAGCAAGGTCTTGCCGGAAATGTCGCCGAAGTTCGCTCCCCGATACGAGGCCGAACTTATTGGCAGCGACGAAACTGTCTCCATCTGCTTCTTCAAATTTGCCTTCGCGATTTCCGAGGGCTCAAACCCCATGTGGCTAGACGCTGTCCTCGTAGAGGTCGTGATTGGGCCCAGAGCAGCGGTTTTGATGTTGTCCACGAGGCCGGCCTCACTATCAATGAGTGGCCTTATTGCGGGGATCGGAACAGCGTAGGATGAGAGATCTACGAACGACTGTTTTTCGGTCTGACCGCCGACCTTTGTCTGCAGGGCCAGCGCATCCAGCGCTAGGTTTTTAGGTTTTGGATAAAGAGCGGTCAGCAGATTGGTCGAGACGTTATCCTCTCGCGCCGTCGGCTCGTCGCTTTCGCCAGCGGTGCTCGCAATTTCTATGGAGTTGCGGCCGATACGTTTCTTGTAGTCAGCAACCGCTTGGGCGTGACCGGGCAGGGAACTTCCGTCCGCCGCCAGATGCATTGTCCGGCCATTGGGGAAGGTTCTTGCAAGCTCTTTGCGCGACATGCGCGGCCATGCACGGACATTGCCAACGTCGAGATGGACAAATGGCGATCCCGACGTCGGGTAGTATCCAACACCACCGACCTGCATCTGCATCGCGAGGGCGCGAAGCTTCGAAAGCTGCACGCCCGGAATGTAGAAGTCCATCGCCTTGCCGAGCATGTGCTGGCTCTTCTTGGCCACGCCCGTGCTTCTCGAACGGGAGCGCAGCATGTTATTGGTCGCCGGGGATCTGTAAGCAGAGACGATGTGAATGAAGCCGTTCGCGTTGCTGCGGTCGTAGACCTCCCAAACGAGGTCAAGAAGACGGGGATCCATGCGGGCGGGCTCGTTCCTGCGCCAGTCACGTAGGAAACGGTTAATCTGGGCAAGGCCTTTCGGATCGAACCTTCCGTCACGTTTATAGGTAATCGTGGCTTTCTCTCCGGTATGGGTGAAGTAGAGTTTCAGCGCACGATCTTCGGCATTGGCGATGGCTGCCGACCCGACGAGCGCGGGAACCGCGAACAGCGTCGTCATTGCCAGTCGGGCGAACCGCCTGAGCGTATGGGAAAATGTTGCGGCTGCTTCTTCGAGAAGAAGACCGATTGAACTCTTGTCGGTTGCATACGCTGACACGAAAAACCTCGTCATGAACCATTACACTCACCGATCGGAAGGGTGCGCCCGACACGGTTGTTGAGGAATTATGGTCAACAAAGTGCTAACAAGCCGTTG
Organism: Shinella sp.; assembly: GCF_052438155.1. Lineage (NCBI taxonomy): Bacteria > Pseudomonadati > Pseudomonadota > Alphaproteobacteria > Hyphomicrobiales > Rhizobiaceae > Shinella > Shinella sp. The sequence continues at coordinate 94,891 of NZ_JBQVPI010000011.1, read as the reverse complement.
ACGACCCATTGTGATCTGTCAGTTCGCTTGCGCGTGTGCAGCCACCGAACCAAATTTTTGAGGATAAAATCAGAAAGTCTTACGAGCCGGTTTGTTTCAGCCGGACGGAAACTGCTTGGAGAAGGAAGCGGTTCCGGCTCCTCTCTCGCCGTCTTACAACCAGCGGCGGACCTGCTTCTTGTACGCTTGGTAGTCCTCGCCCATCTCGCCCGCAAGAACCCGCTCCTCGATGCCCACCTGGAGACGAACAGCGACAAACAAACCGATTGTGATCAGAAGTTGGGGAGCAGTCGGAAACACGATGAGCAATCCGATGAAAAGCACGCATTGTCCAACGAATACCGGATTGCGGGAGATGCGGAAAGGCCCGGTATCAACGATGTTTCCCAGATGGCCCGTGGCCGCACCTATCCGCCAAGAAGACCCCATATGGTTCTGACTGTAGAGTGCGAAAGTCGCGCCGATCGCCATGAGCGCAAGCGCGAACATGTCGACCGCGTGCCTCAGTCCGGAATGCGGGTCTGTCCCGACAAATGTCTCCGGTCTCGCGAGGAGCCAAATGGAAATCGGCGGATAAGTCACGGCAAGGGCGAATGCCGCACGAAATAGAAGCGCCGGCAACGCTTGTCGCTCGTTGCCTTTTCCAAACAGCCAGACTGATTTGCCGTTTCGGTGGCTCGTGATCGCGGTTAACACCAAGAATGCTACGACGTAGGACCATGCCCACGCGAAAGCAGCGAGAAGGGCAAAGTTCATCGTGGTTCAGTCCGTCGTCGCGGCAAGCATCGCAAGCTTCTTGAGCTGGGTCTCTCTTGGCTCATGCATGTCAAGGGTTCCTTGGAATGTGCCATCTGCCTTCATTAGCCAGACACCTGCAGTGTGGTCCATCGTGTAATTATCGCCATCAAGCGGAACCTTCTTGAAATACGCTGCAAAGGCCTTCGCCGTGCTGGCCGTCTGCTCGGGCGTGCCACGCAAGGCAATGATGCGGGGGTCGAAAGCGGTCATGTAAACCTTGAGCATTTCAGCGGTGTCGCGTTCCGGATCGACCGAGACCATGAGAGGCGTGATCTTCTCGGCAGACGGTCCCATCTCCTTGAAGAGGGCTGTCAGCTCAAAAAGGGTGGTGGGGCAGACATCGGGGCAGTTGGTGAAGCCGAAGAACACGAGATAGGGCTTGCCTTTGACATTGGCGTCGGTGAACGGCTTTCCGTCGGTGGTCGATAGTTCGAACGGACCGCCGACTGTCGCCGTTCCGGTGTATTGCACGGTGGAGGACGCAAGTTGGCCCGGCATCCCGAATAGTGCGATCGCGGCCATCGCCCCGACAACGGCCGCGACAGCCGTCCAGGCGGCGTATCGAATAATCTTCAGGGCGGTCACGGAACTACTTCCGGTGCTTCGAATGATCCTCGGCCTTCGCCGGGACGTCGCCCATGCCCTGGACCGCGAACTCAACATTGATCGTGCCCGCCTTCTCGAAGACCAGCGTGCCCGCGAATTTCTGACCTTCTGCAGGGCGCGACGTCGGCGCGACGAACATGATATGCGTGCCACCGGGCTGCAGATCGACCGTTTGACCTGGGTTGATCACGAGGCCGTCCTTGAGCGGTCGCATCCTCGCCACACCTTCAACGAGCGTGGATTCGTGGACTTCAAACTGGCCTGCGATCACGGAGTTGCCTCCGATCAGACGGTCTGGTTCGCTTCCTGTGTTAATGATCGTGACATATCCACCTAGCACAGGCGCCACGGGCGGCGCGACCCGCGACCACGGATGCTTCAGCTCGATTGTGCCCGACTTGAAGTCATGGGCGAGCGCCGGCTGCCCGAGGACGCTAGCGGTCAATAGGGTGAGGACGAAGAAACGGCTCCGTGTCATGGTGGTGCATTCCCTTGCGCGAACTTGTGGTGGGGCGTCAGATTTTGACGAGCATGGCGGTGATGTACATGAAGGCGACACCTGCTGCCAAGCCGCCGAATGACGCAGGCGCGACCAGTGACTTGATGCCTTGGTCGCTCGAACGGCTCATGAGGCCGCAGACCTCGACGATGACCTGCGCGATCGCGCCCGCACCAATGGCCAGCGCTACGGCGGTCCATTGAGGGGCGTAGGCGAGGCTGCCCGCCCATATCCCGATCACCGCTGGTCCGCCAGCAAGTAGCGCCAATCCCGCGAAAGAAAGGAAGCTTGGTCTGACCTTGAGGATCGGGGCGGCGATCCCGATGCCCTCGGTGATATTGTGGAGGGTGAAACCGAGGACGAGGAACGTGCCTAATCCCGCGCTACCCGCCGCAAACGCCGCCCCGATGGCCAGACCTTCGCCAAAATTGTGGAGACCGATGCCGAGCGCGATGAAGGTTGCGAGCGCCAGTCCCGTCGGGGTGCCGCGTCGCCGTCCCACAGCCATCAGGACGAGGAAGCTGGCCGCGGCCGTCAGAACGACCATGACGCTTCCTTGGAAGATCGGGGCTGACGCGTTTGCGAACTCCAGCGCCTCGACGACGGTGTCTACCAGCAGGAATGCAAGCAAACCGACCGTCAGAGCAAGCAGGAAGGTCATCGTCCCCTGGCCCGCGCCACGCAGGGCCGGGTAGCACATTAGGCCGATCGCGACGGGTAGAATGCCGACGAAGGCTCCTAGAATGGCTTGTGACCAGAGACTGCCGGACGTGGCAACGGGGGTCGGTACGGCGACGGCGATCTGGTGGTCGAAGGTGGCCCCGGTATTTGTCACGAACCTCATGTTATGAGTTTCACCGAGAACCCAAGGGTAGGGAATGCTGATCCATGCCGTATTGCCTCGTTCTATCGGTCCTTGCGGCTCCTGTTGAAATTCCCAATATCCGGCATCGACCTGAACCTGCGCGACCACCATCGGGTCCGATCCGCCAGCGCGGACCAGGACACGCAGGCCGTCGCTATCGAGGATCGTGCGTTCGATCGTCAGGTTCTCCACAGGGGGAGCGCCGTTGTTGAAGCCCTGCAATGGATTTGTCTGGAGCAACCAGACTATAGCCACCGCCAGAACCGCGGCGGGGAGCAGCAGCCAGAGGTAGCGGGACATGCCGGAGGCGGGGGCGGCGGTGTCGATCTTTTCGTGGATCATGACAGGGCCTCCACAACGTCGAACATGCCCATCCAGCCAAGTTCGGTGAATTCGGATTGGTGCGCATGGAACATGTAAAGCCCAGGCTCGTGTTCCTCGAAGGTGAATTCCAGAATGCCCCGTTGCGCCTGGCACTGAACGATCAGGTCGACCGTCTTCAATGTCGGTGTCAGGGTCGTTCCCTGATCGTAGTAGTCGAAGAAGTTGGCATGCAGATGGAACGAGTTGATCGGGTCGAATTCGACGATGTTGACGAGATAGATGCGGACCGGTCGCCCCTTGATGACCTTGATCGGTTCCTTGGCGTAGCAGTGCGCGACGGTGTTGCAGGCGTAGAATTCGTTCTCCCCGTCAAAGTTCGTGTCGAAGGCGTTCATGACCATCGCCATCTCCTGCCATCGCGCGTTTTCCGGAGAGCCGAGCAGGCGCGACTTGGCGACTTCAAGATGATCGAGGTGGCGGGTTGGATCGGGGTCGATGACAAAAAGGCCGTACATGCCCTTGTGGATGTGTCGCGCCAGCGGGAGGGCATGACAATGGTACAGATGGCAGCCGAAAGGTTTCGCGGTGAACTCGTAGACGAACTCTTCGCCGGGACCGATCACACCTGCGCCGGGCACGCCGTCCATCCTGGCCGCGTGAATGCCGTGGAAATGCAGTGAATGCGGATGGGAGCCATTGTTGATGAGTTTGATTTTCAGGCGTTCCCCTTCGGTCGCCCGAAGGGCCGGACCGGGGACACGGCCGTTATAGGTCCAGGCCGGAAACATGACGCCTGGCGCGATCTCGATTTCCTTTTCCTCTACGGTAATTTCGAAGCTGCGCAGCTTGCCCCCGTCCGGCAATTCGCTCAATTCGCCCGTATACCAATCGGTGAGCATGCTCATCGGGTCGAAGCCATTGCGGGCGCTGTCCACCGTTCCAACAGTAATCATCGAGCCATGCGCGGCCCTGTGAGCGGGAGCAATATCGTCACTTTTCGCTGCGGACGCAGCGGCTCCGTGATTACCGGAATGGGTTTCCTGGGCCACCGTCGTGCTGGTGCAGATGCTCGTGGCACCGAGCGCGGCAACCCCGCCGCCCAGCAGGCTGCGTCTACTCAAGGCGGTCTGTGCCCACTTCAGCATTTAGCGAAAACTCCAGTTAGCAATTTAAATGAAATAGAGCATCCCGCCATGATTATAGCAAGGGCTATATTAAGTCGCCGGAGAATCGGCAATTCCCTATTCCGAAGTTTCAAATGGCGTTGGAAACATAGCTGTTGCTATGATAGCTACTTGATGGATTTGATTATAACCAGGCGGAAATGATTTGAACGAAAACGACAGGCCGTCGATAGGACCTGAGAGCTCACTTGTCGCACCCGATACCCAGATGGAGAGTTTCAAGCAGGCACGTCACAACCGCCGCAGCGAACTTGTGGAAGACTACGTCGAACTTATCGCCGACCTTCTGGCCGACGGAGGCGAGGCCCGGCAGGTCGATATCGCCCAGCGCCTCGGGGTCGCCCAGCCGACCGTCGCCAAAATGCTCAAGCGGCTTATCGCGGAGGGTTACATCCAGCAGCGCCCCTACCGTGGAGTCTTCCTTACCGAAAGCGGCAGGGAGCTGGCGCGCTTCAGCCGCGAGCGGCACCAGATCGTCGAATCGTTTCTCTGCTCGATCGGCGTCAGCGCCGAGACGGCGCGGATCGATGCAGAGGGCATTGAACACCACGTCAGTCCTGAAACGCTGGAGGCCCTGAGGAAATTTACTGCTTCGAAAGGTTCCCAGTAGCTGGATGGCGCATGAGCTCCAAAAAAGTTTACCGCCGGCAAGATACGAGTGCGGCCGCATGCCGCAGACGAGGTTTTTGATCCGTCGTTTTATTTAAATTTTTCGAAAACCCTACAAGCTAAACTCCCGCAATGTCCGGCGTTGTTTGGTTACAAGGGGAGTGTGTGCATGGTCGCGACCAAGCCAATGGCGGATACGAAGAAATCACCTGCAACACGAACTTGGAAGTTTCGCAAGCTTACCCTTGTTTTAGCCGGGGCTGCCCTCTTGTCGGGCACATCCGCCTCGCTTGCTGTCTACCTCAAACCCGAGCTTGTTTTTCGCAAGGCTGAGGCCCCTTCGGTTTCGGGTGTGGCCTGCACGATCGTGCGGACGATAAAAGTGAGGAAAAACGGACAGAGGTGGGTTCGACAGCATATAAAGGTGGCTTCAACGGATGAGGCGGGACGTATCGCCACCGGACTGAGCATCGTGGGCCTTCTGTCTAAAAGTGAGGAGGCCGATCTGTACCAAGTCGTGGTCATGGACTCCGCCGCTCCAGCGGAGCGGGCGGCCGTTAGAGGATCAGTTAAAGGAGTAGATGTAGTGTTCACTCCTGATCCGGCGAAGATTGACGGTTTGGAAACACCGTTCAAAGTTACATATCGGGAAGGTTCCGCCAACACCGCCGGCGCGTACCCTGGAGCGCTTCGGTCGCTCTCAATGGAGCAGATAAACTCGGTTATGTCTTCGATTTCGGAACCACTGCCGTGCATCGACCCGGAAACGACCTCTGCAGAGGCATCAGGCGAAGAAACGGAGAACGCTAAGGCTTCTAATAGTGCGGAAGAAACTTCAACTGAAGGTTCGGCGGGAGAAGCCGTAGAAAATGAATCAACCGCCCTATCTTCAGAAAATTGACAAGTCCACTGGCGCAAAGACACTGTCGGTCAGATGCTTTCTTGACTCTCTAGCTGCTAGAGCAACTAGATTCGGCCTGTGATGAGAGATTGCTTCGATGTTGATGACCAAATCGCAGGACCGCACGAGTGAAAATGACAGGCACTTTGTGCTTGTGATAGGCGGAGGTCAGTCGGGACTAGCTACTGGTTACTATTTGAAGCAGGCCGGCATTCCCTATCTAATCCTGGAAAAAAACGACCGAGTTGGCGATACCTGGCGAAATCGTTACAGCTCGCTGACGCTGTTTACGCCGCGATCCCTCAGCATGTTGCCGGGACTGACGCCTGTCGGCAATCGCGACAGCTATCCGACACGAGATGAATTTGCCGACTATCTTGAACGGTACGCATCCACTCACAGGCTTTCTATTAAAACGTCAACGACACTTAACCGGTTGAGGCTCAACGCCGCCGGACAATTTGAAGCAGATCTCAGTACAGGAGAACGGCTTCGCGCGACGAGCGTCGTCGTCACGACGGGGGCTTTCAGACCATGTCCCTGCCTCAACTCCTTTCAGGCGCGCCGGATATCCAACAATTGACAGCGACCACATACCGCGATCCCTCGCAGATTGTCCCCGGTCGAACACTCGTCGTCGGAGACGGCGCCTCCGGCCGCGATATTGCTGCGGAACTTTCCGTTACCCACAAGGTACTACTTGCAACCGGAAAACCAAGGAAACTCATTCCAGAATTCTTTCTAGGCAAGAACGTGTGGTGGTGGCTTTCAATACTGGGTGTTCTTTCCGCTCCGGCAGAATCCTGGCTTGGAAAGCGAATGAGAACAACTGACCCGTTTCCGGACCGCGATAGAAGCCTCCCGTCCCTGCGGAAGCGTGGTGTCGAAATTATGCCTCGGCTCGTTTCAATCGATGAGCGAAAAGCACGCTTCGAAGGTGAGCACATGGTTGAAATCGATTCTGTCGTATGGGCCGTTGGTTATCGAGACGACACGAGGTGGCTTCAGGTTCCAGGCGCTGTATCGCTCGGCGGCGAATTTTTACACGATCAGGGGGTCTCGCCGATCCCGGGTGTGTACTATGTGGGGCGTCCTTGGCAACGAAACCGAGCGTCGGCCCTCATTTCAGGTGCAGGTCCCGATGCAAAAGAGATTGTGCAAGCGATTGCACGCCGACACAAGGAACTGGGTTGAGGGCCGACGGATTTACCAAGAATATATGCCTGAATCGGTGCTGGTTTGAACGGCAGACACGTTGGCTCGAACTGCCAATGGTGGAAATCTTGGCGTCCGGTTATTTGAGCAGATTTCGTTGAGACCGAATCCGTCTTGCAAAGAACGTCGGCGACCATCAACCTGGAATTCGTTCGTGGTAAAGGCGTGCCAAAATTTCCTGCGTCAAAGCCGCGGCTGAGCCACGATTCCAACGTAGGTGACAATTTTCAACGCATGGAAACTGAGATGCGCCGTTACCTTCCGCTATTTCTACTCTTTGTCGCAACTTCGAATGCAAATGCTCGGGACAACGAAGTCGGCAGGGGGGAGGCTGTCATTATCGAGCACGCGGAAATTGTCCGCGAACCTGGTTTCGACCTAGTCTATCTCGCAATCTGGAATGGAAGCGGCACTCCGAGAGTTATCTCAAAAATTTCAGCCTCTGGATACACTGATATCCGATTTGCTCGAATCAAGTCGGAGGAGACCTCATATCAAAGCGTAGCCGCAGCGGTGCTTACGATCCCGAGCCGTTCGGAAATTGTAATGAGCCCCGGCACTGTATTCCTCTCTATGGTTCCAAAAGAAAAATATCTCCTACCTGTCGACATAAAGATCGAATTTCAGACTGGGGATACAATATACGCGACCGCAACCGAGAAACCCTCGTCGTCAGACCTTGTCCATCACGACCATGGGGTGCCTGAGTGATGCCGGGCAAGAGGGCGATCTAGCTGACTTTCCCGCGACTTCCAAGTCAACAGAGCCTCTGCGCCAACCGCAAGACCCAATATGACGGATGTCGTCACGCCCCAGATCGCTTCCATTTGTGAGTGGCCGCCGATCCAGCATACGCCTCGAAACGAGACTGACAACAATGTGAAGCCGAGGACTGAGAAGCCAAGAAATAGCGCGGCTAATCGAATGGTCCTGTTCATCTTCGCCCACCTTCCTTTCGCCAAGGTAAGGCTCACGCAGAAATAAACCAACCGCAGCCATGATCAACATGATGTGTGCAGAGCAGCGGCAAAAACTCCGACATTTCATCCAATACGGTACTTGCATCTAAAGTTGCTAGAGGTTTTACAATGGCCCGATTCGGAGATCCCCATGAACAGGGAGCGCTCTTACGGTGACAGCATACTGGCGATGATCTCTTCAAAACAACCATCGGCAGGACAAGCAGTCGTGGGTCATGGTTGTTGGAGAAATTCGCCGGGTAGCTTCGGAAACGGTGAGCCAGAGACTATTGTGACACGAAGCAGAAGCAACAATACCAACGGACCCTGTGGCGTGAGCCTGAAAACTGTGAAAACCATCAATGCGTACACGGTCGTGAATTCGAACCATCGCTCCGATTGGCATTCAAATGCCGTCAAGCCGGCTCGCGTACGAATTCGTGCTTCACTTGAAAAGAAGTAGGCAAAGATCTTGGCCCGCGTTAAAGCAAAACCTCGTGGTGAAAAGCCGATGCCAGATCTTACCGTGTGTGAATGCAATCAGCACGGTCCCAAGACTGGGGTTGAACAGTGACATTTTCAAACCGGTGGACCGCAATATTTCGCTGCGTATTACTTCTAACCCTAGTCATACAGGGAATGCTGCACAGCGATATCGCGTCGGCAGGCCATCAGAGATCAGATTTCCTCACAAGTGTTGAAACCCAGCTGGCAATCTCCCTGCAAACAACTGACACCGCCGATCAACGTTCCTTTCTGACATCGAACCACTGCCATCAACAGGTTCTTGAAATTGAGCAGAGTGAAAGTTGTCCGGTCGAAATTGGCTTATCGAATGTCGTCGCACGGCAAGAGCGATATGCGAGAGAGTTTCTCGGCAATGTTATTCCACGCCCTCCCAAAATATTGGTCGCGACCTATTCCGACTTCGACCATTTTGGGAAACTTTTAGATGATAAAACGACGTGACGCGTTTCTCGGTATCGTAGCCTCTCTCGCTCTTGGGAAAGATGCAGCGGCATCGAGCAAGAAGAACGGAGTGTTTGCACTCGATCCTGTCTATTTGCCGCAGGTCGTGGGTATATCTACCGAATACCCTGCCGGAACCCTCCTTGTTGATCCAGCTAACCGCTTTCTTTACTTGATTGAAAGCCTTTCCAAGGCCAGACGGTATGGCATTGGGGTCGGCAAGGCGGGCCTTGCTTTTACAGGGACGGCAGTGGTGGGGCGCAAGGCAAAATGGCCGAGTTGGCGTCCAACGCAAAACATGATCAAGCGGGCGCCTGAAAAATACGCAAAATATGCGGACGGTCTTCCAGGTGGCCCTCTCAACCCGCTTGGCTCACGCGCCCTGTATTTGTATCGGGATGACCAGGATACCCTCTATCGCATTCACGGCACAACGGAGCCTTGGACCATCGGAAAGGCCGTATCGAACGGCTGTGTTCGCATGGTCAACGAGCACGTAGAAGACCTCTATGAACGCGTCCCAATAGGCGCGTTAGTCGTCGTGGTCTGAACAATGGTGCCATTCCCTGCCCAATCTGCAAATCACGGCTCCCTGCAGACATAAAACACGACCTTGCCGTTAGCCTTCAGAAGGCTGCGGTCGTTTAGGTTGTTGGAAAATTCTCGTGATTGCGCGCTTGATCGCGTTGCAGGGAACGAACAGTATGAGGATGAAGTATTGACAGAACTTAATATGGGTCGACGCGCATTTGTTTTTGGCGCCGCCGGCATTGGCCTTGTCTCGGTCGCCGGTTGCAGCACCTCAAACAATTCTGGAGAGATCTCGGCAGAGGCCCCGCCTTTGCCACAGAAGACCGTATTTTCCGACATGTATGCGGCAAAGCCGGATGAGCAATTTCCGCTGCCTGCTATCCCATATCGCAAGATCAAGCCCCGATTTTATCGTCAGTTCGTTGACGATCCGACCGGTGAACGCCCGGGTACTTTGGTCGTCGATACGGCCAACCATTTCCTTTATCTCACCTATGAAAACGGCAAAGCGATGCGCTATGGCGTTGGTCTCGGACGTGCGGGGTTCGAATGGTCAGGCAGAGGGGTCATTCAATACAAGCGTGCATGGCCAAGGTGGACGCCACCGGATGAGATGATCGCACGACAGCCGGAACTTGAACCCTATAGCGCCTCGAATGGTGGCAAGCCACCGGGCTTGGACAATCCTCTCGGCGCGCGCGCTCTTTATATTTTCCAGGACGGGCAAGACACGCTTTATCGCATTCACGGGTCACCGGAATGGTCGAGCATTGGAAAATCCGTATCGTCAGGCTGTGTGCGAATGATCAATCAGGACGTCGTCGACCTTTTCAATCGGGTTCAAAACAAAACGCCGATTGTGGTAACCAGCCTGCCCGAACCCCTCATGCATTCTGCGTGACGGATGAGACGACGTGCCGTATTTCCAAAATATGGCACTCGGCTAAACTGCAGTTTCTCCCGATCACCACCCCAGTTAACCATAGTGGTTTTATGACAAGATTCAAACAGTTGACAGTGGCTTTTCTGGCTGGACTTTGCGTCTTGGCCACCGACCAAGTGGTAAAGCTTGTCGTCGTCGAATTCGTAATGCAGCCCCCGAGGGAGATCCCGGTCCTTCCGTTTCTCAACCTCATTTTGGCCTTCAACCGGGGTGTAAGCTTCGGAATGTTTGCAGATCAGTTGGCAGACATCCCTGGTATCCTTGGTGGCGTCAAGATTCTCATTGTGCTGGGTTTGCTTATATGGGCGTTTTTGAGCAAGACCGCCGCTGAGGCGGTCTCACTTGGATTGATTGCTGGCGGCGCGGCGGGCAACATCGTAGATCGGTTGCGCGACGGGGCGGTGACCGATTTCATAGATATGTATGCCGGAAGTTGGCACTGGCCGGCATTTAACTTTGCTGACGTTGCGATTTTCTGCGGCGCGGTCTTGCTTGTTTTGTCAACGCGGTCGTCGAAAACTGCAACGCCCTCTCGATAGAGACTTCAACGTGAAGGATGTTAAAGGCCGAGATGTTTAATACGCCTCACCAAAAGAATATTCTGGGTCCCGAGCCATTAAGTCGCTCCAGAAATCGGCAAAATCGCATCTTTTTGCTTGTGCTGTTGACGTTCGTTGTAGCTGTTTTCTCATTCAGCTTTGTCCACCTTGCGAAGGAGACAGGCCGTAGTGTACCCGTAGATGCACCTAGGCAACCAGAGCACCAAGGCAGTTAGCCTTGGACGAAGCTCTCCCATTGATTTGGATCTGTCGCTGATTGGCGCTTTGAGTAGTAAATCTCGGCCTCTACTTGGTGGTTCCTCGGTGCCTTTAAGGCCATCGGTTGTTGCCTTTCATGACCCGGTAATCAGATGGGATTGACCGCCTTCGGCGGACGGTGCTCCTTGCTCCAGGCCAAGACTGTAAGCCGGGCATATTGGAGTGTGTTGGCTATCGTGCCGCAGCATCGACATCGAGCGGCTCAGGAGCCGGACTTCGCGGCCTGTATTTCGGTTTTGACCAAGTCGTAGAGTCCCTGCGGGCTGAACTCGGTGAGCGGCTTGCCGTTCACGAAGAAGGTCGGTGTCTGCTCGACGCGGTTGGCCTTCACGTCGGCAACGTCCTGGGCCAGCACGGCATCCACTTCGGGGGTGGTTGCGTCCTTGCGGGCGGGTTCAAGGTCCAGCCCCGCTCCGGCTGCGATCTGCCAAGCCTTTTCGATATCGGGCGCACCATGGACGGCCCATTCGGCCTGGTTGGCAAACAGGGCCTCGAGGACCGGCTGGAATTTTTGTTGCTTCCTGGCAGCTTCCAGAATCCTGACGACCTGGTCGGAGCCCTCGTGAAGGGGAGTGTAGCGCAACACGAGCCGCACGTCCTCGCCCGTTGCTTCCATGATCTGCTTCACGATCGGATAGAAAGCGCTGCACGCCTCGCATGAAGGATCGAAGAACTCGACGATCGTGACGGGTGCGGCCTCCGGCCCCATGACCGGAGAATGCGGCCTGACCAAGCTGTCGCCAGATGAGAGTGCAACGGCCTGTGGTGCAGCGCCTTCCCTGCTGCTGTAGAGCATCGCAGCCCCTCCGAATACGACGATGGCAACGAATGCCGTGAGCATGACAAGGGCACGTTTGGTCAAGACTGGATTCTCCGACGGACGATGAGCAAGAGGGCGATGATGGCGGTGAAAGCCGCAAGGGAAAGAAGTGGAAGCGGAACTGTTCCAAGCAGCGTCATGGCGTCGCCCGAGCAGGACGGCCCTTGGCCGCAGGGCTTGATCGCAGTCGGCACAAGCTTGAAATAGACGAGGTTGTGGAACACCGCGATCAGCCAGCCGACGAGGGCGACAGGAATGGCATATCGCCACACGTAACCATCCGAACGGAAGCCCGCCACCGCAAGGATCACGACCAGCGGAAACATGAACGCGCGTTGGTGCCAACAGAGATCGCAAGGAAGCTGCCCCATGACTTCGCCGATGAAAAGCGCGCCGAGGGTCGCGACCAAGGCGACGATCCACGCGCCGAAAAGAGGCGCCCATGCGGTGTCCGGTGAGGGAGTTGTCAGTTTTTGCTCCATTCGGCGTCTTTCAAGCGGTGTCGAGTCACTGAGATGATGAACCCTCTACCAGATGCAAGGTCAAGAGCCTGCCTCACCATCGCAGCGCTGCGCGATCGGTGATGGTGAGGCAGCTCAAACGACATTCGTCGGCGCGAGCGAGCAATCCATCCCTCCGGACTCGACCTGCAGTGTCGCGTGGTGGATTCGGTAGCGCTCGAGCAATTCGGTGCGGGCGTCGACGAGAAACTGGTCACCAGATGTTCCATCCGGCACTACCAGGTGGGCCGTGAGCGCCGTCTCCGACGTGCTCATGGGCCAGATATGAAGGTCATGCACGTCCGAGACGCCAGGCAGGCCCGCCAGACAATCCCGAACGCCTGCGGCATCTATGCCCTCCGGAACAGCGTTCAACGACATCGCTACGCTGCCTTTCAACAGGCCCCAGGTGCTCCACAGGATCACCACGACGATGACCAGGCTCACTGCGGGATCGATCCACGCCCACCCCGTCTTGAGGATGAGAAGCCCCGCGACAACCACGCCAGCCGACACTGCGGCGTCGGCTGCCATATGCAGATATGCGCCGCGGATGTTCAGATCGCCCTTGCTGCCGGAGGAGAAGAGGTATGCCGTCATGCCGTTGATCAGGATGCCGATACCAGCCACGATCATGACGGTAAGGCCAGCGACGGGTGCGGGATCAGAGAAGCGGCCGATGGCCTCCCAGGCGATCGCTCCGACGGCCACCAGAAGCAGCATCGCGTTGGCGAGTGCGGCCAGGATGGAGGAAGCTCCCAGTCCATAGGTGTACTTTGGCGTCGGAAGGCGCTTTGCGAGCATCACCGCTATCCACGCCACTACGAGGCCAAGGACGTCGGAGAGGTTGTGGCCCGCATCCGCGAGCAGCGCCATGGAGTTCGCATACAGGCCGTACCCGGCTTCAACCACGACAAATATGGTGTTCAGAATGATGCCCACCGCGAAAGCCTTGCCGAAACTCGCCGGGGCGTGCGCGTGACCGGGGCCGCCGTTGTCATCATGCTGGTGGGTCATCGACCTCGTCCCTTTCGATCGCTCCGCATTCTGTCCAGATCAACATCCTCTTCCTACATCTCGCTCACGATACATCCTCTTGCAACTAGAGGAGCAAGTGTTGGATGGGCAGGTTTCCCTGTCGCCAAACGCAGCAGCGCGCATCGACACTTCTACCATCGGGAAGAACGGGAACAAAGCAGGGGAGACCGCGTTTCTTGGTAGTCGATGAGCAGAAAGGAACACGCCATGACACAGGAAAAACCAGGACCTCATCACGATCATCCGGGGCATACTCCGGGCGATCTGGACGAGCATGGCCACCGCGACAAATCTGTCACGGAAAAGCCGGGTCCTCATCATGATCATCCTGGCCACCAGCCCGGCGATCTGGACGAGCACGGCCACCGCGACAAGAGCGCGCCGCCGAAACCGTGACCGCATCGTGGCGGGGGAACGAACGCTCCTCCGCCAAATTCTTAGGCCAATAACGATCAAGAATGGTCTGTCTCGCAGAGTTCGTGATTAGCCAGCGCCCTGATCACATAGCAATCCTTGACTTGCGTTCCGTGGCAGTGGCTCGTGATCCGCTCCAGTTCTGTTTCCAGCTTCCTCAGTTTTGCGATCTTGTCGCGCACCGCCACAAGCTGCGTCGCTGCGATCCGGTCCGCATCGGCGCACGGCCGCTCGGGATGCTGGCTGAGATCGATCAGTTCCCGGATCGCTTCGATCGTCAGCCCGAGTTCCCTGGCATGGCGGATGAAGGACAGGCGCTCCTGCTCGGGCCTGGAATATCGCCGCTGGTTTCCCTCCGAACGCTCCGAATGCGAAAGCAGCCCCATCTGCTCGTAGTAGCGGATCGTTGGTATCTTGACGCCTGTCGAGCGTGACAGATCACCAATTGTGAACATGAACGGACTCCCCAAAATAGCTACGGTGACTAGAGATCTGGCGTCGAAAGCAGGTGTCGTCAATAGGCGTGCGCACCCCTTGGAGTGGTACGCCTTCGAAAAGGTGAATTGCGTTGTCGCCATGACTGCGACAGTTAGCTATCCGAGCGTGAGGGTGTGCACGCCTTTCATATGATATTCACTGGACATACAGATGCGAGAAATTGCCTTGGTTTTGGTGGCCGCCTTCAGCGCTCTGTCCGGGCCGACCGGCGCTCGGGCCTCTTTCCCGCCGCTCGCGTCGGACGTGCCGGTCATCAACGGAGATCATCCTGGGACCGCGTGGAACCAAGGATCGGGCTTTTTTGATTATATGGAACGGCACGTCCGAGGAAAAATCGATCACACGCCTTCGGATCACCGGATACGGTCGAATAGCGCTCGTTCAGGCAGGTAGAACACCGGCTGACCGCTACACGAGCGATATCGATGACATGATCCTGACCGTTCCGAGCAATTCGGAAGTGTACTTGAAACCGAATACCGTGTTCTTCTCCATCGAGAGAGTGGGCGAACTTGAAGGCACCGTCGAGATCGAAGTCGAGACCGATAACAGCTACACGATCAAGTCGATCGTCGCACTAAAGCCATCCGGCGCCAGCGTTACAAGCCACCACCACGGTGAAGCCAACGACGGCTGAGGTCGACGGCCCGGAACGCGTCCACGTCACCGTGGTGGCCAGATGTTTCCGCTCAACTGGCGGATTCCACTAAAAATGGTGATCGAGGGGCGCGATTTCGCGAAAAATCTGGCAGGGACCGCTTGCAGCTAAAGCTACTAGAGGTCTTATGAAGAAGCCCTGGAATCAGGAGCAAACATGAAACGCAGAACCCTTCTTTCAAAGGTATCCGTCGGTGCGATAGCGCTTGGCCTTGGCATCTCCGCCGGGGTTGCACAGGAAACTCCTCCTGATCTGATGGCACCAGGGCCGCTTCCGGAAAAGTCGTTCGGACGCGATGATGCTCCGGTAACTGTCATCGAGTATGCTTCGATGACCTGCGGACATTGTCAGCGCTTCCACCTGGAGACCTTTCCCGCCATCAAGAAAGACTACATCGACACCGGAAAGGTGCGGTTCATCTTCCGTGAGTTTCCCTTCGACCCGCGGTCAACGGCTGCATTCATGCTGGCCCGCTGTGTCGGAGACGACAAGTGGTATCCAACGGTTGACCTGCTGTTCCGGACCCAGGAGAAATGGGCGCGGGCGGAAAGCGGCAGCGATGCGCTCAGGTCGGCTATGGCCGTCACAGGTATGTCGACCAAGGACTTCGAGGCTTGTCTGGGCGACCAGGCGCTGCTGGAAAAGGTCAACGCCGTCGCAGAAGGCGGAAAGAAGCTCGGGGTCGATGCGACACCGACGTTCTTCATCAACGGAAAAATGGAGTCGGGTGCTCTATCGATCGCGCAGTTCGCGAAGATCGTCGACCCGCTTGTGGCTGCGGCCGGAAAATAAGAACCAGATCGGGAAGACACCATGAAGTTTGAAACGTTTTTGAAAACACGCCACAAGGTGCTGATCTCCTCGGCGGCCATTTTCTGCGCAACGATGGTCGGCAACGTCTCCGCTGCCGACGTTGTCGCACGGGTGAACGGCCAGGACATCACCGCCGCCGATGTCGATATCGCCGGAAAGCTGTATGCCGGCTCGACCGGATCGATGCCGCCGGAGGCACGGCTATCCATGCTTGTCGACGCTCTCATCGAGTTCAGGGTCGTCGCAGACGCCGCCAAGGCCGCAGGTTTCGACCAGGACGAGGACTACAAGCGGCAAGTCGCGCTCCTGCAGGAACAGGTGCTGCGGACGATGTTCGTTGAAAAATCCGCCAAATCGACGGTCACGGACAAGATGGTGAAGGACACCTATGAAATCCAGGTGGCCAAAATTCCGCGCGTCGACGAAATCAGGGTGCGTCACATCCTGCTCGCGACGGAAGACGAGGCATTGGCAGCAATGCAGGCCGTCAAGGATGGTGCGGCGTTCGAGGTAGTCGCTGCGGAACGCTCGAAGGATGAAACCGCGAAAACCAACGGCGGTGACCTGGGGTACGCCTCGCAGGAGCAGATGCTGCCCGAGATCGTCGAGGCGGTGTCGAAGCTGAAACCGGGAGAGATTGTGACGACCCCTGTGAAGACCAGCTTCGGGTTCTACGTCGTGAAACTGGAAGACAGAAGAACACGGCCGCTTCCACCTCTCGAAGCTGTGTCGGGCCAGATCCGGGGTTCGCTTGAAAACGGCGCCGCCAGCAAGATCGTCGCCGACCTCAAGTCAAAGGCCAAAGTCGAGAAGCTAGTTCCAGACGTCGCGCCGCCAGCCGAAGCGGACGGCCATGATCATTCACAGGAACAGCCGAAATAGACGACCTGCTACAGGCCTGGACGAAAAGCCACGGACAAGGGCTTCAAGATAGTCTGATGCTGCGCGAGTTCGGCCGCCTCCAACCGTAACTTGGGGAAGGCTGACGAACTTGTGAATGACTTCAACCGACATGCTGCTTGGCGCGACCGTGCCCGCACGTTAATGCAACCCAACGATACCGTCCGGACATGCAATGCAGAGCGTTCGATACATGACCATGGCCCACGACAGCATGCAGACATTTTCGGCTTCAACCCGTCTTTTGAAAGCCTTGGCATCTCGTGTCGTATCGACGCTGGCACGGACGCTCGCGCTTCTCGCGATCGCCGCCACCGTGTCCGGATGTGTCTCCATGACCCTCGACGATCTGGGCGATCCATCTCCAGTGATCCCGGCAAAACTCGTCGCCGAGATGCGCGAAAAGAAGATGTCCCCGGAAAGCCCGGTGCTGGTCCGAATCTTCAAGAAGGAGAGCGAGCTCGAGGTCTGGAAACAGGACGTTTCCGGCAGATTCGCCCTTCTCAAGACCTATCCCATGTGCAGATGGTCGGGCAAGCTCGGGCCGAAAACGAAGACAGGCGATCGCCAGGCACCCGAAGGGTTCTACCATGTCTCCGCGGGCATGCTGAATCCGAAGTCGCAATACTACCTGTCGTTCAACCTCGGCTATCCGAACCGCCTCGAATCCGCACTTGGCTACACAGGCGAGGCGCTGATGGTGCATGGCGCCTGCTCGTCGTCGGGGTGTTACGCGCTCACTGATCAAGGTGTCGGCGAAATCTATGCGCTCGCTCAGAAATCGCTGTCTGCGGGCCAGGCGAAGTTCCAGGTTCAGGCCTATCCCTTCCGCATGACGCCGGAGAACCTTGCCATGTATGCCGGCGACGAGAACTTCGGTTTCTGGAAGGCTCTAAAAGAAGGATACGACATTTTCGAAGTGACCAGGCGGCAGCCAAAGGTGTCCGTCTGCGGACGTCGGTACGTCTTCGACAAGGAGTTTGAGCGCGAACCAACCGACCCGCTCGCGGAATGTCCTCCGTCCATCGGGCAGGTGGATCTGAGGGTCGCTGCAAAGCGCCAGCTTGAAGACAAGGCTCTGGCGGATCTGCTCTCAAAAGGCCAGTCATCGGTGGTGACCGCCTACGCCGATGGGGGAATGCATCCGAGTTTTCGCAAATTGATGAAAAAGAACGGGCCTGAAAAACTGGCTGCGAAGATCTCGGTCATCAAATATCCGATCAGCAGGCCGGAAGCGGCGCTGGCTGATCCCTTTGCAGGATCGGAATGAGGGAGCGCTCAGTTTTCGACCGAACCGACAGCGAGATCCTCGCCATTCGTTATAGTGACCCAACGCCCGCTATTGAATGATGCCTGCCGCTTGAGGAATTTGTAAGAGGTCTTGCTCCACAGCAAGACCTCTTCTTCAAGGTTGTCCAGGATGAAGTCGCCCTTGGATGTCCGTACGGTCACAACGGCGTGGCCTTCGCCATCCGGCTTCAGAAGCACCGTCATGAGAAGGTCCGCCGCCGAAAAACCCTGCTCCATCAGTTCGCGACGCTTGAGAAGAGCATAGTCTTCACAATCGCCAGCGTCCGAGGGATAGGCCCAGACCTCATCTTTGCCGTAGAGGTCCTCGTCGGTGATCGGCGCGATGGCCGCGTTGACAGACGAGTTGATCTCGCGGATCACCTGCCAGCCCCGCTCGGTGACCAGAGGCGGCGTTGTCGATCCGGACTTGATCGAGCACTCGTTCACGTACTGTTGGCAGAATTCGTAGTGGCCGATGGGCTGAGACGTTACGGAGCCAGTCTGCATCCACAGCGATGTCACGGAAGGGGCGGGGATTGCCGAGCCTGCAGAAAACACGAACGCTGCGAATGCGCCCGCCGCGTTTCCGATTGTCCGCATTCCTGACATCGCAAGTCCCCAGGTTAACCACAGCCTAAGCCGCATCGTTAACAAAGAGTTAATGCTGCCGCTCGCAGGGAGTCAATCGAGATCCGGGCAACATCAGTAGACGTGGTTAACGTGGGAGGTGTCAAAGAATCGCGGTGCCTCAGCTATTTTAATACACGATGTTGACGACGTCATTATGCACGAGTCCTGTATCATCGCGCGCGCCCGGCAGGCGGTGGCAAGCCGGTGGATACGATGTTTCTAAGACGATTTGAGAAGCTTGCAGTCAGCAAAGACATCGAGAGACCGATCGTAGACGCTGGTATTGATGTTGAGCATGCTTAGGACGCTGTTAAAGAGATTGTCATGCGAGCGCGGTGACGTCCTATTGTTCATCAAGCACGCTTTGTCCACGCCCATCGACGCCTGAAACGGTCGATCCATCCACAAAACGAAAGGTATCTTTGTTTGGACATCTGGTGCAAGCATATATGGTGCACCATGGAGGTATAATCCTTGCTCGCCTAAAGACTCACCATGATCCGACATATATATCATGCCACCTTCGACGCGGTCTGAACTCGCTTTCAACCGTTCTATAATGCTCGAGAGAATGAAATCAGTATATAGGATCGTATTGTCGTATGTGTTTACGATTTCCTCAGGCTTGCAGTCTCCAAGCTCGGCGGTGCGGCAATCCGGAGTGAAACGCCTGAAAGCGTCGGGATAGCGCAAGAAATAGGCGGGGCCATGACTGCCCATCTGATGAAGGACCAGGACGCTGTCTTGTTTGACATCACGAAGCCAGGTTTCGAGTTTGTCCAGAAAAACGCCGTCCTGACACTCGCCCGTCTTGCAGTAGCGTGTGTCCTTGGATGCCGATAGATTGACGAAGGGTATTCTATCGGCAATTCCCTTGCTGCCCGTGCTGTTGTCCCACCATTCGACCTTAATGCCCGAATTCTCGATGACATCAACCAGTGTTTCGTTTTCGAGACCCTTTTTGTGTGTGTAGTCGACACGCTTGAACTTGGAGAACATGCAAGGTAAGGACGTCGCCGTCGCGGTGCCGCAGCTATAAGTTTCAGGGAAATAAATGATATCCTGTTTCGCCAGAAGCGGGTTCGTGTCACGTTGATAGCCACCCAGCGAGAAATTCTGGGCGCGGGCTGTTTCGCCCGCAACGATGACGGTTACGCGCGGTTTGCGGGAGCCATTAATCGGTGGAACGACCTTCGCGTCATGTCCGAGCGGTTGGGCAACTATTTTAGCTTCGGCCCGTACCTGGGTGAAAAGTTTTACCGCACTCACGAGAGGTGTCACCGGGTTCAAAGCCCTGGCGATATCTCGGTGCTCGCGGACGGCAGCAGTGTAGGTCGCGGAATAGGAGAATGCTGCGCCGGCGAAGACAAGCATGCACCCAATAACGACAGCGCAATTGCGAGCGATCTTCCCCAATATTGGCCGATGAACAACGCGAACCCAAAGAATAAGACCCGTTGGTAAAAATGCGAATAGGGCAAGATGCCCCACAAAGCCCCACGTAATGAGATGCTGTGCTTCGGCTGGTGTTGTCTGATACGCGTTGCGCATCATATCGCTATCGATAACCACACCGAACTGATCCACAAACCATGAAGCCGTAGCGGATGTCATCACGAGAAAAATGAAGAACGGCTTAATCACGTACTTGGCCGAGAAAATCGTTAACGCAGCGATGAACAAAGCGCTCATGGCTATGTAGAGCATGGCAATCGCCACAGGCTCCTGTGCCAGATACGCATTGATCTTCGACCAGAACGTCCTGTTGCTCGTGAACAGCAGAAAGAGCGCCACACATACGCTCAACATGACACTGCCCAGGTGCGGCCTGTAAAGAGGCAATTTTTTAAAGCCTGTTTTCTTAAACTTCATGTTCTAACCCATCCTGTTCCGAGTCTAACGACCGACGAGGGCTGAGGCGCTTGTTTCACATTTCACACATCCCATCTCGCAGTGTTCAGAACCGGCCACACTCTCTAGCCGCTAGAGCTGCAAATAAAAAATCTTGAGCGGTGGAGAACCGTGCAAATTGATCTGGCCACGAACAGGCCGTTTGCCTGTAGCATCGAAGCTTCTGGATAGCCGGAGTTTGCGTCCCATACGTTCATGATAAATCGACTAGGACGTTGGCGAGATTGAAAGACGGCCAGTGTGATACACCGATACAGAAATCCAGATAATCGGTGACTGCGCGTTAAAAAAGCGGTCGGCGATACTTCCCCTTCACCACGTTTTGCGCAGAAAGTTCCATCGTCAAAGGGTCGAATTGCGCTAGTCATCCGAACATTACTGCCTGACTACAATTTTCGCCTTGTATGGGACCCGGGCATAGAGATCGATAATGTCCTGGTTGATCAGGCGCACGCAGCCCGAAGACACAGCCTTGCCGATCGAGCGCCAGTCCTTGTTGCCGTGGAGTCGATAGAGCGTGTCCTGTCCGTTCTGAAAAATGTAGAGCGCGCGCGCACCGAGCGGATTGTCGAGACCGCCGGCCATGCCGCCATTTTCGATGGAATATTGTTTGAGTTCGGGCTGGCGCGCGACCATCTCGTTCGGTGGTTTCCAGCGCGGCCAGGCTTGGCGCCAGTGAATGACGCCATCGCCCTGCCAGGCAAATCCGTCGCGGCCGATGCCCACGCCATAGCGCATCGCCGTGCCGCCCGGTTCAACGACATAGAGAAAACGTGAAGGCGTATCGACGATGATGGTTCCGGGCGCCTCTCCCGTCGGGTCGATGACCCGCTGGCGATAGAATGTCGGGTCGATCTGCTGATATGGCGTTGCCGGAATGAGAAACCCACCGTCCTGAAGTGGCCCGTACATAGCTTCAAGTTCAGCTGAGGTTGGCGGGCCGACGGGCCGCTTGACCACTACCGGTAAGGGGGCAATGCGGCCTTCGGGTGATGAGGTTGCGCAACCCGCCAGCGTTGCAACAGACGACGCGGCAACAATAAGAAAGCCGCGCCGTGACAGATTGGTTTCGAGCGTCATGGAGTGAGTGAATCCGCTTTGAAATGCTTAGGATTTAATGGGGCGAAGGAGACGCAGCGCGTTGATCGTCACCAGAACGGTTGCGCCGGTATCCGCCAAAATCGCCGGCCACAAGCCGGTTATGCCCATGATCGTGGTCACGAGAAACACCGCCTTCAATCCCAGCGAAAGCGTGATGTTCTGGAAGATGTTGCGCATCGTTCTTTTCGAAAGATCGATCATCTCGGCAATGTCGCCGACGCGGCCATGCAGGATAGCTGCATCGGCTGTTTCGAGCGCCACATCCGTGCCGCCCCCCATGGCAATGCCGACATCGGCGGCCGCAAGCGCCGGCGCATCGTTGATGCCGTCGCCGATCTTGCCGACCACGTAGCCTTCCTTTTGAAGTTCGCCGACGATGCGTTGCTTGTCTTCCGGCATCAGCTCGGCGCGAACTTCAATGCCAAGCTGAGCGCCGATCGCCTTCGCCGTGCGCGCGTTGTCGCCCGTCAGCATGACGGTCTTGATGCCCACATCGGCCAGTGCCTTCAACCCGGCCTTCGCATCCGCCCGTGGCTCGTCCCGCATGGCGATGGCACCGGCAAGCATATCGCCGACAATCAGCACCGACACAGTTTTGCCCTCGTCATTCAGCCTGGCGATCAGCGTCAATTGATCGTTCGACAACGGCATTCGATCGGCTGCCGACTTCGGCGATCCGAGGAAAATCTCGATACCCTCAACGGTCGCGGTCACACCTTTGCCACCGAGAGCTTTTGCATTTTCGGCCGCCGGAACCTGAACCTTTTCCTCCGCGGCCTTGCCGAGAATGGCCATGGCCAGCGGATGGCTGGACCCGGTTTCGAGCGCTGCGGCCAAGCGCAGCACATCGGCTTCATTGCGGTCGAAGGCGATCACGTCGGTGACCTTTGGCTTGCCTTCGGTCAGAGTGCCCGTCTTGTCGAGCGCAATGGCCGTCAGCTTTCCGAGGGTTTCGAGAACCGCGCCACCCTTGAGAAGAAGCCCGCGCCTCGCCCCGGCGGAAAGCGAGGCGGCAATGGCTGCTGGTGTCGATATGACCAAAGCGCAAGGGCAGCCGATCAGCAGAATGGCAAGGCCCTTGTAAACCCATTCCGACCAGACGCCGCCCATGAACAGCGGCGGAATGGTCGCGACGAGTGCGGCAACCACGACCACAGCCGGCGTATAGTAGCGGGAGAAGCTGTCGATGAACCGTTCTGTCGGCGCCTTCGATTCCTGCGCTTCCTCGACGAGCTTGACCACACGAGCAATGGTGTTGTCGGCGGCGGCGGCCGTGACGCGGACTCGAAGTGCTGCATCCCCATTGACCGTGCCTGCAAAAACCTTGTCATCCAAACCCTTGGCGACCGGTGTGCTTTCGCCCGTCACCGGCGCTTCGTCGATCGAGCTTTCGCCGGAGACGATCACGCCGTCGGCCGAGATCCGGTCACCCGGACGCACGAGAATGACCGCGCCAACGGCGAGGCTTTCCGCCGGCACTTCGCGCGTCTGCCCGTTCTCCTCCAGCAGAGCGTTCTTCGGAACCAGTTCCGTCAGGGACTGGATGCTCGCGCGTGCCTTGCTTGCGGCAACGCCCTCCAGCAGTTCGCCGACCAGGAACAGGAACACGACCGCAGCCGCCTCTTCGGTCGCATTGATAAACAGCGCGCCGACAGCCGCGATTGTCATCAGCATTTCAATGGAAAACGGCGTTCCGGCCAACGCCGCCATCACGGCGCGTCGTGCGATGGGTATAAGGCCGACGAGCATCGCAGCCGTAAAGGCAAAGAAGGCAATGGCCGGAAAAAGATGGCCTATCCCATAGGCTAAAACCAGCGCACCACCGGCAACGATCGTCAAGCGCCCCTTTTTACTTTTCCACCACGGGCCGCTCATCGGTCCATGGTCATGCCCGTGCAGGCTTTCCGGTTCGCCGCCAGCCTTGCCATGAGCATGGCCGGAATGATCACGATTGTCGCCCGCATCCACGGACGCGGCCTTCGATTTGTTTTCATCGGCAGCCAATGACACAACCGAATAGCCCAGCCCTGCGACCTTCTTGCCGATCGCGTCGAGATCGCTTGTCCCATCATGCTTCACCGTCATCGTACCGGCTGTGACCGAAACCGAGACATCCTCGACACCGGGCATCCGCCTGACGGCCGTGTCGATCTTTGTTGCGCAGGACGCGCAATCCATGCCCCCGACCCTGAATCGTATCTGCGGCGCCTCGACAAGCGGGATAACGGGGCTCTCGTTTTTGCCTGCTTGATTGCGATCATGACCTGCGTGATCGTGGTCGTCATGACCGTGACCACCGTGATCGTGGCCATCGTGGTCGTCATGATCATGCCGGTCATGGTCATGACCCGCGTGGTCGTGCGAACCGGCGCCGTGGTCATGGCTACAGCCCGGGCCATGCACATGCGCAGCCTTTGCGACCGGGGCAGCAGTGGCTTTATCGGCGATAGGAACTACATTGTATCCGAGCCCGGAGACTTTCTTGCCGATCGCCGTCAGGTCACTGCTTTCGCCATGCGTCACCGTCATCGTGCCGGCGGTCACCGAAACCGAGACATCCTCGACGCCGGGCATTCGCCTGACGGCCGTATCGATCTTCGTCGCGCAGGATGCGCAATCCATACCACTCACTCTGAATCGTGTCTTTACTGGCTCGGTCATGGGATATCCTTGAATTCAATGCCGCCACCATAGGACCTCAAGCGACTAGAGCTACAAGTGGAAAATCTGTTCCTGCTTAACTAAATTGGCGGACAGCACGAAGACCATCCGCCGGATCAGCGGCGTAAGCCGACCAAGAACCGCCGTGCCTTCGCCAGGATCAGGGGAACAGCGACCAGCACCAATGCACCGATCGCCCAGACGACGATAATGGCGGGCTTCAGAACGATCTTTAGCAAGGCAATCGCGCTTCCTGCCAAATCGCCGAGATTGAGGCCTTCAATGACAGTGATGGCGTCCTTACCGACGCCCGCTGCCCCGGCGATGGTCTTGCCGTTTTCAACAACGGTATAGGCGTTGCCGGCGATCCAGTTCAGAATCCCTTCGGCAGAGACGTAGCCGATCCACGCCAGAAACGACCAGAGGGCGAGCCCGATAACAATGACGAACCAGACCACCGGCCCGCCGGCTTTCGTCGGGCGTCCGCCTGTCGTTGGCTGCCAGGGCGGATGGCCGTATTGTCTTGCGCTTCTGTCGCGTTCATACATGTCGACGTCCTTAGCTCGGTTGATGGAGTTGTGCGGTTGGCCGAACAGATCGGCACCGCTAGATTTTCATCTCGCCTTCCGCCTCACGCATAACCTTATCCTCCACTTGGATCGTAACGTGCGACAAGCCGAAGCTTTCTTCCATCGTGCTGCGGGCGCTGGAGAGGATCGAACGGACCTCCGCCATATCGGTAACGACGAGGTGACAGCTCATGGCATCCAGTCCAGATGTGATTGTCCATACATGCAGATCGTGGACGGCTTCGACGCCGGGAATGCCCATTAGCTTCACTTCCAGCAGAGACATGTCAATTTCCGGTGGCGTACCCTCCATGAGGATATGAACGGCTTGCTTGAGGAGAACCCATGTCCGGGGAAGGATCAACAGCCCGATGGCGGCACCAATGATTGGATCTGCAAGCGACCAACCGGTCAGTATCACCACACCGGCGGCAACGATGACGCCGAGTGATCCCAGCATATCGCCGAGCACCTCGAAATATGCTCCCTTGACATTCAGGCTTTCGGACGATCCGGCGGAAAGCAGCTTCATGCTGATCAGGTTGACTGTCAGGCCGATGACGGCGACGATCAGCATAGGACCGCCGAGAATTTGGGGTGGATCGACAAACCGCTCATACGCCTCATAGAAAATGTAAATGGTCAGCAACATGAGAATCACTGCGTTTGCCAGCGCGGAGAGAACCTCCATGCGGACATAGCCATAGGTCTTTTGCGGCGTCGCGGGTCGTTCTGAAAACCGGATCGCGATCAGCGCCAGAGCCAGCCCACCGGCATCCGTCAGCATATGGGCCGCATCCGCCAAAAGCGCCAGGCTGCCCGTCCAGAGACCGCCGACGACCTCGACCAGCATGAACGCTACCGTCAGTCCCAGGGCCGTCGCCAGCCTGCTTTTGTGCCGCCCAGCGGATGTGCCTGTGGGACGTGCCGCCGTGTGAGAATGGCCAGCGCCCATATGTTAGCTCCTTGTCTTTTTGAATAAGCGATTGAGACAAACTCTTTTGGTGAAGCCTATTCCATCTAGTCGAAGAGCCGCCCCAGGAACGATCCGTGACGGCGGTTCTGCCCGTGGGCACCATGGCCGGAACCATGGCCGCCGTCACGATGATCCTCAGCGGGATAGTGCGGCGCGAACGGCTGCGACTTTGCGATCCCCGAACGCTGAGCAACCGGGGGTTCAGCGGTAAGGCTGCGATCGATAATCTTGTCGAGTTCTCCTCTGTCCAGCCAGACGCCCCTACAGTTCGGGCAATAGTCGATTTCGATCGACTGACGCTCGCTCATGACAAGATTGACCCTGCAAGCCGGGCAAAGAAGCCCCTGTGCTTTGTCCTGCACGTCCGGGGTCGCAAGATCGTTCATCGTCGTCTCCTGATGTTTTCGGCGTTATCCGCCAAAGGGATTGGCGAGCGCAAAAGAGAGTATCGGATCTCGAGTACCTAGAGGTTCAAGGGACACGCTTCACGATTCGTTACCGATCGTCCAACAGCCGGCAGTAGAGCAGTTCCGCTTTCTGCAAGTGAAGCGCCCCTGCATGCGTTATGTACCTACATATTGACGACGCCTGCTTTCATCGCCAGATCTCTAGTCACTTCAGTTCCCATCGGAGACCATTCATGCTGACCATTGGAGATCTATCACCCTCGACTGGCGTCAAAATACCGACTATCCGCTACTATGAACAGATGGGCGTGCTGAACCCGCCGAGCGCTCAGAGGGCAATCAGCGGCGCTACAGTGGGCGTGAGCAGGAGCGTCTCTCCTTCATCCGCCATGCCAGAGAACTTGGGCTCACGATTGAAGCGATCCGGGAACTGATCGACCTTAGCCAGCATCCGGAGCGGCCGTGCGCCGATGCCGAGCGGATCGCGGCGACTCAGCTTGCGGAGGTGCGCGAGTAGATCGTCAGACTTAGAAAACTAGAGACAGAGCTGGAGCGGATCACCAGCCACTGCCACGGAACGCAAGTCGAGGATTGCTATGTGATCCGGGCGCTGGCCAATCACAAACTCTGCGAGACCGACCATTTCCGATGTCGCCCCTGTGTGCGATCAAGCTCCTGACTCTTGCTCTTCTCATCGACAGACAACACGATGGCATGGGTCGGCGGTGGCGGAGAGGCCGACCACATCACGTATGTTTGAAAAGCATCACCGACGATCTCGCTGTGCGGGCCGGCCTCACCTTGACGGCCACGGACGTAGCGCTGGCGGCGGATAAGGCAGCGCTCGCCGCTTGACCCGCAGAATCGTATCGACTTGCGATTTGGATGCTTCAGCGATAAGAGATACTCCTCTCACGTCAAGCAAGAAATGTATGTTGAGGAGGATCAAGTCATGAAACCGACAATCATCGACTCTTCCCCCAGCCTCCTTACTGGCGAGCCACCGAAAAGTACCGTTCCGGCGATACCGATGAACACGGGGGCCATTGTGCTCAGCGAGGCGCAAGTGCTGGAAGCCGAGAAGGCGCTTGCCGCTCTCGACTTTCCCGCCATGCAGTCGGGCGACGTCATCAGGATCGGTCTGGAGGCCGAGCAGGCATTGCAGCGGACGCTGGACGGCTTCTTGGCACGGCTCGACAAGAACAGCGCGGCCGCCGTCTTCGCGCTGCTCGGCCGTCTCGAACAGGGCGTCGAGGATGCCGATCTCCCGGAAATCCTCGACAAGCTCCAGAACGGCGAAAAACCGGATTTCCTGAGTTCGTTGCTGGGAAGGTTTCGCGGCAAGCGGCCGGAGGAGGTCGCGGCGGAATTTCTGGCGGAAATCGGCGACCTTATCACCGGACGAACCAGGACGCTCGCTGACCGGATGATGAAGCTCGAAGGCGAACTTTCCGGCGAAATGCAGAAGCTGTTCGGCGAGTTGCAGGCGCTCGATGCCCTGAAGCAGAGCTACGGCGCGCATTTCAGCGATTTCACCGTGGCTGCGGCAGTCGCCCGCGCTTTCCTCGACAAGGCGCGCGCCTATGTCGCCGACGAGGAGGCGCAGCTCAATCCGGCCGATCCGGTGGCGCAGACCAGAATGATGGAGTTCAAGGACAGGCTGCGGCTGATCGAGAGCCGCGCGCTGGCGCTGGAAGGCACCTACACGCGGCTGCCGGCCGACCAGCTGGTGATTCAGCAGATCGAACAGGCCGGCATTGCGACCCTGCAGGAGACCGCCACCACGGTGGCGTCGCGGTTCGCGTCGATCAAAATGACGCTGCTGTCGATCCATGGCGCGTTCGCGGTGAAGAGCGTGCAGCAGCTGGCCGGCCGCCAGGCCAAGCTCGACAAGCAGCTGACCGAGATGCGCGGCCGCGCCCTGAAAGACATCGCGGTCACCGCCGCGCAGGCGCCGGGCGACAACCGCCTTGCGCAGGCACAGCAGATCGAGCAGATCATCGCCACCACCAGCGAGATCCACGGCCTCGTCGCGGCGGCGAAGAAGTCGACCGAGGAAAAATTCGAGCAGGCGCGGCAGAAATTCGCCGCCGCCCGTCAGGAGCTTGCCGCCCTGTCGTCGCGGTAACGCGCTCGCCGGCTTCCCGCGCCCAAACATGGGCGCAGTCAGATCACAGGAGTTTCACAAGCATGCTGACCCTTTCCCTTGAAAAGCCCGGCACCGCGACGCCAAAGCTCAAGCTTTCCCTCAACAAGGGAGCGCAGTTCACCGTGAAGGTTGAGTGGATGTGCGATGCCGACCACGCCGATGATGTCGACGTTCACGCGCTTGAGGCGCGGAGTGACGGGAACGGCGCGAAGGTGAGGGAACTTACCAGCGTGCTGTCGACCTACAATACCACGCGGATGAACCCGAATGGCGGCACCTTGCCGTCAAACCCCGAAGGATCTTTCCAGACGCCCAGCGGTGGGCTGTTCCACAGTGGTGACAAGAGAGTGCAGAACAACACCGAGACCATAGTCATTGACGGCTCCAAGCTGCCGGCGGGGGTCAACGAGATACCGATCTTCGTCACCGTCCATGAAGCCGAACATGGGGGCAGCCACGAGACCGAGCAGGGCGCCGAACAGGAGGAGGAAGCGGCGTTCGGCGACATCGACGTCTGCACCATCACACTGTCGGACGGCAGTGGGAAGCAACTCGGCGCCTACAAGCTGTCGGACGAATTCAAAGAGTTCAATGTCGTCCAACTAGGCAGCATATTGCTCGGCCCCGAGGGCTGGGAATACGCGGCCGTCGGCCGAGGCTTCACCGGCACGTTCAACGACGTTCTCGCGCACTTTTCCTGAGAGAGCGATGCCCCAGAACAAAGCCCCTCCCTCGCGTGGTACCATGCCGGATGATCGCCAGGGCAGGCTTCGCCCCACGGTGATCGTTCCGCCGGCTGAGCGGTCACGGACGCCAAGGGCCGAGCCAGGCGAAGCGGCTGGGACTGATGCGCCCGCCAAGCCAACAATTGTGGCGCCCGCCAGTACCCGGAACGACAGTGCGACTGCGACGGCGAAAACTGGACGGTCCGCGCAGATGCCGCTGGTGGCAAAGCCGACTGCGATCCCCGGCGTGGAACGCAAGCGGATCGCAGTCGAGCTTTCCGACATTCGGAAACTGTCGCCGTTGGCGAGACCTGAGGTGCTGGAGCAGGCGCTCCGGCTGATACAGTCGTTCGTGGTCGAAAGCGCGCGGGACAGGCAGGCGGTCCTTTGGGGCCATCGCCTCCAGCAGGATTACAGCGACCTGGTGTCGCGCACGCTCGAACTCTCGCAGGCCGATGTGCTGAAGAAGGCGACGGGATATATCGGCCGAATGACCGACATCCTTGGCGCGATCGACATCAAGGCCGTCTGCGGTGCCCCTGCAGCGGCTGGAATTTTCGGCGAGTATTTCAAGAAGGCGAATAGCAGGATTGACACAGCTGGCGAGCTCCAAGCGGCGCGCATCGAGCTCGACCAACTGGTCCGGCTGATGGGCGAGGTGCTTGAGCTACTCTTGTCATTCAAGGAGACGCTGGAACAGCACGCCCGCCGGATCGAGGGCATGGGGGACGAAGCCGAGGCCTCGGCACTCGCGGCGTCCTTTCTGTCGGACCATCTGCGCGTGAGCCGGCCGCCGCTCTCGCAACGTTTCCTGGAGCGGGCCATGAGCCTGACGCAAACCGTGGCGCAGATCCGCAGCGGCGCCTCGATGCGCGACGTGCAGATCGAACAGCCGATCCGGCTCATCGGGGCGATCCAGAATGTGGCGCTCGTCATGGTTCCAGGCTTTTTGGGAAGCATCGCGTCGCTGACGACGATGCTGGAGAACAACCGCAAGCTGACCCCGACCGAAGCCGGCGAACTTTCCTATCAGCTTCGGAACATCCTTCAGCAACTCAAAGAGTGAGGACCGATCGGCCATGGCACTGCAACTCAACCTCAAGAAGTCGGCGGAAACGCTGCGTCTTTCTCTCGACAAGGCGGGTGTCGCGGCTGACATCAAGGCCGAACTGATCTTCGACATGGACGTTTCGGGCTCTTTCGAGCACGAGCATGAGGAAGGCACCACAAGCAAGCTCGTCGCACGGCTGGTGCCCTACGGCATGGTGCTCGACCCCGACGGAAAGGTGGACGTCTTCAGCTTCAGCAACGGCAAGGGCCACGTTCACCATGTCGGAACGGTCACTCCGGACGATTGCGAGAACTACATCGTCCGCAACGTGATCGACAAAGTGCCAGGCTGGAAGGGCGGGACCACCTACAGCTATGTGCTGGAGCGCAATCTGCAGCATTTCGGGTGGTTGCCACGCGAAAAGGAACGCGAAGGCTTCTTCAGCCGGTTCTTCGGCGGGAGCACCAAGGAAGCGCCGGTTTCGGCAAAGAAACGGTCGGTCGTCATTTTCGTTACCGATGGTGAGAACGATCCTTCGGATGAAGAACGGACCATGTGGGTTCTCGAGGAATCGGAGAAGCGCGGCGACCAGGTGTATTTCCTGTTCATGGGCGCCTGCGAGCATACCGTGGAATTCAAGTTCCTCGAAACGATCGCCAAGCGTTTCAAGAACACCGGCGTCGTCATCGTGCGCGACCTCGACGGCTTCGTCGAACTCTCCGACGAGCAATTGAACGCGCAGCTTCTTGGATCCGAATTGCTGCAATGGCTCCGATCCTGACATTGGACTCAAACGCGATACGGAAACGGCCGCTTGTCCGGATGGTTCTTGTAGCCGACGCCGTTTTCGCCGCGCAGCAGCATCTGCAGAAGCAGATTCTGTGCATTTTTCGCGCACCTTGGCAAGACGCTGCCACGGATCTTCCGTGAGGAAACGCATCGAGACGTCAAAGGTCGCGCCGCCCCAGCATTCGAGTGAAAACCGGTTCGGCAAGGCCCGGGCATAAGGTGCCGGCGATGTCGGCGATATCATAAGTGCGCACGCGCGTGGCGAGCAGCGACTGATGACCGTCTCGCATGGTCGTATCGGTAAGCAGCACGCGCTTTTTGGCGCGCGCCCATTCGGCGAATTTCTTCGGGCCGAGCGCATCGAGGTTCTGCTTGGTGCCGTCGACGATCTCGCCCTTGATGCGCGGGATGACCGACTTGGCAGCATCGGCGTTCCTGCTTTGGGCGACCCTTGGCTTCGGGATGTCCATTGACGGTGACATCGGCGAGATAGGTGAGCACTTGCTGGCCCGGTCCTGGCGCTTCACCTGCTGGAACAGTTCCGGCGTGGTGTCGATGAACCGGGTCGTATAGGTATTATCCTTGAACTTCGGGTGCGAAATGATCGCTTCAAGGAAGGTCAGGTTCGTGGCGACGCCGCGGATACGGAATTCGCGCAAAGCACGGTCCATGCGGGCGATGGTTTCTTCAGGGCTAGGTGACCAGACTGTGACCTTTCGAGCAATGGATCGTAGTATCGGGTAACGCCGCCGGAATAAGCGGTGCCTCCATCGCGGCGGACACCAAAGCTCGAGGCCTGTCTGTACATTGTCATCGTCCAACTGAACTCTCTCACTGAAGCGCCGGCAATCTTATTTCACCTAGGCCTGACGAATCCAGACGCGCGGCTCCTGGGAACGGATGCAGAAAACATCATCCGTTCCATCGAATGGTTTAACTGCCTATCGAGTGCGGTTCACGCGGTCGCCGTCCGAATGATCTGGCGCGCCGACTTTTTCTTACCGGATCAATCGATGTACGAGCCCTTGGTTCATAAAGGAGAGGAGCACTTGGCTTCCGCGTTTGCGCTTATAGAATCCAAGTTGACGACCGAGATTGGGCCGTAGGAGAGTCCTATTCAATCGTTGATCCGTATTTGCTCGTCTTCTACAGGTGGGGAAATCGTATGGCCGTTGACATGCGAAATACCTATCCCGCTTGGACCTCTCATGCACGTCGGCTGGAGGAGCGGGCTGCTGTGCAACGAGCCTTAACCCAAGAGGGAATATCCCTCTGGGAGTAGTTGCCGCGTTGCCGAATCCAAAAAATTCGCAAGACCATCGATCCTACGCGGTCGTGCTTAAATGTCTGGTAGCGTTGTTTAGCGGGAAACCAACGCTACGGCCTCGGGATGGTCGGGATCAAGCGCATTGTGGACGTGTTCGATTTCATCCGGGTCATTGGCAGGCCACAGGCGCGTCGCCGCGACAGGCGCGACTGCGGCCATGATCGCGAGCGATGCGAAGGTAAACGGCAAGCCGACTTTCGCTCCGAGCCGTGATGAAACGGCATGATTTCTGGGGCCGCAGAGCAACCGGAACGAGGTTTTCGCGCGCCTAGAAACCGAAGAAGATGATGCCGATGCCCAGAAGCAAGATCATCGTTCCCAGAATGCCGCTCTCGTAACGTTCGAGAAAACCGAGCTTCAGACGCTCCGTGCCGGTCAGGGTCAGCCATGTGAAAACCACCATGCCAGCGATGGTCGCAAACGCCAGAACCGCGCTGAGGAGGATGAACCCGGCCCAACCGAAGGCAATGCCGGAGACGTAGACGGGTAGGAATCCTTCACAGGGCGAAAACGTCAACAGCGTAAAAAGTCCGAGGATAACGGTGCGATCCGATTTTGCCGGCGCCGATTTTGCAGCGCCTGGCTTGCTGACAACAGCCGCAGCGGCCTTGTGTGGGCCTTGGGCGTGCTCTTCGAAATCGATCGCGTGTTCATGCGCGTGGCTTCCGTGCGAGAGCGAGACTATTATTGCCCGGAATTCGTGCGGTTCGGGAATTTCATCGATTGATTCCAGAAAATCACCCTTGTCGAGGAATTGAAATGTCTGGTGCGTCCCATCCGGACGGACGGTTTCCACCGAAAGCGTGCCCTGTTTGGGAAGCAACATGCTTTTGCCTTCAGGCTTCACCCGGAACCGGGGCGGAACGCCTTCCTCGAAGATGTCCAGGATCAGGACGCCATGGCCCGTATCGATCCGTTTTGCTTCGTCGTGACCATGACCGGCATGACCGCCGTTTACGTGGCTGTGTCCTGTATCGTGTGAATGATCATGGCCGTGGTTATCTTCCCCTTCATGGCTGTGCCCCTTGCCGAAATGGTGATGCCCGTGTCCTTGGCCTTGCGCTTGACGAACGAGGTAATAGAGGCCGAACAGAACCAAGGCCCCACCGGCGATCCATGGAAAAATATCTCCTGTCCATTTGCTGGTCTCGATTCCCAGCCAGACAAGCAGGACCCCGAGAGCCGTCGTGAACAGCACATGGCCGAGGCCGCAAAGAGCCACGACCGCGAGTGCCTTCGATCTGGACCAGCGTTGCCCGCGGGCGGCCAGCACGAAGGGCAGCCAATGGGTCGGAATGGCTGCGTGTGCGAATGCAACGACAAAGCCGGTTGCCATGATGGAGAGCAGAAATGTCTGGTTCATGAGGTGGCCCTGTTACAAGTATTTCGTGATCGTCTTGAACTCGTCGATCGTGCGGCGCTGCTCGCTGCCGAGGCTCCCGACTGCATCCTCGAGGCAATGATCCAAGTGATCCTGTATCAATGCCTTCTTTGCCTGGCAGACGGCCTTTTCCACCGCATGAAGCTGCTGGGCGATATCGACGCAGGGACGGTGCGCCTCAATCATCGCGATCACGCTGCGCAGGTGGCCCTCAGCGCGTTTCAGCCGCTTGATGATATCCGGATGGGTTTCGTGCATGTGCGCTTGATCTGTCATGCGGCGGTGCTATCCCCCTGGAGGGGATATGGTCAAGCGCTATATTGTTCCAGCACTTTGCATTCTTCCTGGAAACTGGATAATAATTATCTCGATGATGGTTCGATTGGAAAATCAGAACCGTACACTGGATGGCTATACAATTAGTTCCATAAATATCCTTATGCGATTTTCTCTAAACTATTGAAATACTTCATATAATACCAGCTCTCTATCATTCGGAGTTTGTGGTAACTTGCCTCTGTCGCCACCTGTCTCGAGAGATTGATGATCCGCTTCCTCACACAGTGGCTCGCACATCGCCGGGCAATACGGCGGCGATGGCAGGCTGATGCCAGGCTTCTCGCAATTTCGGATCCAGCCGGGTCCTACTACGAAGCACAGCGCCGTGCGTTCCATAGCCGGTCCAGTGGTGATCTCGACGAGTTCTGGCACTGGTCGAAAGTCGCAAGCGAGATAGCCCGGATAGAACCACGCGCTGAGATGGACTTCGCTGTTCTCAAAGCCTTGTCCGATCAGGAGAAAGCCGGCCGTCGCTGACTGGTGGGCTGGTCAGACAGATGCTCGGCAACAAATGCTGAGCTGGCTTCCGTGAACGACCTGTGCCGAATACCTCAATTCCCGCCGAAGCAAACCAATCCCGCTCTTTATGGATGGCGTTCTGGACCATGTCCGGATCTCCGTCGATCAACCCACTATCGGGGTCGGCTAGCAAGCTGCCGCCGCTTGTCTTCGACTGCGCGGTGATCGCGACCGTCCCCGGTCCTTTGAGAAGCCATCGAGCGGGATCGGCCTGCTCCGGACGGAGGTTTCTCACATGGCACAGGATCTTGCACTTGCACAAAGCCACGCATTTTCGCTTTCCCGCATTCTTATGGTTCCTGTCACCCTGTTCAAATCCGGGGACGAATTCGGCGTCCTTCCGTCCGACGAACTCGATGACGAAGACGATCTTGAGATCGTGCATGAATATTTCCCGCGCGGGTCTCATTGAGACCCGCATGTCCCTGCCGCTGGCGACGTGTTGGCCGCAAGGGAAGCTCCGCCGCGGCGGGTGCAAATCTGCACCTTGATTGCCGCGCCCTTGCCCCCTCCATTCTTCGCGGCGGAAACGAGAATGGCCGCAGGTATGCGGATTGGAAAAGAAGGGCGATCGATAAGCGATCGGAAAACAATGAAGAGAGAAGAGTTGGAGGCGCTGCGCGCCAAGGTGAGTTGCGAAGCCGTGCTGGAGCGAGCCGGTTACTACGTCGATATTAAGGAAAGCACGCGCCGCGCCGTCAAATACCGGCGTGGCGGCAACATCGTCATTGTCACGCATGACGGACGCGGCTGGTTCGATCCGCTCAGCGACGAGAAAGGCGATGTCTTTGGACTTGCCATGTTCCTGGAAGGAATTTTATTCCCGTCCGCAACGCAAGCGGTCGCGTTACTTGTCGGGTATCAACTCTCCCGGCCGGAATGGAGGCCCTCGCGGTCTTCAGTGCCAGTAAAAGACATTTGCGACCGTTGGCGCAGCCGGCCCACGCCTTCGCCCGGATCCGGTGCCTGGCGCTATCTGTGCTGGGGGCGCTGGATCCCGACGGCCATCGCCCGGCAGGCTATTCAAGAGGGTGTCCTGCGGCAAGGACCCTTCGGCAGTATGTGGGCGGCCCATGTCGATAGCGAGGGTCGCGTCGTCGGCTGGGAGGAGCGCGGTCCCGACTGGCGTGGCTTTGCCACCGGGGGTTCGAAGGTTCTCTTCCGTTTTGGACCAAGCGATGCCTCTCGTCTCTGCGTTACCGAGGCCGCGATCGACGCGATGAGCCTTGCAGCGATCGAGGGCTCGCGCGAGCAAACTCTCTATCTCAGCACTGGCGGTGGGTGGTCTCCGGCGACAGATGCGGCGCTTGCCGAACTTGCGGTGCGCCCGGGCCTGACACTGGTCGCGGCCACGGATGCCAATTCCCAAGGGGATGTCTATGCAGAACGACTGCGGGCGCTCGCCGAGGCGTCCGGCTGCGACTGGCAGCGGTTACGTCCGCCGGCGGAGGATTGGAACGAGGTTCTCCAAAACAGGGAGAGGGAAAAATGGGAAAGGAAGAGCGAGAAGAACAACGAGGCCTGCCGCATGCGCGCCGGCCGCATCAAGGGAGGCTCCGCCCGGCATGCGCCGGCCCTTGACCCGGCCGGACACGAGGCCGGCAGCGCGGAAGGGGTCATGAAGGACTGAAGAGAATGGCAAGGTCGAAACGACTTGTACTGCCTTCGGTCCAACCCCCCCGAAAGGATCAAGCTGATGACCTCGATAGCCCTTCCCCGCAAAATATTCCAGGGCGTGGCCAAGCGCGCCGACATGTTCCGGATGTTCGACAGGCACGCGATGCGCCCCGGCCGCTTTGCTGGCGACCAGTCTGCCGTCTATGCCGGCGAATGGTTCGAGATCGATGAAACCTCCTACTCTTACATGCTCGACATTCTGCCGCCGCTCTGGATGCGCGGGCCGATCTTTGCGATGCGGGAATTCATGACCGGTTCGGTGACATCGGTATTTTACGCGATCCGGATCGATGAAGCGGTCCGTTATTTTCACACCTACTGCGACCTCTCGGACCCGAACTCTGTGGAGGCGATGCGAACCGCGATCGTTAACCGCGAAACCCGACCAGTCCGGGCGATGAGCCGCGAAGAACGGCTCGAGCATATCTGGAGCACGACCACCGACGACTATCGAGGCTATGCCAGCGCGCGTTGGCCCAAGCCCATGCAAGGCCATCGTACGGTGATGCTCTACGGTGGCAGTGAAGGCAGCTTTCTGAAGTTGCTCGACACCCTGTCTGACGACGAGATCGCGGCCAAGCTGCCGGTGCATCTACGCCACCTCCCCTCAGCCCTGGCCGCCTGAGCCAGATCATCATTCGCAAACTCCGCGCCAAAAGCGGTCTTCTCGGTGGCCGAGCGATGGCGCACGCCCTCATTTCAAGGAGCTTTCCCATGAGCAACGATCCATTTACATCAGACATGTTCGGCTCGAGCGTGCTTTCGTCCGGCCTCGGACTTGGCGTGACAGCGTTCGGCGGGTTCTCGCCTGATGCCGCCAATGACGACGATCCGGATCCCCTGCCGCCAGCACCTGCACCCGCCCTCCCCGTCGCTGCCACGCCTGCCCGGCGCGCGAGGCTTCGGGCAAACTTCTATCTCGACGGCGACCGCGGGCTGGCCGCCGCCTGGAAGGATCGCGCCCGCGCCAATGTCGCGGCGATCCTTATCGCCGACGACATTGCCAAGCAGGACCGGCCGGCGACGGCCAAGGAACAGGCGCAGTTGATCCGCTTCACGGGCTTCGGCGCCGGCGAACTGGCCAACGGTATCTTCCGTCGGCCAGGCGAGGTCGATTTCCGCCAGGGCTGGGACGATATTGGTTCTTCGCTCGAGACCGCGGTTTGCGAGAGCGACTACGCGTCGCTTGCCCGCTGCACCCAATATGCGCATTTCACGCCAGAGTTCATCATCAGCGCAATCTGGGCTGGGGTCCAGAAACTGGGCTGGCGCGGCGGCCGGGTGCTGGAGCCTGGCATCGGCACGGGGCTGTTCCCTGCCCTGATGCCGGAGCTATATCGCAACGCCGCCTATGTGACCGGGATTGAACTCGATCCCGTCACCGCCCGCATCGCCCGCCTGCTTCAGCCGAAGGCGCGGATCATCAATGGTGACTTTGCTCGTACGGATCTGGCTCCGATCTACGATCTCGCCATCGGCAATCCACCCTTTTCCGATCGCACCGTCCGCTCGGACCGCGCTTACCGGTCGCTTGGCCTTCGTTTGCACGACTATTTCATCGCCCGGTCGATTGATCTGCTGAAGCCCGGCGCGCTCGCCGCATTCGTCACCTCGCATGGCACCATGGACAAGACCGATGCTACGGCACGGGAGCATATCGCCAGATCCGCCGACCTGATCGCGGCAATCCGGCTGCCCGAAGGCAGCTTTCGCCGTGACGCCGGCACGGATGTCGTCGTCGACATCCTCTTCTTCCGCAAGCGGAAACCCGGAGAGCGGGAGGGAAATCAGCTGTGGCTCGATATCGATGAGATCAGGGCGGCCACCGACGACGAAGGCGCCATCAGGATCAATCGCTGGTTTGGTCGGCATCCGGACTTCGTGCTTGGTACACACGCCCTGACCTCCGGCCCGTTCGGCGAGACCTACACATGCCGCCCACGCGATGGAGAGGATCTCGAAGCCGCCCTTGCCACTGCCATCGAGCTTCTGCCGGCTGATCTCTATGACGGCGAGCCGACACCGATCGATATTGATCTGGAGGACGAACTCGGCGAGATCGTCGATCTGCAGCCGAAGGACGGCGCTGTCCGCGAGGGCAGCTTCTTCCTCGACCGGTCGAAGGGCCTGATGCAGATGCTCGACGGATCGGCCGTGCCGGTCACCGTCCGCAAGGGTCGCACGGGTGTTGGGGTCCCGGAAAAGCACGTTCGGATCATCAGCAAGCTGATCCCGATCCGCGATGCCTTGCGCGAGGTGCTGAAGGCACAGGAAACCAATCGGCCGTGGCGCGACCTTCAGGTTCGCTTGCGCATCGCCTGGTCGAGTTTTGTGCGCGATTTCGGGCCGATCAACCACACAGTCGTGTCCGTTCAAGAGGATATAGAGACCGGCGAGGTCAAGGAAACGCATCGCCAACCGAACCTCGCACCGTTCCGCGACGATCCCGATTGCTGGCTGGTTGCCGCAATCGAGGACTACGATCTGGAGACGGACACGGCGAAACCGGGGCCGATTTTTTCCGAACGCGTGATTGCTCCGCCGGCCGCACCGACGATTACCTCACCTGCCGATGCGCTCGCCGTCGTGCTGAATGAACGAGGCCACGTCGATATCGACCATGTCGCCGAGCTGCTGCACAGCGATCCTGCTGATGTGGTCGACGAGTTGGGCGAGGCCATCTTCCGTGATCCGGCCGATGGATCGTGGAAGACGGCAGACGGATATCTCTCAGGGGCCGTCCGCACAAAGCTCGCCGCCGCGCAGGCCGCAGCCGAGCTCGATCCGGCGTATGAGCGCAACGTGCGCGCCTTGGCAGTCGTTCAGCCCGCAGACTTGCGCCCCTCCGACATCACCGCCCGTCTCGGCGCGCCTTGGATCCCGGCCGCCGATGTCGTGGCCTTCGTGAAGGAGAAGATGGAGGCAGATATCCGCATCCATCATATGCCGGAACTCGGTTCCTGGACGGTGGAGGCACGACAACTCGGTTATAGCGCCGCTGGCACATCTGAATGGGGAACCAGCCGCCGCCATGCAGGCGATCTGCTCGCCGATGCGCTGAATAGCCGGGTGCCTCAGATCTTCGACGTGTTCAAGGATGCGGACGGCGAGCGCCGGGTCCTCAATGTCGTTGATACCGAAGCCGCGCGCGACAAGCTGCAGAGGATCAAACAGGCATTCCAGGACTGGGTCTGGACCGATCCGGATCGAAGCGACCGGCTGGCCCGCGATTACAATGATCGCTTCAACAATATCGCGCCACGCAAATTCGATGGCTCCCACCTGAAACTTCCCGGCGCCTCTGGCGCCTTTGTTTTGTATGGACACCAGAAACGCGGGATCTGGCGGATCATCGCCGATGGCTCGACCTACCTTGCCCATGCCGTCGGTGCCGGTAAGACGATGACGATGGCGGCGGCCATCATGGAGCAGCGCCGGCTTGGACTGATCGCCAAGGCCATGCTGGTCGTGCCCGGCCATTGCCTGGCGCAGGCGGCGCGGGAATTTCTGGGGCTTTATCCGAATGCCCGCATTCTCGTCGCCGACGAAACCAACTTCACCAAGGACAAGCGGGCCCGCTTCCTATCGCGGGCGGCAACCGCGACTTGGGATGCGATCATCATTACGCATTCTGCGTTCCGCTTCATCGCGGTACCCTCCGTCTTCGAGAGCCAAATGATTCAGGACGAGTTGCAGCTCTATGAGGATCTGCTGACCAAGGTCGACAGCGAGGACCGCGTTTCACGCAAGCGGCTCGAGCGGCTGAAGGAAGGTTTGCAGGAGCGGCTCGAAGGACTGGCGACCAGAAAGGATGATCTTCTCACCATCTCGGAAATTGGTATCGACCAGATCGTCGTCGACGAGGCGCAGGAATTCCGCAAGCTATCCTTTGCCACCAACATGTCGACGCTGAAGGGGATCGATCCGAATGGCTCGCAGCGCGCTTGGGATCTCTATGTAAAGTCCCGCTACATCGAGACGCGGAACCCAGGCCGCGCGCTTGTTCTCGCTTCCGGCACGCCGATCACCAATACCCTCGGTGAGATGTTCTCGATCCAGCGTCTGCTTGGGTATGCAGCGCTTGCCGAACGCGGACTGCACGAGTTCGACGCCTGGGCATCGTGCTTCGGCGACACGACCACCGAACTCGAAATCCAGCCATCCGGCAAATACAAACCGGTCAGCCGCTTTGCCTCCTTCGTCAACGTGCCGGAGCTGATCGCCATGTTCCGCTCGTTTGCCGATGTGGTGATGCCGGATGACCTGCGGCAATACGTGAAGGTGCCCAACATCTCGACCGGCCGGCGGCAGATCCTGACGGCCAAGCCGACGGCACTGTTCAAGACCTATCAGCAGACCCTCGGCAGCAGGATCAAGGCGATCGAGCAGCGCGAGGGTCCCGCCAAGCCCGGCGACGACATACTGCTGTCCGTCATCACTGATGGGCGCCATGCGGCGATCGACCTGCGCTTCGTCATGCCGGCGGCGGACAACGAGGAGGACAATAAACTCAATCTGCTCATCCGCAATGCCCATCGGATCTGGAAGGAAACCGGCGAGGCCATCTATCGACGCCCCGACGGCAAAGACTTCGATCTACCAGGGGCAGCCCAGATGATCTTTTCCGATCTCGGCACGATCAACGTCGAGAAGAGCCGAGGCTTCTCGGCCTATCGCTTCATTCGCGACGAGCTGATCCGGCTCGGCGTGCCCTCCTCGCAAATCGCCTTCATGCAGGACTACAAGAAGACCGAAGCCAAGCAGCGACTGTTCGGCGATTTCAGGGCCGGCAAGGTTCGTTTCCTGATCGGCTCGTCTGAAACGATGGGCACGGGCGTCAACGCCCAGCTTCGGCTGAAGGCGCTCCATCACCTCGATGTGCCCTGGCTGCCGTCGCAGATCGAGCAACGCGAGGGTCGCATCGTCCGCCAGGGCAACCAGCACGACGAGGTCGATATCTTCGCCTATGCCACCGAGGGTTCGCTCGATGCCAGCATGTGGCAGAATAACGAGCGCAAGGCCCGCTTCATTGCCGCGGCTCTGTCGGGAGATACCTCTATCCGGCGGCTCGAAGACGTTGGCGAGGGGGCGGCCAACCAGTTCGCCATGGCCAAGGCCATTGCCTCCGGTGACGAGCGCCTGATGCAGAAGGCCGGGCTTGAGGCCGACATTGCCCGTCTTGAGCGGCTGCGCGCTGCCCACGAGGACGATCAATACGGCGTCCGCCGGCAGATGCGCGATGCAGAACGCGAAATCGAGGTCTCGACCCGGCGGATTGGCGAAATCGGCCAGGACATCGCGCGGCTACAGTCGACCAACGGCGATGCCTTCACCATGACGGTACTCGGTAAGGAACATGCCGAGCGCAAGGAGGCCGGTCGGGCGCTGATGAAGGAAATCCTCACGCTTCTGCAGCTTCAGCAGGAGGGGCAGGTGCATCTCGCAACGATCGGCGGCTTCGATCTCGTCTATGAGGGTGAGAGGTTCGGCAAGGGCGATGGCTATCGCTACGAGACGCTGCTTCAGCGCACCGGGGCAGAGTATGGGATCGACCTTGCAATCACGGTCACGCCGCTCGGCGCCATCTCACGGCTGGAGCACGGACTCGACGGCTTTGAGCAGGAACAGCTTCAGTATCGCCGGCGGTTGGAAGAGGCCGAGCGCCGGCTGGCCTCATACCGTTCCCGAGACGGAGGAGCGTTCGCGTTCGCTGACGATCTCAAGGAGAAAAGGCGCGAGCTACGTGACATCGAAACTCAACTGGCGGGCGGCCTCGGCAATGAGACCAACGCGCTGGCCGCATAGCTCCATTGCACAATAAATGTTTTCTGATTGGCCAAAAATCAGGCATAAAGCCTACAGCTGATGCATATGGCGGTCTCCTCCCAGTTCCGCCGCCGCAGCTGTTCCCCTCTGGAGGTCAAAGATCTCCACACTTTATGGGCCGCGGTTTACTCCGTCGGCCCTTTTTTCTTGCCGTCTTATTGTGGCCACGTCATTTGCCACAAGACCGATGCGACGTACGAGCCCAGTACACCAAGCAAGAAGGCGATACCGCGCTCTGCCCACCGTTGCGCTTTCGTCGGTACTCCCAGCGCTTTTCGGACTGCTTCTGTCTCAATAGCTTTCAACGCCTCAAGTGCCTGCGCTTCTGTAATCAAAGTCGACTTTTGATCTTTCGCAGCTGCTATCGCTGTCGCAAGCATCGAAAGCTCTGCCTTGTTCCTGTCGGCTTGGATCCCCAGTTCGTCAATAGCCTCGAGCGCCTCGCGCATGTTTTGTCGGGCGGCGTCGATTTTCTTCAATCGCTCATCGACTGTTTCGCGTGACTGGCCTACCGCGATCGATAGATCGAAGGGCCCGAGCTTCGCTTTGATGCCAAGATCTCTTAGTAACGAGATGCTTGCGCCACGCAGTGCGTCTAGCACCTCCCCCAGGATCACGCCGCTTATCTGCGCCTGGCCTTGAGGCTTCATGTTCCAACGAGGCCCAAGGCCTCTGGCCTCTCCCGGTTTGTCTTTTTCGTCCATCTTTCCCCCTCGGTCCGAACGATCGGTTTCGAACCATGCGCCGCAACGACATTCGATTAAGCTGAAAGAAGCTTGGCCTGCAATGAAAAGGAGGAGAGTTGCAGGGAAGAATAGATCAAGAAAGCGCTCGCCGATCGGTCCTCCTGCCGACGCGTACGCTCAACCGCCGCCTGCGCTATCCCGGCCACTCGTTCTTCGCAGGGCTGTCAGCCCCGCTCGTCCTTCACAGCAGGGATGCTCGGCCGCAGTTGCGTCAGTCCGGCCGTTCGGCGGTCCTGGAGGTGTCTTCGAGAAAAATGAAGACAGGAAGGGCTGGCAAGGCGCCGGTCCGGAACTCTCTAGACAAGGACGAATCCCATGCAGATCATCAAGGTTGACCCGCGCGCTCTGAAAGAAAACCCCGACCGGATGCGCCAGTCGAAGTCGTCGCCGCAGGCCGATGCGCTGATGTTGGCGACGATCAAGGCCGTCGGCATCGTCCAGCCGCCGGTGGTCGCGCCGGAGAGGGATGGTGGCAACGGCTACATCATTGACGCTGGCCATCGCCGTGTGCGCCTTGCCATCGCAGCAGGCCTCGAAGAAATCGAAATCCTCGTCGTTGATGCAGCCAACGACAACGGTGCGATGCGTTCTATGGTCGAGAACAGCGTCCGTGAAGCGCTCAACCCCGTCGACCAATGGCGAGGTATTGAACGCCTTGTCGCTCTCGGCTGGACAGAGGAAGCGATCGCCGTCGCTCTCGCCCTTCCCGTCCGCCAGATCCGTAAGCTGCGCCTGCTTGCCAATGTCCTGCCAGCTATGCTGGAGCAGATGGCGCTGGGCGATATGCCGTCCGAGCAGCAGTTGCGGACCATCGCAGCGGCGGGCCAGGTCGAACAGAAGGAGGTCTGGAAAGCGCACAAGCCCAAGAAGGGCGACACGGCGCCATGGTGGCAGATCGCAAATGCGCTCACGAAGAAGCGCATGTATGCCAGGGACGCGAGCTTCGGCGATGATCTGGCTCAGGCCTACGGGATCGAATGGGTGGAGGATCTCTTCGCACCGGCCGACGAGGACGGCCGCTACACCACCAATGTCGAAGGTTTTCTTGGCGCCCAGCACGAATGGATGACGAACAATCTGCCGAAGCGCGGCGCGATCGTTGAGGTCAACAGCTGGGGCCAGCCGGAACTGCCGAAGAAGGGATCCCAAGTCTACGGCAAGCCGTCCAAGTCCGACCATACGGCGCTCTACCTCGATCGTGACGGCAAGGTCCAGACGGTGCATTACCGCCTCCCCGAGGCGGCGAAGCCGAAGGGTGCTGTTGGCGACGGATCGGTCACTGGCGGCGATGACGCCGACGCAGTCGCCACGCCGAAAGTCCGGCCCGACGTCACGCAGAAGGGCCACGACATGATCGGCGATTTCCGCACTGATGCCCTGCACGATGCGCTCGGTCGCGCGCCG
This sequence comes from Shinella sp., assembly GCF_052438155.1. NCBI lineage: Bacteria > Pseudomonadati > Pseudomonadota > Alphaproteobacteria > Hyphomicrobiales > Rhizobiaceae > Shinella > Shinella sp. The sequence goes on along the minus strand of NZ_JBQVPI010000011.1, from coordinate 50,551 downwards.
ATCGAGGATGATATGCTGATGGCGCTGATGGTCCTGGCGTTCGCCGGCCAGAATGTCCGCATCGACTCCGGCGCAGATGGCACCTTCTACGGCGGCAAGCGCTTCTCGCGTCATGCCGTCGGACTGTTTGACGAGCATGGCAAGCTCGCCTTCGATCAGGACACGCTTCGGGTCGCCGCCCGCTCGGTGCTGATCGACGTCCTCTCGTGCCGGCGGGGCATGTCGAACAGCGGCATGGTCGCGCGCATCGCCGGCGAGGCGATCGGCGCCGACGCGTTCCTGCCAAACATGGGCTCGGAAGATTTCCTCTTGTGCTTGTCGCGCCAGGCACTGGAAGCCTTTTGCGCTGAGGCATCGATCCAGCCGCGCCCGAAGGTCCGCGAGACGCGTACAGCGCTCGCCGAGCATTTCGCAACTAAGCACTTTGTCCATCCGTCGGGTCGCTTCGCACCGCCGGCTGACGAACTGCTCGACTGGATCCGGGCAGGCGTTACCACGGATGTCATCGGCGCGAGCCCCCAGGATGACGGGGAAAGCGATATCGATGATCCATCGGTAGATCAGCCAGAACACAATACCGACGATGTGGTCGAAGGCGAACCCGAGGATGCGGACCTGCCCGATCATGATGTGCATGACGAAGACTCCGACCAGAGGGCTGCAGCATGACCGCCGCCCTCCAGTCGAACATGGCAAACTCCACCCCCGATCTTTCGGGGGTGGAGTTTGCCACCAGCGCGGACGGGCTGCCCGTGGCCCGCATCGGTGACCTGGTCCTTGCCATGGTCACATCACCCAGCGGCATTGCGTTTGTTGCAAGCGCCGGTGCGATCCGTCGGCCACTTGCCGATCTGACGCGGGCAGATTTCATCGGGCATGACGGCCGGGTTGCCGATGAAGCCGAGTTCCGGGCGCGCGTTGCCGAGACCGCTGGTCACAAACGCGATCTGGCCAAGCTGAACCGCGTGCAAACTCGCATGTCGGCCAGCACACCATGGGGCGGATCGCAGATGGCGATCGTGTATGCAGAGGGCGTGGTCGCTCACATGACCTCGGGGCATGGCGGTTTCCATCTGTCGACAGAGCGCAATGCCAAGGTCCATCCGCTGTTGCGGAAGGACACGCCTTGGTATGAAGAGGACTGCGAATGGGCGATCGTCGCGATAAGTTTTCCGGACCTGTTCACCGCCTACGAGCGGTCGATGGCAGAAAAGACCATCCGCAATACCTGGCCCGACGTCTGGGAGATGATCCGCGGTTGCTCGCTTACCGAGGGTGAGAGCTGGGCCAAAGATCGCCGGGCGTTCGATCAACGCCATGCGGCTGACTACATCGTTATGTCGGCAATCTTGTCCGATCAGAGCCCCGGCATGACGGAGGTCGTGGCGAAGATCGGCGGAGGCCATATCCGCGGTGGTGAAGAACGCCGCTTTCTGGTGGCAAGCGACGAATATGCGGGGCGGGGGCGGTTCGGCTTCGTCATCAATCTCGCTCGCCACGCTGAATATGATGGCCCCTCCTCCTTCATTGGCTGGCGAAACCGGGGGGATGGGTCATGATCGACATCCGCCTCTTGAGGCCGCTGGCGAAAGCAATCGGCGCCGGCGCGAGACCCAGCGGCATCTCGATTGTCTAAGCCGGCAGATTGCGGCGCGCGCCGGAAGACAGGCGACCACGGTGAAGGTCCGGAGCCGCGCGCGGCGCCGGTCCGGTCACCGTCTCTACCATCGGGAGATCGTCGACCGCCTTGCCTTCGAGCGCTGGGTCGAACTCGACATGATCGCCTGCAGGCTGGCGATGCAGGAGCAGGTCATCGGGGCGTTCCAGCATCGCGACCGCGAGCCTGTGCTGCATCCGGCGATATAGGAAGACCCGAGGCGGGTGAGCTGGCGATGTGCTTGCCCGGCTTCGATGGCATCGGCATTGCGGGCTTGGCCATGTGCCCTTCTCTCGGGCAGCGGGAGTGATATCGGACCCGTGCCGGACTGCCCTTCTTGTTCGCTGCGGTCTGAACCGGCGGCCGGTCGTTTCAAGGCCGCTGTCGCGCCGCGGGGCGGCCGATCCAGCCTCTCTGCGCGAGGGCAGGCTCGCGGTCTGCTCAGGTCAAGACCTGCTGGCCCGCAAACCTGCCCTGCTGGCTCAGTTGGATCGAACCTGTGAAGCCACCCGTCCCTTGCCGGTTCCTGATCGTCCGCATCGAAGGGCAGACCGGCACGGGCCGGAACCGCTTCGCAAGCCAAGGAAGGAACAGACATGGCCAAGCCCTCTACCCCCAATCGCTCCAACACCAGGTCGTCGCAATCTCGCCGCGGTACCACCCTCGAAATGGTCCGCCTCTCCTGCCCCGACGCCACCCAGGCATTCAAGATCGCGACAAGCTTCTGCACGGCAGTCGTCGACAGCGATGGCATCCGCAGCCTTCACGAGCGGCTGATCGTCGAGACCGCCGAAAGCCTGTCTGAAGGCCTCGGCGAGAAGGCGATGCAGATCCACCTCCAGCGCATCGTCGGGGCCTTCGTCGGATCCGCGCATGGCGCCGGGCAATTCTACTCCCGCGCCGTCACCGAGGCGCGCGATGCCACGGCCAAGGCGTCCAACGACGCCCGCGATGAGGACCTCGACGGTCCGGTCGGCTATGACAGCGCCGCCCAGCGCAAGCGGGAGTTCGCGGCCGACATGGGTGTCCAATCGCACGCGCTGCGCATGGCAGCCGAGGGCGCAGTCGCGGCTTACGAACAGGTCATCGGCGAGACCTGGAAGCCTTTCGACCGGCCGGTCGAAAATCCGGGCGCATCGCTCGACCGCAAAGCGGCCGAAGCTCAGTTGGCCGCTTTCGGATAACACATTGGCGGGGTCGCACCCCGCTCTTTCTTCATGTTCCGAGGCAGGCGCTCGCAGGCGCCGGCCTTTTTCATGTCGCGAAGAAAGGCTGAAGACGCGCCTATCGCGGCCCGTCCCGGTCGGCGGTCCTGCAGGAGCCGGGCACCCATGCAACGGCTTTGCCGTCCTCCACGCTGTTGCGGCCGTTCCGGTGCATGGCTGCACCATCGGCCCCTGACTTCGGACCTCCGTAACGGACCGCGACAGGCGCGGTCCTGAGAAAAGGAGAAGAAGTCATGACGAAGAAAGCGGAATCGGACCGTATCGACATCTACACGCGGATCACCGATCGGATCATTGAAGATCTCGAACAGGGCGTTCGCCCCTGGATGAAACCATGGAGCGCCGCCAACACGCATAGTCGCATTACACGGCCGATGCGCCACAACGGCCTCCCCTATTCCGGCATGAACGTGCTGCTCCTGTGGTCGGAGCAGGTATCGCGCGGCTTCTCCTCCTCGATGTGGATGACCTTCAAACAGGCCCTCGAGCTGGGCGGGGCCGTGCGAAAGGGCGAAACCGGCTCGACAGTCGTCTTCGCCAGCCGGTTCACAAAGTCGGTGGCCGACGGAAACGGCAATGATGTCGATCGAGAGATACCGTTCCTAAAGGCATATTCTGTGTTCAATATAGAGCAGATCGAGGGTTTGCCCGACACCTATCATGCTCCGCCGGCCAAGATTCGGGATCCTGTCGAGCGAATAGAAAGCGCCGATCTCTTTTTCCGCAACACCGGCGCGGTCATCCGGCACGGCGGCAACCAGGCCTATTATTCGCCGATCATGGATTACATCCAGATGCCGCCCTTCGAGGCGTTCTGTGATGCTGCCGGATACGCGGCCGTCCTCAGCCATGAGGCGACCCACTGGACGGCGGCGGAACATCGCGTCGGACGTGACCTGTCGCGCTATGCGAAGGACCGGACGGATCGCGCGCGCGAAGAACTTATTGCCGAGCTCGGCAGTTGCTTCCTCTGCGCCGATCTCGGCATCGCACCGGAGCTCGAGCCGCGGCCGGATCATGCATCCTACCTGCAGTCGTGGCTATCGGTGCTGGCCAACGACAAGCGGGCGATCTTCCAGGCGGCGGCTCATGCGCAGCGCGCTGTAAGTTTCCTGCATTCCTTGCAGCCGCAAGCGGAAGTCAAGGCTGCAGCCTGACGCTCAGTCGCGGTTGTCACCGCCTGTGGCGACCGCGTGATCCATGTCCCGTTCGTCCTTGAGACCTTGTGCGATGTCAGCATCCAGCCTTCCCCAGATTGACGGTTTTTGAGCGTCGGGTTTGGGTTTGCGGGTCGGTCTACGTTCGACAATAAACGGCTTGGCCTGCTGGCGCATTGATCCTCCAGGTGGCAATCCGCGAGTGAAACGATATCGCACAGGGTAAGTTGGGCAAGCGGGCCTATTATGTGAGGTGCTCGTGTCCCCGACTGAAACAAGCAACGACGGTCGAAGCGGGGGATGGCGCAAGATGCCATTCGTGCCCGGGCGAGAGCGGCGGAACACCATTGCCATATCCCTTCACGTCAGAGTTTCCGGCAACCCATCTGCGGGCTCGATAAGGCATGTCTGACCGGAGACCGGCTGCGCCTCGATCGTTTTCCCGCAACGGCTAGCCGCAGATTTCTTACCCCGGAAGGCTGCGCCTTTCTCCTCGCCCACTAACAAATCTGCGACTTGCCGCCCTCCATTTCATTCCGGCCCTATTGGGTGCGGTCCGATCGTCACCGGTCTTTTGACAGCTATCGAGGTCGCGATGGGCGCGGCCCGAACACGAGAAAAGGAATACGACAATGGCAACCATCGGCACATTCACCTCCACCGAAAACGGCTTCACCGGCTCCATCCGCACGCTCGCCCTCAACGTCAAGGCCCGCATCGCCCGGGTCGAGAACCCCTCCGACAAGGGTCCGCAGTTCCGCGTCTACGCCGGCAGCGTCGAGCTGGGTGCCGCCTGGCAGAAAACCTCCGAACAGGGCCGCGACTACCTCTCGGTCAAGCTCGACGATCCGAGCTTCCCAGCTCCGATCTACGCAACGCTCGCCGAAGTTGAAGGCGAGGATGGCCTCCAGCTCATCTGGTCCCGCCCGAACCGGGACTGATTGACATCACGGGGCTCCGCCGTCGGCGGAGCCTTCTCCTCTGCCGAGAAGTCAAAGCAGGACCCGGTATCGAGCCCGGTCCTGCTTTTTTGGTGGCATACGGAAACGGGGGATAGCTGCTCAGATCTGTCGAGGATGCCGGGCCGGAATGACGGCCTCAAGGACGAGCGGTTCCCCCAATTTCGCGCGAACGCTCTTTGAGCGCCCGCACGAAATCGGCTCCCCCACTCGCCGCCGCTGGCGGTCGCATCCGCGATCCCTGACCCCGCCATCCCGTCCCGCCCTGCCAAATCGTCTTTCACAAACTCAAGGAGATGAGACGATGACGATCGAACAGCACATCGAAGAACTGCGGGCCGAGCTGAAGAACGCTTGCGACGCTGCGGAGCGCTGCGAGCTCCAGACCGAGCTAGACCTGGCTCAAACGGAGTTGGCAATCATCACGGCAGAGCAGGACGGAAGCGTTGATGCCGAGCCGCCCTTCTGAGAACGGTAGACTACACAGCCAGGCATTGTCTCTGTGTAAGGTGTCGAAAGGCGGAGACATTGCACGGTGTCCTTGTCGAGCGAGGCCATCGACATCAGGGATGTTGCAGTCCGGTCGTCGGGCAGCAACTCATCGCCATCAGAATTTTCCCCGCCGCTTCGCGTCTCCTTGCGCGCCAAAATTCAGGTGTCGATAAGTCTTCCGCTTCGCTGCGGTCGTACCGATGCAACCCTCCTTGTCCCGGCCTGCGGCCGATCCCTGCGATGTCCGCAATCGACAAGGAGAAACCACCATGCAACGCCTCGCACAATTCCTGGCCGCCACAGGCCGCAAGCTTTCTTCCCTTGGCAAGGTGATCGGCCACTTTTTCCGCAAGGGCAAACTCGGCCTGAAGCTCGCGATCAAGATCCCGTTCTTCGTCGAGATCGAGATCTCCTTTGAAACAGATTGGAGCAGGCGCCGATAACGGCGTTGTGCAACGGCCAGCAATCGTGGGCCGGTTTCAGCACCAGGGCTGTCTACGGCCCGTCCAGGTTCTGGCCAGGCCTTCCGATACGAGGATATCGCCGAGGCTCCTGCCGTCACGGATGAGGACGCGGAGCTTGCGACCGTATCTGTCTTCGTCGCGTCCGGGCCGTGCGCGAAGCTTGAAGGAACCCTGATTGACCAGTTCGATCAGGCGATCGGTCGCGCGATTTCCCAGCGCCAGTTCCGTTGCGCATTTCGGCTCGCTGATCTCGGGAGCGTCGATATCGGCAATGCGGATTTTTGCGCCCTCAATCCAGAGAGTATCTCCGTCCACGACGCAGGCGAAGCGATCACCACCGAAACATTTCCGGTATGTCGTCTCCGGACTGATGACCAAGCTCACAGCCTCGGCGACTGGAACGATCCCAAATATGTAAGCGCCCAGCGCACAGCCGGATACTGCGATCGCGAGGATGATCTTTCTCACGGGATAACGGACCTCTGGCCGACCGCCATGGTCATTCCTCTGCAATTCCATGGGTCTCAATTTGAATTCGATCCGTCACGTTGGTTTTCATATCGCTCTTCTGTGAAGCTGGCGCTAACGCCGCTGCAAGCTGTCCCGGTACGTATGTTGCGCCGAGTTGATTGTACGGTATCCCCGGTGGCGTTTTTGCCTGACGAGATCGAGGAACAATTCAACCGCGTCTTTCTCTTGTTCGAAGTGATGAACCTTTAGCTGGCCTCTGGTTCCGATGCGTCCCCAGCGCCGCATAAGACAGGCCTCTCCGAAGAGGGTCGGTTCGATCGACATGGCATAGAAGCGCGCCATGTTGTTCTCGGCGTCCGTGCGTTCGATATAGAGGTGATAGGGCTGGGCGATCATGGTGAGAGAATCGCGCAATCGGGCCCATGCGTCCAACGAGAGTTGTGAATCGATGGTCGCGGAACGATTCAGTTTTGTGAAGTATGGACAGAAGGAGCATTGGGCGGTCCGCCTTTGGCGTACGGCTCTATTCGCTGAAGCGAACGAAGCCCAGCTGTGGTCTTCGCCGATCCCGGTAACGATCCTCCCGCGATAGCCGACTGCCATTGATCAGTATCCCAGGTAACCGAGAATATCGGCGCCACAATAGTCGGCTTGGTCGTCTGGATGAGCGATGACATCACCGGTCGTGACATCCACCAAAGCGCTATCGCTATTGCGAACGATTGCCTCAATTTGATGGATGCGGCATTCTTCGATGGCCGCTTCTGCCGTGACCTGTGCCTCGCACGCTTCCCAATATCTCATCGACCGATCTCCGGGTCCGGGTTCTCCCTCAGACCTTGATTTCCAATGGTTCACGTTTTCCATGGAAGCGGTTATCGCCAACGCAGGACTTCATGTCGGCTCGCCGGAACCACATCGCGCGACCGCATCGAAGCGGCGCATTTCCCCCGGTGAACACAATCTGCTCATCGGCACGCATGCGCAGGACTTCGTGCGGCTGGATCAATGGTCGGCTGGCAAGTTGCTTTGATCGGGTTCGTGACGAACCCCTCGCCTGAAAGCTGCGGCTGACCTGGTCGATCTCGACCGTCGTTGTTCCACAACGCCGGGAGATATAGTCCGCGGTTTCCGGATCGTTGATCGCTGAGAAACTGATCCAGCTCGCGCTTTCGAACCACTTGCTGGTGGCGTCGCGTCCGCCATAGGTTTCGCGCATCTGGCCGATCGACTGATAGATCATCAGAAGCGTGATCCCGTACTTGCGGCCGGCATCGCGTGCCGTCTCAAGAATCCTCATGAAACCCAGGCGCGCGACTTCGTCGAGAAGGAACAGAGCGCGTCCCGGCATCGCCCCGTCACGATTATAGATAGCGTTCAGGAATGAGCCGATGATTACCCTTGCCAGACCACCGTGGGTCTCCAGCGTCTTAAGATCCAGCGCGACGAACACGTCGGTCTTTCCCGATGCGATGTCATCGGTCGAAAAGGTCGAACCGGACACGAGACCGGCATAGTTCGGATAGCTCAGCCAATGTGTTTCTTTGATCGCGTTGGCATAGACGCCGGAGAAGGTTTCGGGCGTCATGTTCACGAACGCTGCCACGATCTCCTTCACGAAATCGGACTCGGAGTTGTCGTAGATTTCCTGAAGCCGCGCGCGCAGCTTCGGCTCCGGTTCCGAGAGGTTCATGCGCACGGTCCGCAGCGTCTGATCCTTCTTTTCCGCATGACCCGAGAGGCAGACATCGGCGATGATCGCCGTCAGCAGCTGCAAGCCGGATGCCCGAAAGAAATCGTCCCGTACGCCGCTGGCGCGGCCGCTTTCGCTCATGATCCACGAGGCGACCGCAGCGATATCCTCTTCCTTCGTCCCGCCATGCTGACCGATCCAGTCCAGGGCATTGAACCCGATATCGGGATCTTTCGGGTCGAGCACGATTACATCACGGCCGGCCTCGCTCCGGTGCGCCTTGACCATCGGCGCCACCTCATTGGATGGATCAAGTACGATCAGCGTGCCGCCCCATTTCAGCGCCGTGGGTATCGTGACCGACGTTGTCTTGAAACCGCCGGAGCCGGCGAACACGATGCCATGTGACGATCCGAACGAACCGTCGAAGCAGAGCAGCGGTGACTTTCCCCCGGCGCCCCATGTCTCAGGCATATCGGCCCGAAACGAGAGTGCCGCCGTGCTGTCGCGATCGACACGATATCGCTCGCCGATGACGATGCCGCCGCCCTCTGCGAACAGCTTCCCTGCCTCCGGCAGTTTCATCCATTCCGCCTCGCCATGCAGTGCGCGTTTACCGCGGATGCGTTTCGGCTCGGAACGCGAGAATGCGGCGTTGCCGATCACCGCAACGCGAAGCGCGAAGATGCCGGAGAACAGAGCTGCCGCAGCTCCTGTCATTGTTGACGGATCGATATAGGACAGGATCGACCTGGCCGCAGGCACCTGTCCGGCAAATTGCGAAAGCCGCATTCCTTCCCGAACGACGGCAATTGCAATAACGGTGCCCGATCCGGCAGCGACGCCCCACCCTGCGGTCTTGATGTTGACCGATCCCTGGGCACTGAGGAGAAAGATCAGTGCGATCGCAGCGCTCGCCACATAAGGAAGTGCCAAGCCAATCCGACCAAGCGTCAATTTCGCTTCTGCCGTTTTTCCGAACGTCGCGAGCCACTGTTCGATCCCGGGCAAAGTCAGTGCAATGCCGATCATCATCAGCGGCGGGACAACGGCGAGCAGGATCCTATTCGCTGTCATTGCCGAATGCCTCCGCGCCGATTGCGATCAGACGGGATCGCTCCGCCTCATCGCCCTTGATTCTCTTCTCTGCTTCGATCAACAGACCGAGCAGGAGGGCGCGCTTTTCATAGCGCAGGCCGGCTTTGACGATCAGGCCGCCCAACTCGATCTTCTCGCGAGCGTCCTTCTTTCTGGCCTCTGCTGTGGTCAGCCGCTGCATCCGCTCAAGCCTCGCCAGCCTGGCTCGTAGCCGCGCCAGCGCTGAGCGACGTGGCCGAGGATGTTCCGGTCGCTCCAGCGGCACCCTTTTCTTTTCCGTTCGATCCGGCTTTCGTTCCGCGAAACCGCTTTGCAACGTCCTCGAACGCTGCCTGAAGGTCGGCGTCGTCGACTTCGATCTCTCCAAGTCCGGCCTTCAGCGCAATGCGGCCGATGCGTTCGGCGTCACGCGTTTCCGCCTGCTTCAGCTGTTCCTGCAGGCGGGCAAGTTCTTCGCGGATTTTCGACGTTGGCTTCTTCATCGGGATGCAATCTCCAGTGATATCCGTGGAATGGTGGGGTGAGAGTCCCCGATTTTTTCCCGGCAGGACAGGTACAAATTTGTACCTCGCCAAAGCGTCAGCATTTGGCGAATGATCCCGCCGCTCGACAAGAGCGGATCCAAGGGCGCAATTATACGTCGCTGACGCGACGTTCTGCTTTTGCCCCCTGGCGGGGCCACCTCTTGCGATCAACATGTTGATTTCGTTCGCAAGAAGGAGCGATCCGCCCGTGGCCGTCCCGCATTTCTCAGTCAGCATCGTCGCCCGTGGCTCTGGCCGCAGCGCAGTGCTGTCAGCGGCCTACCGGCACTGCGCCAGGATGGACTATGAGCGGGAAGCACGCACAATCGACTACACAGGCAAGCAGGGGCTTCTGCACGAGGAGTTCGTGATCCCTGCCGATGCGCCAGACTGGCTACGCGTCATGATTGCCGATCGATCGGTCTCGGGAGCCTCGGAAGCGTTCTGGAACAAGGTCGAGGTGTTCGAAAAGCGGGTCGATGCCCAACTCGCCAAGGACGTCACCATCGCTCTGCCGATCGAGCTGTCCTCCGAGCAGAACATCGCGCTGATGCGAGACTTCGTTGCCGAGCACCTTACGACGAAGGGTATGGTCGCGGACTGGGTCTATCACGATGCACCCGGCAACCCGCATGTCCATCTGATGACAACGTTGCGGCCTCTGAGCGAGGATGGGTTCGGTGCCAAGAAGGTCGCTGTTCTTGGACCAGACGGCCAGACCATGCGCAATGACGCCGGCAAAATCATCTATGAACTCTGGGCGGGTGGCGCCGAGGACTTCAATGCCTTTCGTGATGGATGGTTTGCTGTCCAAAATCGGCACCTGGCGCTTGCCGGGCTCGATATCCGCATCGATGGCCGATCATTCGAAAAGCAGGGTATCGACCTGACCCCGACCATTCATATCGGGGTCGGCGCCACCGCCATCGAGCGAAAATCGGAAACGGAAAACGGCCTGGCGACAGCCGGGTCACGGAAGCTCGAGCGGATCGAATTGCAGGAGGAGCGGCGCGCGGAGAATGTCCGGCGCATCCAGCGCAATCCCGGTATCGTGCTCGATCTGATCACTCGGGAGAGAAGCGTTTTCGACAACCAGGACGTGGCGAAGGTCCTACATCGCTATGTCGACGACGCAGCTCTCTTCCAGAGCCTCATGGCGCGGATCATGCAACACCTGGACGTGCTGCGCCTCGATCGCGAGCGGATCGACTTTACCTCCAGTGTCAGGACGCCAGCCCGCTACACGACGCGTGAGATGATCGGCCTTGAGGCCGAGATGGCAAACCGGTCGATTTGGCTGTCCCAGCGATCATCACATAGCGTCCGTCAGAAGATCATCGAGGCGGTGTTCGAGCGCCATGAGCGCCTCTCGGATGAGCAGAAAACGGCCATCGAGCATGTTGCAGGTCCTGAGCGGATTGCAACCGTGATCGGCCGCGCCGGCGCCGGCAAAACCACGATGATGAAGGCGGCGCGCGAGGCCTGGGAAGCGGCCGGCTATCGTGTCGTTGGCGCCGCCCTGGCGGGGAAAGCGGCCGAAGGATTGGAAAAGGAAGCGGGTATTCTTTCCCGCACATTATCCTCCTGGGAACTCCGCTGGGCCCAAGGTCGCGACCAACTCGACGACAAGACTGTCATGGTCCTCGACGAAGCCGGCATGGTCTCCTCCAAACAAATGGCGCTGCTTGTCGAAGAGGCGACGGTGCGCGGGGCAAAGCTCGTTCTCATCGGTGATCCCGAACAGTTGCAGCCGATCGAGGCAGGTGCCGCCTTCCGGGCCATCACGGAGCGCATCGGCTACGCCGAGCTCGAAACCATCTATCGCCAGCGCGAGCAATGGATGCGCGAAGCGTCGCTCGATCTCGCCCGCGGCAACATCGCTAGGGCTGTCGAGTCCTACAGCGCAAACGGTCGGATGATGGGATCGGCCTTGAAGTCGCAAGCCGTCGAAAACCTTATTTCCGATTGGAACCGTGATTACGATCCGGCCCGGTCATCGCTGATCCTAGCCCACCTTCGCCGTGACGTGCGGATCCTCAATACCCTGGCACGCGCCAAGCTCGTCGAGCGCGGGCTTGTCGATGGCGGTCACGCCTTCAAGACGGAAGACGGTATACGTCATTTCGCCGCCGGCGATCGGATCGTCTTCCTCAAAAATGAAAGCTCGCTTGGCGTCAAGAACGGCATGCTGGCCAAGGTCGTAGAAGCCGCCCCGGGGCGTATAGTTGCCGAGATTGGCGAGGGCGAGCGCCGGCTGACGATCAGCGTAGAGCAGCGGTTCTACAACAACGTCGATCATGGTTACGCGACGACGATCCATAAGAGCCAAGGCACAACCGTCGACAGGGTCAAGGTTCTTGCCTCACTCTCCCTAGACCGTCACCTGACCTATGTGGCGATGACCCGTCATCGAGAGGATCTCGGCGTCTATTATGGTTCGCGCTCCTTCGCCAAGGCGGGCGGACTGGCCGAGCTTCTATCGCGCAAGAACGCAAAGGAAACGACGCTCGACTACGAGAAGGGCGCCTTCTATCGCGCGGCCCTTCGCTTCGCCGACGCGCGCGGCCTGCATCTGGTCAATGTCGCGCGCACCCTCGTTCGCGACCGCCTCGACTGGACCGTTCGCCAGAAACAGAAGCTCTTCGATCTCACCGCCCGCCTGACGACGATCGGCGCACAGCTCGGTCTCAAGCGCTCCAATACCCAAGTGACCCCGAAACCCGTCATGGAGGCAAAGCCAATGGTATCAGGCATCACGATGTTCCCGAAATCGATCGACCAGGCCGTTGAGGATCGCCTGGTCGCCGATCCGGGTTTGAAGAAGCAATGGCAGGAGGTCACGACACGCTTTATACAAGTCTTCGCCGAGCCGGAGACCGCGTTCAAGGCGGTCAATGTCGATGCCATGCTGAAAGATCCGGCAAGAGCGCAGACAACGCTTGCGACGATCGCAGCGGAGCCGGAACGTTTCGGAGCGCTCAAAGGCAAGACCGGCATATTCGCCGGAGCGAACGAAAAGGCGGCGCGCGACACGGCGCTTGTCAACGCGCCTGCTCTGGCGCGAAACCTCGAGCGATATGTGACAGCGCGGGCCGAGGCAGAGCGCAAGCACGAAGCGCAAGAGCGGGCAATCCGTCTCAAGGTCTCCGTCGACATCCCTGCCCTCTCTCCATCGGCCAGGCAAACGCTTGAGCGGATCCGCGATGCGATCGATCGCAACGATCTTCCCGCCGGTCTCGAATATGCCCTGGCCGACAGAAACGTGAAAGCTGAACTTGAAGGCTTCGCCAAGGCCGTGTCCGAGCGTTTCGGAGAACGCAGCCTGCTGCCGATCTCTGCAAAAGATGCAAACGGCGAGACCTTTCACAAAATAACGGCCGGGATGAACCCTTCGCAGAAAAGCGAAGTGCAGTCGGCCTGGAACAGCATGCGCACTGTGCAGCAACTCGCCGCGCACGAGCGCACCACGCTGGCGTTGAAGCAGGCTGAAACAGCGCGGCAAACCCAGACCAAGGGGCTTTCACTGAAATGAATATGGCGATGCCTGAAAGCACTGCGATGTCTCGTCAACGACGCCGCGCCTGCGTCACGCTATCCGGATCTGCCGGCCTGTTGATCGTCCTTTTTGCTGCTGGTTGGATTGGTGGTCTGCGCTTCAACACGACCCCGAGTGAGCCGCTCGGACTCTGGCGCATCGTTCCGCTCACGCGTGCCGCCCGGTCCGGGGAAACGGTTTTCGTCTGCCCGCCTGACAATGTTGCTATGCGCGAGGCGAGACAGCGCGGATATCTCCGACCGGGACTTTGCCCCGGTGGGTTCGGACCGTTGATCAAGACCGTCATCGCGGTGGCGGGACAGCGCGTGGACGTCACCGATCGTGTCGCCATTGATGGCGTGCCGATCCCCGGCTCTCGCATCATGCAGAACGACGCACAGGGGCGATCTCTTCGGCGCGATCGAAGCGGGATAGTGCGGCCTGGAGAGATGTATTTGCACTCAGACTTCATCGGCTCATGGGATTCCAGGTATTTCGGACCGGTGCCTGTTTCAGGCGTTCTGGGCTTGGCGCAAGAAGTGTTGACCTATGAGCCGTGAGTTCATGATCACTGCCGTTCTCGTCCCGCTTTCAATCGTCGTCGGGGCGGTCGGCTGGAGCGGCCAGGCGCTCCTGCTGCCTGCGGCAACCTTCTTCCCGCTTCTGTGGGCCCTGTCACCAACGCGGATCGCAGCGGCCCTCGTCGCATCCGGTTATTTTCTGGCAGCATCACGAGGATTGCCTGCCGGCGTTGCCCAGTTCTTTTCCGCCGACCTCTGGGTTGGCCTCCTCTTCTGGATAGCGGCGGCATCGTCCTTCATTGCCGTCCATGCGGTACTCTGGACAGTGCGGGGCGGATGGGCAAAGCCCGCGCGCTATCTCATGGTTCTTGGTCTCACTGCTTTTCCGCCACTCGGGATCACAGGCTGGGCGCATCCGCTGACAGCGGCCGGCATACTATTTCCGGGATGGGGATGGTGGGGGCTGCTCGCTTTGACAGCCGTCCTGATCGGTCTCGTAACCCGGATCGGGCCTGCTATCGCCATTGCCCTGTCAGGTTTATGGCTTTGGTCCGCCGCATCGGGGACGCATCAGATTCTACCGGAGGGGTGGCGTGGTGTCGACCTTGAAATGGGCGCAAGTCTCGGCCGCGATCAATCCCTTCAACGTCAACGTGACGTGGTGACGATTGTTCGGAAGGCTGCCGGAACACGAGAGACCGTCGTCGTGCTTCCCGAGAGCACACTGGGCTTTTGGACGCCAACGCTCGAACGTTTCTGGCGGAATGAGCTGCAAGGAACCCACGTGACTGTGGTCGCCGGCGCGGCGGTCGTCGATGCGGTTGGCTACGACAACGTCATGGTGGCCATCGATGCGCATGGGGGGCGTGTCCTCTATCGCGAGCGCATGCCTGTGCCGGTTTCGATGTGGCGTCCATGGGCGCGATGGACAGGAGAGACCGGCGGCGCCCGCGCCAACCTCTTCGCCAATCCTGTCGTCGAGGTCGCGGGCCGAAAGATCGCGCCGCTTATCTGCTACGAGCAGCTCGTACTGTGGCCCATTCTCCAGTCGATGCTACACCGACCCGACGCGATCGTTTTGATCGGCAATGGCTGGTGGACGACGGGTGGCAACATCGTCGCCATCCAGCGCGCGAGCGCCAAAGCCTGGTCCGCTCTGTTCGGCGTTCCCCTTGTGATTTCCTTCAATACCTGAACTTTGGAGCCTTCGTCATGGATGCTGCCTTTATCGCGGAATGCGCCGATCCCTCCCTGAAACCCGCCATAGTCGAGCAGTTCGTGTCCGCTGTCGGTCCGGGCGATCCGCTTGCCGTCACCGTCAAAGCCGGAGGGCGGCTCATCCTTGTACCAAAACCGAAGACGCCCGACGAGGCTATGGATATCATACGCCAGTATGTCGGGCAGGCCGTCGTGCGTGTGGGCCTCACACAGTTCCCGGCGGGTGTCGGCGTGAAGGACGCATCCGAGCTGAAACCAGATCTGATCGCACCTTGCGAAAATCTTCGCATGGGGACGAAGATGTTTTCCAAGATCATGCGCATCGTTTCACAGTGGTATGGCAACCCAACGAGCAAAGAGGTGCTTCCACAGATCTTCGAAGATGCCGTTTACGCCTGGAACACCGGCCAGTTCGAAGGGCAAAGCGTGTTTCAGGCGCAGGATCCAGGTGGAACGATCGTCGATGGGAAGGAAGTTTCTTCGGATGCCGCGGACAAACCTGCGGATGCTAACCCCTCGCAGAGCGAAGCGGAGCCCTCAGACGAAGGAGAGGTTGGGACTGCGGGAATTCGGGTCGATTTGTCCCGGATCGGTGGGCAGAAGTAGTGCTGTATCCGACTTCGACGACAGGTAAAATATCAGGGATCAGGTTCGACAATTGCGACATTGAGGTCGTTGAGTACATCAGCCAGACCCGGCGCGCGGATCAGCTTCGTCGTGCGGACCGCCTTCAGTTTTCCAATAGCTCGATCGAACAGTGCAAGGTTGGTGTGGCCGTTGAGCCGAGACGGGTAGATGATGCCGTCCACCTGGCTGTCGTGTTCATTGAAGGCGACCGCCCAATTCCGTGCGAGGGATTGCTTTGAGCCCTTCGCGACATCCGTCGGCACACCCATCTTGATCGGCCCGTCGTCTCGAAGATCTACCATCATCAGCGGATTGATGACCTCGATCTCTGCGAAATTGCGGTCGTACAATTCGGATTCAGCTATCGGCAGGTCGCCGAGGACCCCATCGCGTTGATCGCGCAAGACGGCTTCGAGAAAGCACACCTTCACCGTATCGCCCAAATAGAGCACCCCGAACCGGTTAGCGAATTTGCGCCGGCGTGGATCGCTGAAACGGCTCGGCGTTTTACCGAAGCCCAGTGGATCAGGGTAGGTGCCCAGGTAGATGCGGCCGAACCGAAGTCCGGCTGCGACCGTATGCAGGTGAAGGCTTGCATTTGCAAAGCCGGGAGGCGGCAGAGTACGTGCCATTCAGCGGAAATCTCGACCAATGCTCTCGACAACCTCGAGCGCTTGCTCGGTCCGTCCCCGCTCCAATGCCTCGCGACCTGTCAGTCCGTCCAGCTCTCCGTGGGGCTGGACCAGGAACCGGTAAACCGCCCAGGCTCCGCCCAGTCGCTCGTGGAGCGTTGCAAGCGCTGCAAACGGCTTGCCATCGGCATCGATCTGCCAATCCGGGAAGCGAAAGCCGCGTTTCGCGCCATCCAGCCCCAATACCAGTCCGGTCTGGCGCTTTGAATTCACCGTTACCCGTGTCGTGCCAAGCAGCTTGGCGAATTCGTCGGCATTCAGCATGTCAGTGCCGCTGAGGACCTCAGCAGCCTTTATGCGTCCCCGCGCCCGTGCGGCCACCAACGCCTGCTCCAACTCCGGATCCAGTGCATCGTTCTCCTCTACGACAGGCACCGTTGTCCTTTCCACCGCCTCAACGGGAGTGACAACCATCTCACCTTCGGCATCGACATCGACACGGAAGCTGACCGGATGGCCAGCAGAACGGCTTTTTGCGATCGCCTGACCGTACTCCTGGAGGAGCGCCTTGACGCGATTGGGATTGCCGGTCAGCGCTTTTGATGCATTGTCCGGGATCTTGATCTTGAAGGCGGCTCTCCCCTTTGCAAGCGGGGCCGCCCCTGTCGTCAGGAAAAAAGCCATGGATTCAGCGCCCGGTTTGCCGCGCCCGCTCGCGCCGTCGCGTATGCTGGTTTTAGGCTTCAGAGATGCCATGTCTCACCCTCCGTTCAGAGAACTATATATGGCAAGGTTGGTTAAGTTCGTCAAGTTGGTAAAGAGCATAGCACTGGTGCATTGCGTTATTCGGGGCGAACAGACGGCTGAAGTCTGCTGTCGGCCCAAAGCGGTCATTCGCCGCCGGAGCAATTGCCGCGAAACCCTAACATTCGCGACAGTTCGCCGACCTACTTCGACGACGACAGCATTCTATCCCGAAGATGTAGGAAAGTTCGCTCTACACAGAACCAGAGAACAGCGGCGACAGCAAAGCTTCCGATCAGATAGGCGACAAAGCCGCCGGTACCTTGCAGGTTCTCTTCTCCGAAGATCAGGCGCATGACGTGAAAGACGGACTTGTGGGTGAGGTAAAGGCTGTAAGACAGCGTTGCTACGAGAGCAGCCCCCGGAACAGGCCAGCGGCTCAGAACGTGCTCAAGATCGAGCATGGCGCAGAACAGCAGTGCGATGCCGATCGAGATCAGCGGAAAGCCCGCGACCGCGCCGAGTTGTGCCTGAAACACCGGAAAAATGCCTTGTCCTGCGAGTGGTCCTCGATCAACGAAGCAAATGAGCGCGGCGATCACAAGGATCAGACCTGAGGGTATCGTGACCTTGGGCGGCAGATACTGCATGCAAAGCTCTGGCTTAAAGAAGCGGGCGGCCGCCAGCACCACGCCGAACAGCAGGCCGTCGAGACGCGTGTATGTTGGGTAGTAGACATCGCGGAGGTAAGTCGCAAAAGCAGGGCGGAACTGGCCTTCTGCGACAAGGGTGCCAACCTGTATGTCCCAGACCGCATAACGCAGCACGATGCCAGCGAGCGTTAACAGTCCGGCGAGCCCAAGCACCCGTCCTGTGCCAATACGCTTATACAGGAAAAGAACCAGCAAGGGCAGGACGAGATAAAACTGCTCTTCGACCGCAAGCGTCCATGCCTGAGAAAAGGCGTTGCCCGCCCTCGGATCGAACCCGAGATTGACCGTGAACGTCGCGAATTTCCACAGAGGCTGCATCGTTGGACTATCGCGTAGAATCGGGACTAAGGCGTAGAGGCCAAGGACCACGAAGAAGGCCGGGAAGATGCGGAAGGCACGCCGGAGGTAAAACGACTTGAAATCGACTGCTCCCGTGCGCGTCACTTCCTTGAACAGTTGCGTGCCGATCAGGTAGCCGCTCAGCACAAAGAAGATATCGACACCAAGCCAGCCATATTCGCGCATTGTCACCAATATGCCGGGCGTGGCATTCAGCGGAAGGTGGACAAGCATCACCAGGAGGATTGCCAGCGAGCGCAGGATATCGGGTCCAACCATCCGACTGCCTGTTGCCACGACGCTAGTATGCGAGAGCGAGGAGAAATTGCCTGCATGCGCATTGTTCGTGGTGGCAAGCATAGTCATGCGCAACGCTCCGGAAGTTTGATGGCAAAGGCTGATACGACTTAATTTACCGATCTGCGGTTGCGATGGAATGGGGTAAAAGTGAAACCGTCAATTAACGTAAATTTTTCGTAAAATTGTAATGACCTGCTTCTCTGGTGCTGGGATTGGGTGATCTGCGCTGCATACTTTAGGGAATTTGCGACGCTTTGGCTGCTTCGTGCCAATTCACGACTTTCGCGACGTCACAGAATAAGAAGGCGTCGTCCGGCAGCCGCAATGTCCGGTGTTGGCGCTATCCGTCCGTAGCTCTCTTCTGCGATTGAACATTGATAGGCCAGTTCGGTGCTATCCAGCCAAGCGGAGATCTGCACACAGCTTACTGTGCGCTGACACGTTTTCCGCGAATAAGCAATTTCCGAGGTTTTCAATCTCGCGGAAACGATTTAGAAAACCATTCCTTGATGGTCAACTTACGCGATTGAATATGCTTCATTCTTTACCATGTCACTGTTCGCGCGCGTCGCGGTCCTTCTGACTGCCGACGCATTTCGCCACCGCGCAACGGGTGCGATTTACAGGGAGAGTATGGATGTCAAACTGGGTCGAGAAACTGCTGGATATCACCGTGATCGGAAACGATCAGTCCATGGTGAAGGGCGCCCTGGCCAATCTTGCTGATCGGTTCGATTTTGTGGGCTATGCCTTCGTAAACATTCGTCCGGGGCAGACCTATGCGGTTTCCAACTACGATATCGACTGGCAGAAAATCTATGACACGCTGGACTACCGGTTCATCGATCCGGTCATGCGGCAGGCCCAGCTGATAAGGCGCGCTTTCGCCTGGTCCGGCGAAGCCGAAAAGAGCTCGCTGTCAAAAGAGCAGAAAAACTTCTTTTCGAAAGCCGCTGATTTCAACATTCGCTCGGGCGTTTCCATCCCGGTCGCCACCGCCAACGGTGCGATGTCCATGCTGACCTTTGCATCGGCGAAGCCTTCGCTTGCCAGTGATATGGAGATCGATGCGATTATGGCTGCCTCAGCGGTCGCCCAGCTTCATACGCGTCTTGAGCACATGCGGGTCACGCCCTCCATCGAGGAAAAGATCGTCCTGACGCCGAAGCAGGTGAACTACATTCGCTGGCTGTCGCTTGGCAAAACGGTCGAGGTGATCGCTGAACTGGAGCAGGCAAAGTATGCTGGCGTCCGCTCTGCGATTGACGATGTCAGAACGCGCTACAATCTGGCCAATCATGCGCAGGTGGTGGCTTTGGCTATCCGACGCGGCCTGATTTAGGCTGATCTGGCGGGTCAGGCCTTGGGCGTATAGCCCAGAATGTGCAGGAGGGTGGTCAGCGCCGACATTTGCGCGTGCATCCTGATGGTTGCTTCGAGATAGGCAATATGGGTATCGCTAACAAGCTCCTTGCCGGCTTTAACGTCAGCCGGCAGTTCATTGAACAGATTTTCTGCCCGCTCCAATAGATCCCGATGTTCGCGGATTGCATCGATCGTGAGACGCTCAACGAGCGGTGACGGAAGCCCATGCAAGAGCCCTATCAGCGGCTTCAGATCGACTGCCTCGCCATTCAATCGGTCGTCAGCGTTCATGTTCAACTCCCAAAACAGGAATGCGCGGTGCGCCCCCGCATAGTTCCTGACCCCTGGCGATCGGGGAGTTAGTAACCGAGCATGCGCCGGCCCATAGACCTTTAGTTCCGAGGAACCTGGACATACGTCCACGGCTCCCCGACCATAGGTCGAGGAATTCGGCGCCCTAACGGCGGACGCCAAACCGGCATGCGTCGGGTTACTAAGCCCGGAGGCAGCGCGTACTGCCTCACCAGCGCTTATAGCGACCTAACCTCATCTGCGCCACCGCAGATTTGTTGGCGAACGAGGTCGGCTCGCGGCCAACGATTGAAGAAGGAGACTGCGTCGTTGTCGCTTTGGTGTCCAAAATGAAACGGGTGATGGCCCAATAGTCAAACGAAATTAACCTCGGCATTGCAATGCCTCTCTTCGCCGGAAAGTTGCGTTTGAACCACGAAAGCAATCAGGCTACAGCACGATCCCTTGAAGTTCTGCATCGCCGCCGAACTCGTTTGGCCGATCATTCGATCTCTGCGGCGGATTGTCAGGTCGCAGTGCTGGAAGCGGATATTGACACGATCTCTCGCCGATTTTTCCGACGTCAAAGAGCGCCTTGCAAAGACGGGCTCGGTGACCGAAGCACTCCATTTGATACAGTCGGTTTATCGCGTCGATTTCATAACCTACCATCTCGCTTCGACTGTGATCGGCGATTTTGATGCTCCGTTCGTGCGCACGACCTACCCGGATGCGTGGGTATCCACCTATTTGTTGAAGGGCTATGTCACCATCGATCCTGTGGCGCGCGAGGGCTTTCTGCGCCAACTACCATTCGATTGGCGAGAACTCGAAGTCGCGCCCGAGATGCTGATGTTTCTGGAAGACGCAATACGCCATGGGATCGGCCGTTTTGGTTTTTCTATCCCGATATCGGATAAAGCCGGCCGTCGCGCCATCCTCTCTTTAAATTCGAACGCCTCCGCCGAAGACTGGGAGGATCTGGTCAGTGCTCATCGGAGTGAATGGGTCGATCTCGCGTATCTCGTCCACCAGATGGCAGTGTTCGAGCTACATGGAGCGAGCGATCCGATCCCGGTCTTGAGTCCGCGGGAACGTGAGTGCCTCTACTGGAGCGCGCTCGGCAAAGATTACAAGGATATCGCGCTTATTCTCGGCCTTTCCCATCACACGACCCGCAGCTACATCAAGTCGGCGAGGACAAAACTCGGTTGCGCTACGATCTCGGCGGCGGCCACTCTTGCCCTGAAGCTGCGCGTGATCACGATATGAGCCGATCGCACGCCAGCCTTTGACAATACCCGCATATGGGTCTGACCATATGCGGGAATATCTGGCTCCTGCGCCAGGCGGCATCTTCCAGCCAGTATCAACAGCTGGAGACAAACCTTGTTCATTCTGGTTCAAGCGCATCAGTACACCCGTTATCAGGCTCTCATGGATCAGGCATTTCGCCTGCGCAAACGTGTGTTTCACGATCAACTCGGTTGGGCCGTGACAATCGACGGTGATTGCGAGCGCGACGAGTACGATGCTCTGCGGCCAGCTTACCTGATGTGGTGCAATGATCGCGCGGATCGCCTTTATGGAACGCTGCGGCTGATGCCAACCACCGGCCCAACGCTTCTCTACGACGTCTTCCATAACACGTTTACGGGTGCAAACCTGATTGCACCTGGCATCTATGAGGGAACCAGAATGTGCCTCGATGAGGAAACACTTTCCGAGGATTTCCCGAGGCTGGAAACGGGTAAGGCTTTCGGCATGCTGCTGCTGGCGTTGTGCGAATGCGGATTGTCGCACGGTATCGAGACGCTGGTCTCAAACTACGAGCCGCACTTGGCGCGCGTCTATCGTAGGGCGGGGCTCGCCGTTGAAGAGGTTGGCCGCGCAGAAGGCTATGGTCGCTCTCCGGTTTGCTGCGGTGTTTTCGAAGTTTCAGAGGAGGTTCGCACGCGCATGCAGCAGGCGCTTGGCGTCGCGGCTCCCCTCTATGCAGGATATCGGCCGCGCAAAATTGCGGACAGCGAGACCGTGCGCATATCGGCCTGATCCAGGAGTTGTCCAAAGGACGGTTGCGACAACGTGTGCCTCAACCGCCATAATTTCCGGGAAAGACAATATCTTGGTCGACGAGAACGTTGAACTTGTAGCCCGGCCGGATCTGGATGGTGGGCTGAACATTCAAGTTCTTGGAAATCGTCTGCTCCGCGACGCGGCCGAAGGTCTCCGCAAAGTTCCGGCGTGCCGCGTCAGAGGCTGTATCCTGTGTGGCGAGGGTCGAACTCTCCGGAACCGCCATATCAATGCCAGTACCAATCAGTGCAACAAGCGCCGCCGAACCGAAGGTGCGGAAATAGTGATTATTGACCTTGTCAGAGAACCCGCCATAGCCCTGCGAGTCCGTTCCAGCCATGCCACCGATCTGCAGTGTCGAGCCATTCGGGAAGATGACATCCGTCCAGACGACCAGAACGCGGCTTTGGCCAAACGAGACCTTGCTGTCATAGCGTCCGAGTAATTTGGTACCTTGCGGAATGAGAAGAAAATGCCCTGTGGCGCTGTCGTAGATGTGCTGGCTCACCTGCGCTGTGATCCGGCCCGGCAAATCGGAGATGATGCCGGTAATCATGGTCGCCGGGATGACGGAGCCGCGTTTCAGTTCATAGCGTGACTGCTGGGGTACAACCTGGTTCGGCAGGTAACCGAGATCCTTGAAGTCGGCGTTGAAGAAATCTTCCTTCGAAGTCTGTCCGTTCGGATCGGCATTCTGGCCCATCAAACCCGATTTCATGGCCGCGGCATAGAGGTCGGAGGCACCGTTATTGGTGGTCGGCTGCCGGTCTGTTGTCCTGGTGTTGCTGGAGATATTTTCCAGCTCCGAGATTTTGACCTTCAGCGGCGAGTCAAACGCAGTCGCACGGGCCTGAAGGCTGGCCATCCGCTGTCGTTGCTGTTCACGCAGGACTTGTTCGCGCTGCTCGCGGCGAAGTCGGGCCAACCATTCTTCTTCCGACTCCATTTGCGGTCGGCGCTCTTCCCGGGCTTGCTGCTTTATCTGCTCTTCTTCAATCGGCTTGGCTTCCACCTTTGTCTGGGTTGTGGGCGTGGGCTGGAATACGGACTGCTCTTCGCGATCCCCGATGATGCCGTCTTTCACCCCGCGCTTCATCTGATCAGCGAAGGTCGAGGCCGGGACGTTCGAGCCTGCTTCATCCGGAATTCTGTCGCCGAACCGCAGTCCCCTGGATGAGATGCCGTAGACAAGGACACAGGCGACGACGACTGCGATACCGATGCCAAAGAACACCGGCAGGCGATTGAGCCGTTTCATGCCCTTTTCCTGCGAGGTGATGCTCGGATTGCCGAGCTGGAGCGACTGGACCATATCTGTCTCTCCTCAGTTTCGCTTCATTAATGAAAGCGGGCTCGCCGGCGTGGCGCCACCTGATGACACCGAATAGGCCCGCCCAAGCTCGAGTGTCTCGCTGGAAAGCCTCACGAGTACCTGTCCGTCAACGTCGATCAACGAATATGCCAGCTCGATCGGTTTGGCGGTGTTCTTCACGGAGCGTGCCTTATCATACGTCACGACAGTGAAACCCCACCCTTTTAACGCGGCCTCGAGCGCGGTCGCGAAATCCGAAGTGTCGTTGTGAAGCCTGATCGGCGCGGCGGTTGATCCTGCCTGCTCGGCGTAACGTCCAGCCATGTCGCCGGCGATCGCGCTTGCCGCGGGACCTGTTACCGTCGAGGGCGCGGCGCTCGTCGTGAGCGCGTCTTTTCCGGTCTGGCAACCAGAGAGAAGAACGGCAGCAACAATAGGAAAATGGCAAAGGCGCATCGATCAGCCTCCCCGCCGGATGGTGATTTTCTGCTGACGCCAGCCGACGCCCGAAACAAGGACAGCCTTGTCGATATTGTAATCGACGATCATCATGTCGTTCTTCATCCGGTAGTTTACGATCCGGTTTTGCCCGCCAGAAACCACGAAGAGGACCGGCGCATCCTGACCGGAGAGCGTTCGCGGAAACTGTATGTAGGTCTTCTGCCCATCCGAATAGACGCGCTTCGGCTTCCAGGGCGCGCTGCCGCTCAGCGAATAGGCGAAGGCAAGTTGCTCTGGCGGTACGCCGCCGTCGGAATTGGTCATCGTCTGAATGCGAGCGTTTATGTCGGACAATCTCGTCGCGGCCTCTTCCGGATACTCGAAGCCGACCCGGGCCATATACTGGTTTGGATGCGATTTGAGCTGAATATGATAAGTGCGCCTCGACGTCGTCACGACCATCGATGTGACCAGCCCGGCCTCAGACGGTTTAACTATCAGGTGAATTGCTTGGCCCCCTGCAGCACCGGATGTGGCCGGCTCGACCTTCCAGCGTACCGTGTCCCCGACAAGCACGTCGCGCACAATCTCCCCACCCTGAAGCTCGATGTCGCAGACCTGTAAAGGTGAGCAAACGACAGACGGCTGCGTCTCACCGAACAGGAAGATGACTTTTCCGTCAGCGCCAGTTGTTACCAGTCCCCGCTGCCCACGCCATTTGTTGGAGAGGGTGGTTCCTTTCGCCTCATTCGTCGTCAGGCTCTGGGCAAAGCCCGATGTCGTCGCCGTGATCAAAAGCGCAAGTGCGGTCATGCAGCAAAGCGCTGCCCGATTTAACCTTGTATTCATTGAAGTCCCCTGCCCTTACAGTTGCGCGGTCCAGTCGAAGTCCTTGACATAGAGGCCGATGGGATTGAGCCGGATCGTCGCCTCGTCCTGGGGCGGGGTGATCGCCACCGTGGCTATGCCGCGAAATCGGCGTGTCGCGATTTCCTTGCCTTTGCGATCGCGCTCATACTCGGTCCAGTCGATCTGGTAGGTCTGGTTCGACAGCGCGACGATGTTGTTCACCTCGATGGCGACGGTCGCATTCACAGCTTTTTCGAATGGCGAGTTGCCGCGGAACCAGGCATTGATCTTCTGGGTCGAAGGATCGCTCGTCCTGAGAAGCGCATAGGTCCTGTCGATGTATTGTTTCTGGACGACGGCGTCGGGCGTGATGGAGCGAAAACTGGTTATAAAGCCGCCGAGCGTTGCCCGGATGACCCGGGCGTCGGCATATTCGATCTGCTGCGGAAATCCTGCAGAGATGGTGTTTCCGAGCTTGTCGACCTCAACGATGTACGGAACAAGCTTCACTTGCGTGCTCAGATACAACGAATAACCGAAACCGATCACCGCCATGCCGAGGCTCAAGATGCCGACCGTCCGCCATGCCGAAGCCGCCCTCACGTAAGAGCCGTATCGTTCCGACCATTCCTGCCTCGCGGCAAGGTACGGGTTCTCGGGGGCGCGTTGCGCTGCCATATTGTGTTCCCTGTCTTGAATTTACGATTTGTCCTGCCGCTCCGGCGGCTGACCGGGTGAGGCTCCTTTGCCACGTGCCTGGTCGAGCTTCGCGTTCGCCAGGCCAAGGATGGAGCCGGCATAGGCACCGGGTGACCCGATCGCCTTCTCCTTGGCCGCGGATCCTGCGGCCTGTGCTCCTGAACCAAAGCTTGCACCAATCCCGCGAAGAGTAGCGCCGGCGGTCGAAGATCCCGCGGCCCGAGCCGATTGTGCTGCGGCATATCCTGCCCCCGCAGCGCCAGCCGCAAGAAACGCGGCGCCGGCAGCGAACGACGCAGCCTGGCCGCCATGACGAATGGTCTCCATGCCGCCAGTGACGGACGCTCCCTGAACGACGCCTTGGATAATGTTCGGCACATACATCGCGATGATGAACACCACGACGGCGATGCCGGCGATCGCAAGTGCGGTCTGAAATTGATCACCGATATTCGGTTCGTTGGCGAGCCCGATTAGTACCTCGGAACCAATGCGGGAGATCATGACGAGCGCCATCAGTTTCATGCCAACCGAAAACGCGTAAACCAGATATCGGACAGCAAAGTCCTTGGTGAACGACGAGCCGCCAAGCCCGAGCATTATCATCCCGGCGAGAAGGCCAAGATACATCTCGACCATGACGGAGACAAAGATTGCGGCAACGAGTGAAAATGCGATCACCGTCACGACCATTGCAAATGCGGCCGAGATCGCCAGTGCATTGTCCTCGAATAGGCCGAACTGTACTTTCGCCGACATCTTCGTCGCTACCGTCAGACCGGCATTGAAGACGTCTGCAGGTGAGGCCGTACCTCCACCGGCGCCGATCTGAAAGAGACTATCCACCACTGCTTTGGCGAATGTCGGTCCTTGCGTCAGCACGAAGGCAAAGAATCCGACAAACATGATCCGCCTGACGAGCTCGGCGAACCAGCTGTCCAGTGATGCGGTCTGCAATGCCAACCAAACAGCGGCAATTCCAATCTCGATGGTGGCGAGAATCCAGAAGAGAGATTTCGCCGCGTCCATCACGGTGGTCTCCCACCCTTTGGCCGCAGTTGTAATCTGGGTCTGAAGAGAAGTCAGAACAGATCCTTCCTGGGCAAGAGCCGGTTGGGCAATCACGACAGGCACGGTGACAAGCAGCAGAGCGACCCGCAATTCGCTGTTGGAGATTGTCATTGGTTCACCATTCGATCTTCATCTTCTCACCACCAGAAGTCGGATAGGTCTTCGACGAACCGAAAAACGTCGCGCGGCGGTGCTGCGCCTCCTGTTTCTCGGACATCAGGAACCATAGCCCGACGCTGCCAACGGCGAGCAAAGATGCGATTGCGATCAAGATCCGCTTCGTTCTCACCATTCCACCTTCATCTTCTCGCCGCCGGAGGTGGACGGTGCTGCGCCGCTGAAGAATTCCTTCCGTCTTGCTTGTGCCAAATCCTTGTCGGTCTGCTCGCTTTGCAACCACGTCCCCATCATCGTCATCTGCTGGGATACGAGACCACGCAGCTTTTGCGTTTGCGCAACCTGCTGCGCCGCAATTTCGTGGCCGACCTGGAGGGCTTTCATCTGACCGTCGGCGGATTCGGACATGTTCCGCAGAGAACCCATCGTGTCCTCCTCGCTGTCGAACTGGTCAGCCGTCAGGCTTGCAGCCTTGAGCGTGCTGGCGATGGTGTCGCGGTTGGTATCTGACCAACGGGCATAGTTCGAGGATAGGTCCGTCCCGTTGCCGGCGGCAGTCTGCAGATCAGCATAGGATTGAAAGCGCTGCTTCAGGACATCATCGGCGCTCCCCATCGAGAAAGAGATGCTCTGTCCCTGATCGATGATATCGCGGAGCTGGTTGAGGTCGCTCTCCACCTGCCCCCAGATGTGATCGGGCAGCTGCGCCGTGTTTTGCAGCATGTTTTCGTAGATGTTCAGCTGGTTCTGGATCTGCTCGGCCAACTGACTGATCTGTGTCAGCTGATTGTCGACTTGCAGGCCGGAGCTTTTAAGGAGGTCGACGAGCTGTGCATTGTTGGCAAGCTGTGTCCACTCGGTCGCAGCGCCCGTCGCTGAGCCGGCAAATGCTGGTGCCGAAGCGCAGACTGCAAAAGCTGCCACGACAGCGGTCGCGGATTTTCTTCTGAGCGATAGGATATGGTCAAGCATAGCGATTGATCCCTCTTTCATTGAGCCATTGGGTCGGCCAGTCTTTGCCGTAGGTTGAGAGAAGTTCCCGGATCCGAGCGAGGTCGGCTTTGCCGGAAGCACCGACGAAGGAGAGGGTGAGCGGCCCCAGCGCCATATCGAAAAGGCGGCGTCCGTCCGGCGACGTCACGTAATATTCCCGCTTTGGAATAGCGGCTGCGACGATTTCGATCTGGCGAGGATTAAAGCCGATGCGCTCATAGAATTCTCGTGTCCCGGACTCGCGGGCAGCCCCATTCGGGAGGCAGATCTTGGTTGGGCAGGATTCCTTCAGGACATCGATGATGCCCGAACGCTCTGCGTCCGAAATTGATTGAGTGGCGAGAACGACGGCGCAGTTTGCCTTTCGCAGCACCTTCAGCCACTCGCGGATCTTGTCGCGGAAAACCGGGTGACCGAGCATCAGCCACGCCTCATCGAGAATGATAAGGCTTGGTGCCCCCGTTAGCCGCTTTTCGATACGTTGAAACAGATAGGTCAGCACGGGGACGAGATTTCGCTCGCCCATGTTCATCAGTTGCTCGATCTCGAAGCACTGGAATTGACCGAGGGTCAGCGAATCCTGTTCAGCGTCGAGAAGCTGGCCCATGGGGCCGTCAACAGTGTAGTGGTGCAGCGCGTCCTTGATCTCCCGCATCTGCACGCCACTCACAAAATCCGATAGCGACCGGCCTGGAGCCCCCGCCATCAAACCGATCTGCCGAGATATGGCGTTTCGGTGGTCCGGGTTGACCGTGACACCCTGCAGGGAGACGAGTGTTTCGATCCACTCGGAAGCCCAGGCGCGGTCGGTATCGGTCGAGAGGTCGGAGAGAGGGCAAAAGGCAAGCCTAGCCCCCTCCCCTGCCTCGCCGCCGATTTCGTAATGATTACCATCAACGGCCAGCGTCAGCGGCAGAATAGAGTTGCCTTTGTCGAAGGCGAAAACCTGTGCACCCTTATACCGGCGAAATTGCGCTGCGATGAGCGCGAGAAGCGTTGACTTGCCGGAACCGGTTGGTCCGAAAATAAGCGTATGCCCGACATCGTCCACATGAAGGTTCAGTCGGAAGGGTGACGATCCGGAAGCCACCTGCGTCAGTGGCGGCGCGTCGGGTGGATAGAACGGGCAGGGCGCAAGCGGACTGCCCGACCAGACGGAATTGAGGGGGATGAGGTCCGCGAGGTTGCGGGTGTTTATCAGCGGTTCCCGGATGTTGCAGTACCAGCTGCCTGGCAGGCTCCCGAGGAATGCGTCCGTCGCATTCAACGTCTCGATCCGCGCGCCAAATCCTTCAGCCTGGATCAACCTTCGAACGGACTCGGCTTTTTCGGCAAGCTTCTCTCTGCTTTCGTCGAATAGAATGATCACCGGCGTGTAGTAGCCATAGGCGACCAGCTGCGAAGATGCCTCGGCGATCGCGTCTTCAGTCTCCGCGACCATCGCCATTGCGTCTTGGTCAACCGATCGGCTCTGTGTCTGGAAGAGTTGGTCGAAGAAAGGCCGTACCTTTTGCTGCCATTTCTTGCGCGTGCGCTCCAACCGCTGTTTGGCTTCCTCAGCATCCAGAAAGATAAAGCGCGACGACCAGCGGTAGGTGAGCGGCAAGAGATCGAGGCTATTCAAGATGCCTGGCCAGCTCTCGGCCGGCAAACCGTCGATCGCAATCACGCTGAGGAACCGGTTTTCGACCTTCGGGGTAAGGCCGTGCTCCAGCTCCGCGGTCGCTAGCCAATCCAAATACATGGGAATTTCAGGCAGACGGACTGGGTGGTTTTCACCTGTGATGCAGAATCTGATGAACTGGAACAGCTCATCGTAGCGGGCAATACGGGTGCCACCGCGTTCCGGCACCTCACGCGTCCGCATACGCTCAATGGAGATGACGTTGCCAAGGTACTGTTCGATCTCTCGTGTGGAGCGCCTGAAACTGTCGAGCACCGTGTCGGCATAGGTCGCCGTCCGGCTCTCAGGGTCCGAGTAGATATAACGCGTGACGCCAGATCGCCGGCGCTCGGGAGGGCGATATGTCAGGACGAGCGCATGCCGGCTCTCGAAATGCCCGCGCTCTTGTTCGAAGTGCTTGCGCCGCTCATCATCGATCATGCGAGTGACAGCATCGGGGAAATGACTGCGCTCCGCAGAAGGATAGTCAGTCGTTGGGATGCGCACGGCCTCTACCTGGATCATCCAGCCGGAACCTAGCCGTGAAAGGATCGTATTGATCTGTCGGGACAGTTCGTTGCGCTCGAAATCCGTGGCGCTCTCGGAGTCAGGGCCGGCAAAATACCATCCCGCCATGAGACTTCCGTCCTTGAGAAGAATGATCCCGTTATCGACCAGTCCGGCATAGGGCACGAGATCGGCGAACGACGGTGAAGACGGGCGAAGGGAACGCAAAGCGACCATCATTGCACCTCTAGAAACGTCGCCACGGCGAAGACGTGGGCAGGTAGTGATGCCGGTAGCGCAAATGCCGCACATAGACATGACGCATGAGGGGATCGGATTTTGCCATCATGCGCAGTGCGCCGACGATCACGAACCAGATGGCGATGCCGAACAGCGCTGAATACAGGGTGAGCACGACGAAGATCAGGATGATTGCCACCAGCCCTGTGACAAGCAGGAGCTCCCGGTCTGCCCCCATCACCAGGTTCGGTCGTGAAAGAGCGCGGTGAATGCGATTGCGTTGGAGAGCGGAATGCGGCTCACCCATTGGCCCCCTCCCCTCTTGAAACGGACATCGGATGCGAAACGGTACCTGGCAAATTTTTGGCAGAGATGCCGATCGATGCGCCGGTCGCACCGAACAGTCCGACAATCGTCGTGGCCCCCAACAGGATACCGGCGACCAGTACGATGTAGACGAGGCGTCGAGCGAAATCGTTGAGCTCGCCGCCGAAGATCAGCATTCCGCCGGCGATCGCCATTGCGGCAAGGGCAATCGCTCCTGCGACTGGCCCAGTGATGGATTCCTGAATCTGTTCAAGCGGCCCCTCCCAGGGAAGACTCCCACCGGAACTGGCAAGGGCTGGCGCGGCAAGCGCCGCGCAGAACATCGCAGCGAGCAGTCCGAGGCGAAAAGAGCGATTATGCAGCATGAATGTCCTCATCAATTTGAGCGTAATGTTCGGTCTGGTACCGGCTACCGCTGAAGCCCTCGACATTGATGACCTCTCGTACCCGTCTCCCCCTCCCCGCGCGCTCGATCGAGATGACAAGATCAACGGCCTCGCCGATCACAGCCTGCATCGGTTGCTGGCTGACCTCGGCGGTCAGTTGCTCCAGACGACGCAAGGCGGACATGGCGGTATTGGAGTGGACGGTGGTGACGCCACCGGGATGGCCAGTATTCCAGGCTTTCAGCAGCGTTAGTGCGGCGCCGTCGCGGACTTCGCCAACGATGATGCGGTCGGGACGGAGGCGCATGGTGCTCTTGAGCAGTCGCGCCATATCGATCGTGTCACTGGTATGCAGGCACACCGCATTCTCTGCCGCACACCGGATTTCCGCAGTATCTTCAAGAATGACCATGCGGTCGTCCGGCGCTGAGGCTATGATTTCGGCAATCACGGCATTGGCCAATGTCGTTTTGCCCGAGCCCGTTCCCCCGGCGATCACGATGTTGAGGCGGTTTGCGATTGCGCTCCTGATGACTGCGGCTTGTGCTTCAGTCATCACCTTGTCAGCGATATAGTCGTCGAGTGGGATCAGCCTGGAGGCTCTGCGCCGGATCGTGAACGTTGGGGACGCAACAACCGGGGGCAGCAACCCTTCAAAGCGGTGTCCGCCAATGGGAAGTTCGCCCGAAATGATCGGCCGCTCATCGTCCGCCTCAGATTGTAGAGCGTGTGCGACGGAGCCGATGATTGTTTCCGCTGCTGTCGCAGCCATCTCACCCGCGGGCGCAATGCCCTGCCCTAACCGCTCGATGAAAACTTTTCCGTCCGGGTTGAGCATGATCTCGACGACCCCAGGGTCGTCGAGGGCGATACATAGACGATCGCCGAGTGCTTCTTGAAGCTTGCGCACAAGGCGGGAATGCGACTGAAGCATTGCAGCTTTCTCCTCGCTGATTGGTTTGTGAGGGAAAAGAGCCGCGCCACGCTTTGATGTCCACGTACAAATTTGTGGGTCGCCTGCGTGAGGTGATTCCGTCAGGTTCCCATCGATTCTCTCAATGGGCTTCTGGGTCGCCTCAGATAAGGGCGGAAAAATCTGAGGAAAGAACGGATATGGACGATGGCGATGAAATGCTCAACACACTGAAATATAACACCTAATCACGCGTTTTTGCGATGGTCTTGGATCATCTTAAGACATTGTTAACTTTAAATTCCTTGTCGCGCAGGGGGAATCGGACGATAGTTGCGCAAATTATGGCTTTATGGCCATTTTTTCGAAAGTGACGCCACCTAGGAAATAGTTTGCAAAATGAGCCAGCTGCCCAACAGATTTGACGTCGAGATCGCCCAGCAAGGGGCAAAGATCTCAAGCGCGTTGCATATGCTGCGCAGCCAACAGTATCCGCCGGACGCTCGTAAGGGATTACGCAAGTTTCAGCTCGGCGAGGTCGCCGATTTCATGGGTGTGACCCAAAGCCATCTCCGACAAATCCATTCCGAAGGGAAAGGCCCGGAGATCGAATCGGTCAGCGGTCGCCGATATTATACGGCCGATCAAATGCGGGAGCTTCGCGAATATCTCGAAGCCAACAAAAAATCCGACAAGCGCTATTACGTTCCTCAACGTCGCGAAGGCGAGCCGATGCAAGTCGTTTCGGTCGTGAACTTCAAAGGTGGAAGCGGGAAGACAACGACCGCCGCACACTTAGCACAGTATCTCGCCCTCACCGGTCACCGTGTGCTTGCCATCGATCTAGATCCCCAGGCGTCACTAACGTCACTGTTCGGCATTCAGCCCGAACTCGATGATACAGCGTCCCTATACGAAGCGCTTCGTTTCGATGAGGAGCGAAAGCCAATATCAGCGGTAATTCAGTCGACCAATATTCCAGGACTAGACGTTGTACCGGCGAATCTTGTGCTGCAGGAATTTGAATACGATGTGCCACTGTCAATTTCTTCTCGAAAAGGTGACGAGGGTCGGTTGTTCCACATGCGCATCGTCAATGCGCTTAAAGAAGTGGACGACAAGTATGACGTGGTTGTCATCGACTGCCCGCCGCAGCTCGGCTACCTTACTATCACCGCGTTGATGGCTTCCACAGGCATCCTGATTACAATCCATCCCCAGATGTTGGACATCATGTCGATGAGCCAGTTCCTACAGATGCTGGGAGGGATTATGACCCCTGTTGCAGAGGCTGGTGCCGAAATCAGGGTGGAATGGTTCCGCTACCTCGTGACACGCTTTGAGCCGACCGACATTCCGCAAGCGCAGATGGTCGGCTTCATGCAGTCGATGTTTGCTCAGCAGATGCTGCGAAACCACGTTCTTAAATCTACTGCTATTTCCGACGCTTCAATCAAAAAGCAGACTTTGTACGAGGTCGAGCGGGGAGAGTTCGTTCGGTCTACTTATGATCGAGCAATGGAAAGCCTGAATGCCGCAAATGGTGAAATTGTCGACCTGATACACAATGCTTGGGGGCGGAAATGACAAACTTGTCAGCCGTTTTTTTTCCTATTTTTGCAAGGCGAAATAATGCCTTAGCGGAGTTGAAGTCAAAGCTGGAGTTCGGGCATGGCGCGTGACAATCCATTTGCGAAGCTTGATATAGCGTCGATATCGACCGACAAATCTCCCGTAAAGCCTGGATACGCGATGACGGGCGCCGCGAAGACGGTTGTGCGATCGATTGAAGATCTCGCCGAAAACACCAAGAAGCTCATGGAGGGCGAGGTCGTCGTGGAGCTGGATCCGCGGCTGCTGGATGTATCATTCGTGGCCGATCGGCTGTCGGATGAGGGCGAAGAATACCAAGAGCTCAAACAGGCGATCAAAGAATCCGGTCAGACGACACCAATCCTGGTTCGGCCTAGCTCGTATGACAGCCAACGCTTCATGGTCGTTTTCGGGCACCGTCGTCTCAAGGTCGCCAAAGAGCTCGGGATTTCGGTCAAGGCGGTTGTCAAAAAACTTGACGACATCACGTCCGCAATCGCTCAAGGGCAGGAAAACTCTGCCCGCTCAAACTTATCCTTCATCGAACGTGCGTACTTCGCACAGAACCTGCTTGCGTCCAACATGACGAAGGACGTGGTGCGGTCGTCTCTCGCGATCGACGAGGCGATGTTGTCCAAGATGCTCGGTGTCGTGGAAGTGGTCCCTGCTGCGATCATCAAAGTTCTCGGTGCGTCCAAAAAAATCGGGCGCGACAAGTGGCTTAGCCTGCGTCAACTACTTCTCGTTCCTGCCCTCTTGAAGGTTGCCACTGAATTTACGGAGACCGCAGGGTTCGTTGAACTGGCAGAAGAGAAGCGGTTCGACGAACTTCATGATTACCTGAAGCGCTACAAGGTCAAATCGGCTGCTAAGAAGCCCAAGGGCAACGCATCCGGGAGGGATTGGACGTCGAGCGACAGTTCACTGAATTTGTTAATGAACACCAAATCGAAGAAGGTTGCGATTGAGCTTTCGAATGTCGAAGCGAAGCCCTTCAGCGACTGGCTTTCGGGCCGGATGGACCGTTTGTATGACGAGTACAAACGGTCAAAAACCGAACGCAACGGAGATTAAACCGCAAAAGAAAAAGGCCCCCAAACGGTAAACCGTGGAAGCCTCTCTCGTCATCTCTAGCAGGATCGAGAATCGCATTTCCCGGAATCGCAGTCAAGAGTGTTGGCACCGATTTGGTGAGCGAATTTCTTTTGCCTAGAGAAAGGTGAGAGAAAAAATGCAAACGGGACATGTAACGACGCCTTTTGGGCGGCGACCGGCTACTCTTGCCCTAGTTAAGGGGCAACTGGCCATCACAGCACCGAGCCCAGGCGCACGCGTGGAAAAGTGGAAAGTGTTTCGTGACGTATGTGAGGCGAGGGAGCGCTTCGGTCTGCAAGACAGAGCGCTCGCTGTTCTCGATGCTCTCTTGACGTTCTACCCTGAGCCACAGCTCGACCAGGATCATGGACTTGTCGTGTTTCCATCTAATGCGCAGCTATCTGTCCGCGCTCATGGGATCACAGAAAGCACACTCCGCCGGCAACTCGGAGCACTGGTCGATGCCGGACTTATCCAGCGCCGGGATAGTCCAAACGGCAAGCGTTACGCGCATCGCAGTCGAGATGGCGTAATTGAGCAGGCATACGGCTTCGATCTCAGCCCGCTGCTCACGCGCGCGACGGAGCTTGCCCTACTTGCGCAGGAAGTCGCAGCAGAACGTGTACGCTTCCGCAGGGCAAAAGAAGCACTGACGATCTGCCGTCGCGATGTCCGTAAGCTGATTACGGCTGCGATTGAAGAAGGAGCGTCAGGAAACTGGCTGGACGTCGAGATGATGTATGTTGGAATTCTTGGTCGACTACCTCGTTATCCCGACAGAACCCAGGTCGAAGCAACACTCGACGAGATGGAACTTTTGAGGAATGAAGTCATCAACCTCCTGGAGATGCAGTTAAATACCGACTATATGCACGGCAATGCCATTCAAAATGAACGCCACATACAGAATTCAAATACCGAATCTATCTATGAACTTGAACCTAGCTCTGGAAAAGAGCGGGGCGAAAGCTTGCCGGAAGAGCCGCCAGCTAAGAGGATAGGCGTTGAACAGAAAAGGGCGAATGCAGAACAGATCAAGTCGTTTCCGCTCGGTATGGTCCTTCGAGCTTGCCCCCAGATCGTAGACTATGGGCCGGGCGGTGGCATATCGAATTGGCGCGAGTTGATGACGGCGGCCGTAGTGGTCCGCTCAATGCTCGGAGTAAGTCCCTCAGCCTACGAAGAGGCCTGCAATGCGATGGGGCCGGAGAATGCTGCCGCGGCAATGGCGTGCATCCTAGAGCGCTCGAACTTCATCAACTCGGCCGGTGGTTATCTACGTGATCTGACTAAACGCTCGGAACGAGGAGAGTTTTCAATTGGGCCTATGCTGATGTCGCTGCTCAAGGCAAACGGCGATGGCAACCGGCTTGCGGGTTAGCGATGTCAATAAGCGCAATGTGTTGAACCTAGATGACGAGGTAGGGCTCTCATACAACCGCTACAATCTTGTCAGCCGTTTTTTTCGGAATTTTCCTCATAAATTACTGATGCTTATACGAGATGAGTGCGCGTAATTTCTCGTTGAATTGATGGCTGGGCCTGGTCTATGCCAATCGACGCGAGAGCGGCTTTCACGCTACCGGACGACGAAAGCTTTATCGTGGTTAGACGCCTGCCTTCACAGCAAACGTGAAGCACGACCGCTTCGACGGGTAGCGCCATTGTAATAGCTCGACGCCTGCTGCACCGAACGATGCCTCGACTGCTCCATGGCTTCGGGGAGGGGTATGCCGCGGTTAGCCGCTTCGGTCAGATATCCTGATCGTAGCCCATGTGCCGAAAACTCCGCAGGCTCCAGCCCCGCCAAGCTACGCCGCAGCAAAGGCGGCGCTTGTCAGCTTCACCCGGAGCTGGGCCCTTGAACTGGCTGCGGGCGGAATAACGGTGAACGCCGTTTCGCCGGGGCCAACGGAGACGGCGTTGTTTCGGGCGAACAATCCTGTCGGCAGCGAGAGCGAAGCGCGTTACCTCTTCGGCGTTCCAATGGGCCGCTTCGGAAGACCGGAGGAAGTCGCTGGGGCAATCGAATTCCTGCTATCGGATGACGCTGGGTTTATTACGGGGCAGACGCTTCATGTCGATGGCGGGGCCTCAATCGGCAAGTCTTCGTTGTAGATTCATCGCGGTCTATCTGGAGGCAGTGCCGGCCGATCCGCGTCTTCAAAGCATACGCGCAGCGCGCCCGCTTCGGCGGGTCGCGTTGTTGTAATAGCTGGAGGCCTGTTGCACCGAACGGTGTCGCGACTGCTCCATTGCTTCGGGGAGGGGGATCCCGCGGTTGGCGGCTTCCGTAAGATATCCCGACCGCAACCCATGCGCCGAGAATTCCGCAGGGTCGAGCCCAGCCATCTCAGCCCGCTGCTTGACGATCGCATTGACCGCGCCCGGCTCCAGCGCCCGCTTCGAGACATTGCCCCAACGATCGATCTTCCGAAAAATACTCCCGCTTTCGATTCTTCCAGCCGCCATCCATGCGTTCAAAGCATCCACCGGCCGGCCGCTCAGATAAACGACCTCATCGTGCTCGGCCCCTGACGTCTTGGTGCGACCCAGATGGATGGCGAGAGAGGGGAGGGGAGGGGCACCCTCGACGGTGATGGGTGGCTCGACGGTGAGCTGCTCCCTGCGCAGACCGGCAATCTCACTGCGACGGCGACCGCCCGAGGCAAAAGCCACCATCAGGATTGCCCGGTCGCGGATGTCACGAAGGCTGTCGGTGCTGCAGATCGCGAGCAGCTTTGCCAGGACGTCGCCGGTGACGGCCTTCGCGCTCTTGCGTTTCCTTGGCCGCGGCGTCGCCCGAACTGCGAGGCGTATCGCGGATTTCAGCGAAGGGGAGGAGAAGACACCCGTCAGCCCGCGCCATTTTGTCAGCGTCGACCAACTGGCAAGCCGCCGACGCACCGTATCGGGCGCATGCGGCCCGGAGGATCGAAGGAACCGCTGCTCGCGCAGGCTCTGCTCAACGGCATCAGGCATCCCGTGGTTAGGATCGATGTTGCGTTGTTCGGGCTGCCAAAGATGGTGGGCGACGAATTTGAGGGTCATGGCTTCGGGCGCCGGCCAGGGGAGGGAGGCGCCGGTTGCCGCCAGCGACCAGGCCTGCAGATAGGCAAGATCGGAGGTGAGGGCGCGCAGGGTGTTTTCACCCATACCCTCATTGACCAGATGGCGCAGCGTTTCGATGTCCTGGTCGGTCAGCAGTTCGGCGAGTTCGTCGCGCCGGTCGATCGGCAGCACGCTGGCAATGGTGTCGAGCTCGTCTGCGCGCCGATCGACGGCGGTCTTTGAAAGGGATGACTTGGCCACAGAAAACTCCGGATCGACGGTTCCGACGGCCGCGCTCGCCGTGCTTGGCCTCTGTTTTCGATGATTTGCGGGGAGAAATCAATCACCTCCGATAAGGGATACTTATCGATGGTTATAACCTCACCTGTCAACCATACCATGTGAGGAACTACAGTATCTATATAGCGTTCCTTTGAGAACTCGTTTACCATAAAATCAATGGCTTACGATCTCGCGAAAATCAGCATGACTGCCCTGATGCGGCCGGCTTTTGACGCCGGGGTCGCTCTGACGCGTCTCGACGAGCGCATCGCCCGTTCGCCCGTCGGAGTTGGCTTCCTCGAACGCACCCAATTCACCGATGCCTGCGCCTCGCTGTGGATCGACGGCGAACTCGTCCATCTCGAAGACCTCGTCCTCCATGATGCCACGCGAGATATTCGCACACCGACCCATGAGCTGACAATCGCCCGCGACGTCTTGCGCAGCCGTCGGCGCATCGCTGCGCAGTCGCCAGATTGGGCCTTATCGACAGAGGGTATCCGAACGTTGCGACGGACGTCGGACATCAATCCGGTTGGCGCTGTAGCAGAGAAGCCAGCCGACGCCATTCGGCTCGGGGTAGCCATCGATAGGGAAGGGGACGATGGTGATGACGTGGAAAATCTACCTGGCGTCGATTATGCAGCCATCGATGCGCTGCTCGCCCGATCGGAGGCCGCGATCGAGAGTGCCACACGGCCTGGCCGCGCTATCCGCGAACGAGACCCTCTCGTCTATGATCTTGACTGGGACGAAGACGCACGGCTCGACGAATGGCGCGGCGTGTTGCGCAAGGCCGAAAACTTGCCGGCGGTGCTGCAGGCGATCGTCGCCCTTGATGCCTGGAATGAGCTGGCCGTCCTGCAGCATGCGCCTTGGCTCGGCCGGCTACTGGCCGCCTCCATCCTCCGCCAGGTCGGCATCACCACCGGCGCCCATCTGGCCGCCATCAACCTTGGCCTCAAAACCATTCCGGTCGATCAGCGCCGGCATCGCGAGCGGGAAACGCGGTTGCTCGCCATTGCCCACGGTTTTTTGGCGGTCGCCGAGATCGGCATGAAAGAACATGGCCGGCTGACGCTCGCTCGGCAGATGATGGACCGAAAACTGGAGGGGCGACGGATATCGTCGAAATTGCCGGAGCTGGTCGAGCTGGTGATGGCAAAGCCGCTCGTCTCGGCCGGGATGGTGGCGAAGACGCTCGAGGTGACGCCTCAGGCGGCGCGGCGGATTGTTTTGGAACTCGGCCTCAGAGAGATGACGGGGAGGGGGAGGTTTCGGGCGTGGGGAATTCTGTAAGCGTCGAGGCGGAAGCCTACGAATCCAGAAGAACGGTAGGCGGGCCCACTTGATTTATACGTCGAGCAACGGCTATCGCGACCAGGCCTTCGGTAGAAATCATTTTCTCGCACCTTACAACTGGTTGCAATCGTTTCAACTAAGGAATAGTGCGGAGAGGGACCTTTAATTTCGAGAATTGGGCTGGCGTTAGCCTGTTGGGGGAGAAGACCTTGCTTGATTATCTTAAAGCAGGGCTGAACGTCACGCTTGTCGTGGGCGAGAACGGCGCGGGGAAAAGCCGTCTCCTTCGCGAAATCGCGACGAGGGAGCGTTGGCAACGAAAGGTGTTCGCAATAAGCAACACCGTCTACGATCGTTTCTCTAACCTCCGTGGCGTAGAGCGCATGTCGGCTAGTTCCGGCAAAAACCTTCCTCAGAGAATTTTGAAACGGGCTATCGTCAACGCGATGACGGAGGGGCCAATTCGTCTCCGCGCACTGGCAGAGACATTGAGCTACTGTACCTACGAGCCGAGAATTGGACTAAAGGTCACCTTCAAGACTGCAAAAAAAGCCATGGACGATGGTGTCAGTGAACGCACTACGTCGCCGGACGAGATCGTCTCAGTGATTGCAGCCGATCCTACTTTATCGTTGGAGGACAATCTCTCAATCGATGATCTGCGCTACCTGCTGCCGCTTCTGATGAACAGAGATAACCTCGGGCGTGACGGTCTCTGGTGGCTGGACTTCGACGATTCCTACAGTAGCTCTCGTAGTAATCAGGCTGCTCAGATTCTTGTCTGGGAACCTCACCTCCGAGCTGCAGGCTATCTGTCTCGTGTCGAGTTGTTCCTCTCAAAGAAAGAATGGGGTACCGTCCCGCTTCATGAAGCCAGCTCGGGCCAGCTTACGCTGATCGCTTGCTTGGCGTTCCTGAACGCATCAGTCACGGACGAATCGATTGTCCTGATCGACGAACCCGAGAACAGCCTGCATCCGCGATGGCAGCGCGAGTACGTCGAGCGACTCCTGGCCGTCCTTTCTTATCGACAGCCGAACATAGTCATCGCGACGCATGCGCCTATTATCGTTTCCGGGGCGCAGCTTCTAGATGACGTGAGACCTGAGGTGCTCCGCCTGACGAATGACGGTCTAAACGATGTTACCCCGAATCTTCGACCCGGGGAGAAGGCAAGTTTAGAGGAAACGTTATTCGAGTCTTTTCGCACGGTCACGCCAGCCAATAGGTTCGTCAGCGAAAGCCTTTCTCGCGAATTTTCGAAGCTCAGGGCAGGGACCACCACAGCAGCGGATGTCGCCGAATTGGTCGACCTCCTTCGCGACGGCAGTTTCGACCCACAGCAAATCTCTTTCCTGGACCGCGTCGTACAACTCGCAAGAACTGTCGAAGCCGAACGCATCAACTTCGGGGTAGATGGTGCCTGACGCTTATTTGCCCGCGCTCGCCGACTTTGAATTAAGTGACGACGAGATATCCGCGATCGAAACAGCCCTGCAACACGCCGATCCATGGGCCCATGATGATGCGGCGCTTGCTGCGGTTCGCACTCACCTTCAGAGCGCGAAGCAGAAGCTTGTCGACCACCATATGGCGCGGCATCATGAAACTTGCTGCTATTGCCGTACTCTGATGGGCGGTGGCGGGCGATTTGTCCGAGATCGCGAGCATATCTTGCCAAAGGGGCGATATCGAGCGTTGAGCTATCGGTCGAGCAACCTTTCGGCATCGTGCAAGCGTTGCAACATGGAGTACAAGGGCGAGAAGATTGACTTCGTGGTCGACCCTAACACCATCTTGGACGATCATGAAAACCCTGACCGATACCTCATCGTCCATCCAAATTTCGACCGGTACGAGAGCCATATTCGGCGCAGGTCGGTCCAGGATGGCATGAATTATATCGTATCGTACATGCTCAAACCCGGCGACGCCAAGGCACAGTACACTTTCGAGTTCTTCGGCCTAGCCGCGCTCGAAAAGGAGTCTTTCGACGAGGCACAGGGACTTTTCTGGTCATCAGAGTCGGAAGACAACGTCGAGGGCGAGTTCCCCGACCGCATCTAATGCCTTGAGGCATCGACATTTGATTTCCGGTTATACCTGATCTGATCGTCGAGTCTCGCTTTCTAATGGTTGGCAAGCATCGACATGAGACCGTCTGGAAGCTAGGTAAAGAAATTGCATGCGGTATAGGTCGGCATACCCGCGGAAGGCTTAAATCAATGGCCCGAAGATGTTGCAATCCTCTTCTCTGTTCCTCCAGAACGTGTAATCTGGCCGTGAAGAGGCAGGCGTTTGATGCCTGGCTCGAAGGGGCAACGCGCAACTAGATACCGGGAGCAGAGCTTATGAAAAGCGTTGTGGTCTGTTGCGATGGCACGTCAAACCAATTCGCGGCAGACAAAACAAACGTCGTTCGGCTGTTCTCCGTGCTGGCAAGAGACGACAATCAGCAGACATTCTATCATCCCGGTCTCGGGACGATGGAGCCGCCTGGAGCAATAACCGACGTCGGTCGGAAGCTACGACGGACACTTGGCATGGCGGTCGGCTGGGGCCTCGAACGGGACCTCGTCGAGGCCTATGCGTATATCATGAATACATATCAGCCCGGGGATCAAGTCTATCTTTTCGGCTTCAGTCGAGGGGCGTACATGGTCAGAGCGCTGGCGGCCTTGATCTACATGTACGGGCTGTTTCCACCCGGCAACGAGCCGTTGATACCTTATGCAATCAGGCAAATGACCGGGTTCAACGAGGACGATGGTGACGTACATGAGAAATTCAAGCTGGCCGACGGTTTCAAGTCCACCTTTAGCTCGATCGATTGCCCGATCCATTTCATGGGTATCTGGGACACGGTAAGTTCTGTTGGCTGGATCGCCAACCCTTTGAGCATTCCCTATGCCTCCAAGCTTCCGAACGTCCAACACATCCGGCACGCGGTGGCGATCGACGAGCGTAGGGCGTTTTTCAGGACAAACCTTCTTACTCAGCCGCAGCCGGGTCAGCTGCCGCGCGATATACAAGAGGTCTGGTTTCCAGGATGCCATGGAGACGTGGGCGGAGGATACAAGGAAGCGGAGAACGGTCTGGCGAAGCTTTCTCTCGAATGGATGCTCTACGAAGCGGAACTGCTCGGGCTGCGTGTCGATCATCAAAGGGCGAGGGCGATCTTGAGGGCACCCGAGGAAATCGGCGAGGATGCGAAAATACATGAATCACTGTGCGGTCGCTGGTGGCTTGCGGAAGTCGTGCCGAAAAAACGGAGACAGACCGGAGAGTGGAAGCCGAACTTTGCGCACCGGCGGGTTATACCTGAGGGAGCGAAGATCCACAGATCAGCGCTTTCTCGGAAGGGATACAAAATCCAGCTTCCGATGAACTACACGGTGGTGGAGCGTCCGCAGGACTTCATTTGACAAGTCTCAAGCAACCCTTCAACCAGTTGAGGCGGATCGCAAGTATACCTTACTCGTCGGTGGCTTCTTTGAGCGCAGAGCTTTCAAGAACCCTATCGAGAACGAGTTCTTTCCAGGCTTCGGCAAGCCGCCGGTCGATTTTCGCGCGAGCTTTATTCAACTCTTCCTTCTCGAACCATTTCTCCATCATGTCCGCAATTTCGTTTCGATAGCCCGAGCCTTGTCCCCAGCGGCGCTTGAGTTCCTTCCAAAACTCGACGTCGGCATCAAGGAATTGCTTGAAGGCGTTTTTGCCGATTGTCACAGCCCGAACGAGGAAGTCTTGGTGCCAATCCGCGAGGTCTTCAGCTAAGGTGTCCACGAGAGCAAGTGCCTCGCTTGTCGAATTGAACTGGTCACGCAGGGCATCAAGACGGCCTTGAATTTTTCGGACAAGACCGGATGTCCGCAGATTTGCGTCTGAGCGTACCCCTGTTCCGATGAAGTGGTGGATGTCGAGGTTGTACCACGCTCCTTTTCGGACAACCGCCGCAGCAATTGTACTGGGATGACTGCGCTTCAGTTCTGAAATTAATCCCTGCTGAGCTGGCCTGACGGCGGTCGGAATATCCTGGTATGCGTTCCAGATATTCTGGCCTTCCCTCGCCAACGTGTTTCGTGCCTGCTGGATCTTATGGGCGTCTGCGCTGTTCTGGAAATCAAGCGCCAGTGCCGTGAAGCGCGATAGTCTCTCCAGCTGCCGTTGGCGAAGGACGTCGATGTTCTCGCTGATCTCGCGCCATGTGGTAGCTGATCCGTCCTCAACGGCATTGAAGTATAAGATCGGCACAGAAGGGATGTTTTCTGCCGCCAAGGAATCGAGGATTTGTGAGGTCCTGTAAGCGTAGCCTTCGGCCACGCTTTCGACCGGCTCGCCCATGCCGTTGATGACCTTCAATGCTTCGTCTGCACGCGGGAGCACCAATAGCATTACGCGCTGACGCTCAATCGCGTCCGACCCCATGTCGACGAGGCCCTTCAAGATATCAAGCGTTTCCTGACCAGGAGCGTCGTTGAAGGCGCAGCAAAGGATGCTGAGCGTCCTTGGGTTGCTATACATTGACTGCAGATCAGGCCTATCGGTCGCGCCATGGATGCCCTTAGTGTCGATGATCGTCAAATCGAAATCCGACTTCCTCATCGCCCGCTTCGGCACGAACACCGTCACTCTCTGGGGAAGAGAGAACCGAGCGTGGCGTCCGAAATTGATTTCGGTCACGACTTTTGAAAGCCATTCCAGGCCGCCCGCGTTATCTTCGGACAAAAGAAGTTGCGTCTCTGTTCGCTGCTCCAACTTCATCCGCGCCACGATGGCGTGGACAATATCTTCTCGCGATTCGGGATAGTCTCTAGTCAGTTCCCTGATCGGGTCGATCAGAATTTTTGGATCATTTGGGTCTCTTGCCTTTGGGAGATCAGCCATATTTCTGATGGCGCGATCGATCTCGGTGGAAACCCCGCCCTTGCCGTCGAGTGCAGCATCAACAATCTCAGTGACGAGTATCCTGATCTCATCCTCAGTCTTCGGCTCGACGGCCACACCAAAGGCCGGTCCCAGCCGAACAACTACCTCGCTGGTGGTCGTTCGACCACCAGATGCCGGGAATATCGGCTTGGGCCGTCCATCCGTGCCTGGAAGAATGAGGTTCGTCAGGTGGGACAGGGCAGTAGTCTTCCCGATCCCTACAACTCCAATCCATGCCAGAGCGTGATCTGTTTGCCAAACGTAATCAGCAGTCGAGATCAGGTTGCTTCGCAGGAATTTCAGAGGCTCGGCGAGAAGGGCATCGAACTCACCTGCCTCGAATACCTCCAAGCTCTGCAAGGCGGTCTCAGCTTGCCACAAGACGTCGCGGTTCGGATGTTTAAAATCGGGGCGCTTCGAAATCTTCCATTCGCGCGAATAGTAATCGAGCATCGCCAAGCTTTGTTCTGTCCCAATCGCCTTGAGGTACCGCTCCGCCATAGCCTGGTCGGTCGTTTCGGTTTTCTCAAGTCGCGAAACCACGCTGTTGCTACTCACGCCCAGACGTTGAGCCATCTCAGTCTGATTGATATTGGCGGCCTCGCGAGCCTTTTTCAACGCTGCTGTGGGAACTGTCATGTGCACCTCCTGACGATAGACGTCATATATCGCATCGAATTGTTGAGTGCAATATGGATTTGCAAACTTGCATTTTCGGTTTGCATGTGTCTTCTTAGGCGCAGACACCAAACCACAGTTGCAAGTGTTCGCAGTCCAGCGATCCACAAGAATCCCTGCAAATATTGGTGTCCTCGTAGGTAATAGTTATGCACGAGCAAAACCATTGCTTGTGAGATAATGCTAGTTTATCGAATATAAGCATTGGCTTAAGCAAGCGCTGGTGGCAGTAAAATGAGCAAAGTCAAATTCGAGATTTTTGTCGATGATACGCTTTCGAATGTGACTTCTATTGCTCAGTTGAAGGCTGCGTTGAACAAGCGGCTCCTGAGTTACGTTAAC
The DNA here is from genome assembly GCF_052438155.1 of Shinella sp. Classification (NCBI taxonomy): domain Bacteria; kingdom Pseudomonadati; phylum Pseudomonadota; class Alphaproteobacteria; order Hyphomicrobiales; family Rhizobiaceae; genus Shinella; species Shinella sp. The sequence goes on along the minus strand of NZ_JBQVPI010000011.1, from coordinate 5,659 downwards.
GACTTCGAGGACGGAAAGTGGTGCCACCAGGATTTCCAGAACTTCATCTGGGACAATATCGCTCAAACCGCCCTCTCGGAGCGAGAACGAGCAGCGCTTACTGACCAGAGCTTCACTGCTCTGTTGGCCGCAGCGAAGAATCTGCGGCTGACTGACAATGACAAGATCGGCGAAGGTAGCGAGGTCGCCGAGATTTTCCTTTACGGCTTGATGCGCGAGCACTTCAAAGCTCTTCCTGTCGTTCCAAAGATTTTCTACAAACAGAACAGCCAGGACAACGCGAAAGGGGCGGATAGCGTCCACATCGTCGTAGACGGAAACGACTTCACCCTTTGGTTTGGCGAAGCAAAATTTTACAACTCAATAGCCGATGCTCGGCTCGATACTGTTGTGAACTCGGTCTACGAGGCCCTCACCACGGCGAAATTGAAGAAGGAAAACTCGATCATCACTAATGTGAATGATCTCGATCTTCTTCCGATCGACGCGGCATTGAAAGAAGCTATCAAAGCGGCCTTGTCGCCTCACCACTCGATTGACAGGCTAAAGCCTAGGATTCATGTTCCGATCCTGCTCATCCACGAGTGCAAGATCACGTCTGCAGCTACAGATCTGACACCTAAATATCGACAGTCGATCATCGATTACCATCGCGATCGGGCTGAGGCATATTTCGCCAAGCAGATGGCGAAGGCCAGCACGGTTCACAAGTACACGGACATCACCTTCCATGTGATCTTGGTGCCAGTCCCCGACAAAAAGGCGATTGTCAAAGCGTTCACGAAGCAAGTTAAGCAGTTCAAGGGCGATTGATATGGATGTCTTCGACACTTGCCATGAAATCAACGACCACTTGAACCGAGGGGACGAGGTCGCCGCCAGGAATACCCTGATCAAGCTTCTGAGCAATATGAAAGAGAACGGGGAGCCGTACCCGCAGGTCCTGAACCACCTTATCCGGACCACGGGTCTTTATCCCTATATGGAACTCGATTCCGGGTCATGGGAGCAGAGATATGTTCATTCTGCCTTCGAGGTGGATGTCGGTGACCGTCGCGCAACCTTGCATCGTGAGCAGTCCCTGGTTCTAGGCAAGCTTATGCGTGGCACAAATCTTGCGGTGAGCGCACCCACGAGCTTTGGAAAAAGCTTCATCATCGACGCTTTCATCGCCTTAAATGACCCCGATACAGTCGTCATCATCGTGCCGACAATCGCGCTGATGGACGAGACGCGGCGCAGGATTTTCAAGAAGTTTTCCCGAAAATATCGAATTATCACCGCGCCGGACACCCAGTTGGGTGAAAGGAATATCTTCATTTTTCCGCAAGAGCGGGTGTTCGGCTACCTTAGCAAGATTGAGAAGATCGATCTTCTCGTCATCGACGAATTCTACAAGGCCAGCAAGGTCCATGACAAGGACAGGGCGCCTTCGCTGATCAAAGCGATAATCAAGCTCTCAAAGAAATCTGTTCAACGCTACTACCTTGCGCCGAACATCAAAAAGCTGACGAGCAACGTCTTTACCGACGACATGGAATTCCTTGAGCTGCTCGACTTCAATACGGTTTTCCTTGAAAAGCACGAGCTTTTTAGAGAGATCGCGGGTGATGAGGATCGGAAGGCGGACAAGCTCGTCGAGCTTATAAAGCCAAGAACTGCAAAGGCTTTGATCTACGCGGGTACCTACACAGACATCAACCGAGTGGCGAAAATCGTCAAACGGAGCATGGATATCGTCGACAGGCCGCACACAAACCACTTTGCGAAGTGGCTTCGAGAAAATTATGTGCAGGACTGGGATTTGGCCGACCTAGTCGAGCGCGGCACAGGCATTCACAACGGCAGCATGCACCGGTGTCTCAGTCAAATCCAGATCAGGTTGTTTGAAAACGACCGTGGACTCGACAACATCGTTTCGACCTCCTCGATCATCGAGGGCGTCAACACTTCTGCGCAAAATGTCATCATTTGGCGCAGCAAGATCGGCAGCTCGAAGCTGAAAAACTTTTCCTACAAGAACATCATTGGCCGAGGCGGCCGTATGTTCAAACACTTTGTAGGGAATATTTACCTTCTGGACGAGCCGCCAAAGGACGAGGACGCGCAGCTAGAAATCGAGTTTCCGGAGCAGATCCTTGGTGATCTTGATGAGCAGCAGGATGGTGATAGGCTCACGCCGGAGCAGCTGGAACATGTCGTCGAATATCGGCAATCAATGTCGGGCATCATTGGGGAAGATGAGTTCGCTCGATTGCGGCGGGACAACGTCTTGCACGACAGCGACTCCGAATTCTTGCTGCGCCTTGCGAGCGACATGCATAACCATCCTGAAGAGTGGAATGGCTTCGCATTTCTGAATTCCGACGACCCTCAGCATTGGGAGCGGATGCTCTACAAGCTGCTCAATTTCAAGAGTACGGGCTGGGACGGCCGCTTCACAGACATCGTAGTTGCCACAAAAGCGATGTCACAGAACTGGAACTCGCATCTGTCGCGGATACTCGACCGGCTGGATGACGACGGTATAGGCATCGATCAATTTTTCAAACTCGAACGCACCATCACCTATAAGCTGTCGGCGTTGGTCAGTGACGCCAACGAGCTATATAAGATCATTATAAATTCGGAGGTGGATGTCTCTCGCTTTGTCGGCAGCCTAAGTCGTGCCTTTCTACCCGGGCCGGTATACTCGCTTGAAGAATATGGGCTCCCTCGGATGATTTCGAAGAAGATTCATCGAAGCAGGCTCATCGACTTCACGACGGCAAACTTCGGGCTGAACGATGCCATCCAGAAATTCCAGGATATCGGGCTGGAACGGATGTTGAAGATTGATTCACTTACGCCCTTCGATAGATATGTGATGAAGTTCTTCTATGATGGGATCACACCTATCGAAAACGATGCGTAATCGTCGGCGTGACGTCCGACTCGCTATCGATCTTCGCCCTGGTTTCGCAGGCTTTTCTGAGCCTATTGGGCCGCAGTCGTGATTTCCTCGTCGACCTCATCAAGCACGTCGTCGATGGCGTCGCTTGTTCGCTCCGCTCCAGGATCTACGTTGGTGATGCCAAGCTTCTTAAAGAAAATGCTGTTTCGCATCTTCGCATCAGCCAGGAGCTTCGGGTAGGAGATAATTTCAACGTAGGCGTCAGGGTTCGTCAGGTAGCCCACCAGCCCCATTCCGTCGGGCGTCTTCTCAAAGCGATATCCTCCCAGCTCATCCATGAGCGAGTTGGTCAGATCGGCGACGATATAGCAGTGGAAGGCCGCGTTCTGCATATGAGGCGACAAGATGCGCCCCTTCGAGTCCTTCAGAGATGTAGAGGTTTTGAACTTCTTTATGTAGCTGATAACCTGACGGAGCGGGTTGTCATCACCGTCGTAATTGTCTCTGGCCGGACGTTTAAATTCCACCAACACCACCGTATTCGGCGTCTCCTGCTCCCGCCAGGCAAAGCAGGTGTCATAGAAGAAGGCGACGTCTGGTCGGTCGAGAGAAGGGTTGTCGGTGTAGCTTTTGAAGGGGCGGTCGGACGAGAAGTGAGCGAAAAACGCCAATCGGTCGTCAATTAGCCAGAGGTTATGGTCGCCGATTTCCATTGCTGCGGAATCGGTTCTCATTGGAACGATGAGCTTATGTACGGCCTCTTCGAGATGGTGTTTCTCTGTCCCTTCCTGATATTCCGAGTATCGGTCAAGGATATCTATCACCGCCTTGCGAAGCAGGACATATTCAGCAAGGACCCCGCGCTGCTGTTCCTGCACGAATTTTTGGTACTCAGTCACCCGAGCCTCAAGCTCTTTTTTTAAAGCAGATCCAGGCTTGGATGCTTCTTCAAGCTTGTTGTGCTCCTGGTTCATTCGCCGGTAGCGGTGGCGGCACATCTCGACATAGACGGCTTCTCGGGAAGTAACGCCAGGTGCGAGCTTCTTGATAAATGCTTCCATCTCGCTTTGAAGATAAAGGAACTGAGGGTACTCAGCGATAACTTGCTGAACTAGGCGGCGCTTCTTCTCACGCTGCTGCGACACATAGGAACTTAGATAGGACATGACGGACGCTTGTAGCGCCCGGCGGATTTCACGGCTCTCGCTCGCGTCAAAGCTGAAGCCGGTTCGCTCCTGGTTGACGTGCCGATCTAGATGAGAGCCCGACACGCAGCCAATATAGACGTCGCCGCCATCAAGAGCCTTAAGGCCAATCTGGTCGTCAATAACCGTTTCCTCGACGGCGCGGTCATTTGCGGAGAGGAACAGCCAGTTATATGCCTTCTTGTTTACGTCAGGTCGTATCGCCTTCGCTGCGCGGATGTGGCGGATTGTAAGGTCGAACTTCTCGTCGTCTGAGAGCGTGACAGAAACTGTCTCCTCCGACGTATTCTGAATAAGGTCCTTGAAGGCTTCCCTTAGATCGATGCTCTCTAAGCCGTCTTGCATCATGATGGAGGGAGCTGCATTGGCCGCGAAGAGTTGCATGAAGTGCCCGATGACGCGTTGGCGCAGCGTCGCTGCCTCCACTGGGCACTTTGAGCCGTACAGCGTATCAAAGACCTTCAGAGAGACGCGGGTACCTGGACCAGTAGGCGAAGGCTTCGCGTCAGGCTTCCAACGAACTTGCTCATCGTCGCTCAAAACGAAATCAAATGAACGAACGGCCGCGTCTCCTTGAGCATCTTGATATGTGCTGTCTACGCGGATTTCCTTGAATACCTTCAGCCAGCCAAGGCGGCCCACACCTTTGCCACCACGGTCAAACTTGTGCTGAGAGTCTGGTTTCAAAAACGAATTGTAGTTGTCATCATTTAAGCCGATGCCGTTGTCTGTGACCACAAACCCAACCACTGGCGACGCCGCTTCTTTGGGGTCGTGGCGAAGAACTTCAATTACTATCTTGCCTTGCACGCGAGCGTTAGCTTTGTGACGATCATCTATGGCATGCAGTCCGTTTGAAACTGCTTCGAAAACAGGCATAAGAGCTGACGTCGCCGAGGGCTTCAGTGGCAAGCGCCTCACGCGGCCGATGAGATCGGTATTAAGTGTAGGCATCAGCGCTCCCGTATGGCAAACAAAGCCATGATCTGCGATACAGTCGGTGGTAGAATATCGCGTTTGCCGCGTCTAGGTAGTTCGTTTGATCGTTCGCACGATTCACACCTAAAAAATAAGCAAAATCCTTCTCCTAAACCGCGATGAAATTTGCTCTGAATATCGATCAGCTCGGCTGGAACCGTCTTGCCAATGTTGCAGAGCTGATCAATACTCGCCTTATACTTGTCGAGGGGATGCGGCATGCGTAGTTTTTTTCTTTCCATATTTCTCGTCATCATCGGACCGATCAGTGCGCTTGCCTGGGGGCAGGAGGGCCATTCGATCGTCGCCGAAATCGCCCAGCGGAGACTGTCACCACAGGCCGCCACGATGGTCTCGACCCTGCTTGGGCCTGGCGTATCGCTGGGGTCAATCGCGAGCTGGGCTGACGATGCCCGCGACGCCAGACCGACTACCTATAACTGGCACTTCGTTTCCATTCCGATCGGCCGGGCGACCTATGATCCGACGATCGACTGCAAGCCTGATGCAGCAAAAGGCGACTGCGTTGTGGCCGAGGTTGAAAGGGCACGCAAGGAGATGAACTGCGCGACCGACCAGGCGG